>JAZDEX010000038.1:0-6117 GCA_043808405.1 Candidatus Omnitrophota bacterium | reverse complement strand
AGAAAAAGAAGTATTAGCGTAGAAACTCCTTTAATCCGTAAAACCAAAGCCCGGATTATTAAATTAGGCAATAGTTTAGGCGTGCCTTTTGAATTGACCTGGTCTTGCTATCGGGGCACAAAGAAGCCTTGCGGTAAATGTGACAGTTGTTATTTTCGGGCAAGAGGCTTTAAGGAAGCCGGGCTAAAAGACCCTTTATGATAAAAGGCAAAATTGCGGAAGTTTATAAGAGTGTTCAGGGCGAAGGAATTTATTTAGGCGAAAAACAAATCTTCGTACGTTCTTTTGGTTGTAACCTGAATTGCCGGTTTTGCGATACAAAATTGGATTCTTTCAGGGAATACGAGCCGCAGGAATTGTTTAAAGAAATAAAACTGCATCAGGACAACCATCGTTCGGTATCATTTACAGGAGGAGAACCGCTGCTGCAGAAAGATTTTTTAAAAGAGATATTAAAATTGACCCAAAAGGGCGGCCTTAGAAATTACCTGGAAACCAACGGTACTCTGCCGGATGAGTTAAAGGAAGTGATAGATTATGTGGATATTGTGGCAATGGATTTAAAATTACCCAGTTCCACCGGCCTTTGCGGTTTTTGGGGTGAGCACCGCAGGTTTTTAGAGCTGGCTTCCCGTAAAGAAGTTTTTCTGAAAGCGGTAATTTGCCAATCCACAAAAGTGGAAGATTTAGAGGAAGCGCTAAAGGTAATAAAAGAAATCAATAAATCCGCGGTTTTGGTTTTACAGCCTAACTGCTATGAAAATAATAATCAGCTAAAAGACAAATTAGAAAACTTTAAAAATATCTGCGTAAAAGAGAATGTAATGGCCTGTGTAATACCGCAGATGCATAAAGAGATAGGGATGAAATGAAAATTAAAAATTATTCTTCATATGAAGGACTACAGAAAAACGTAAGAACTCTTAAAACGCCAAAAATCGAAACTTGGAAGAATCAGTATCCGGATAAAATTTATACCATAAATTTAGAAATCCCGGAATTTACCTGCATTTGTCCTAAGACAGGCTTGCCGGATTTTGCCACGGTTAGAATTGAATACATTCCGGATAGATACTGTGTAGAATTAAAGTCTTTGAAATACTATATTAATTCTTACCGCGATGTGGGGATATTCCATGAACACGCGGTAAATAAAATCCTGGAAGATTTCGTTAAGAGTTGCCGCCCCCGCGGCGCAAAAATTATCGGCGAATTTAATCCCCGCGGCGGGATAAAAACCACGGTCAGCCGCGAATATAAAAGAAGATGAGAATAATATCCGCAAATAAAATCAGGGATACGGTTGCCGATTTGTGTATCCGGGCGAACCTGGTTTTAAGAAAAGATGTATTAGCGCAGCTCAACGTCGCCTATTTAAAAGAAACAAATAAAAGGGCAAAGGACATATTGGGCGCAATTATTAAGAATGCCAAAATCGCTAAGAGCGAAGGTTTAGCCATCTGTCAGGATACGGGCATGCCTTGCGTATTCGTCGAGCTCGGCCAAAACGTAAAGATAGCCGGTGATTTAAAAACCGCAATAAATAAAGGCGTAGAATTAGGGTATAAAAAAGGTTTTTTAAGGAATTCAGTTATAAGAGACCCATTATTAAGGAGCAAGCCGGAATACGGGCCGCCTATAATGCATATAGATATCGTTAAAGGCAGCCGGATTAAATTAACGGTTTTACCTAAAGGCTTCGGCTGTGAAAACAAATCTCAACTTAAGATGTTTAATCCAACCGCCCAAATAGGCGAGATTAAAAAATTTATTATCGAGGCAGTTAAAAATGCCGGGCCGGATGCCTGTCCGCCGTATGTTGTGGGTGTGGGTATCGGCGGGACAGCGGATTATGCGGCGCTATTAGCAAAAAAAGCGTTATTGAGGAAAGTCGTCAGTCGTCAGTCGTCAGTCGTCAGTCGTATTGCTAAATTAGAGCAGGATTTATTGAAAGAGATTAATCGATTAAATATCGGGCCAATGGGTTTAGGAGGCAGGACTACGTGTTTAGGAGTAAACGTCGAAACTTCTCCCACGCATATTGCCGGATTACCGGTAGCCGTAAATATCAGTTGCCATGCTCTTCGTAGCGCAACCAAAGAAATTTAAAAAAAATGGATATTAAAAATTTAAAAGCCGGTGATAAATTTCTCTTAAGCGGCGTAATCTATACTGCGCGGGATCAGGCGCATAAGCGGCTGGTTGAAGCGATAAAAAAAGGTGGACGTTTACCAATTGATTTGAAGAATCAAATTCTCTATTATTGCGGCCCTACTAAAACGCCCAAAGGAAAAATCATTGGCTCCTGCGGGCCGACGACAAGTTCACGTATGGATAAGTTTACGCCGGCATTACTTAAAGCAGGATTAAAAGGGATGATCGGAAAAGGCAGCCGTAGCGAAGAAGTAGCCAAGGCAATAAAAAAATACCGCGCCGTATATTTTTTGACTTACGCCGGCTGTGGCGCGCTGTTATCAAAATATGTTAAAAAGGTAGCACCCATTGCCTATAAAGAGTTAGGTCCGGAGGCAATTTATAAATTAGAAGTAAAAGATTTTACTTTGATTGTAGGGATTGACTCAAGAGGAAGGAGTATTTATGACAAGAAGTGATGGCAGGGGTTCGGATAAAATAAGGAAAGTTGTTATAACGCGCAATTATATTAAATATGCCGAAGGGTCATGTTTAATTGAGCTGGGTAATACCCGCGTCGTTTGTACTGCCTCTATTGAAGAGTCTGTGCCCCCGTTTTTAAAAGGCAGCGGCACGGGTTTGGTAACTGCTGAATACGGAATGCTGCCGCGTTCCTGTCAAACCCGCATTCAGCGCGGCAAAGATTCCGGCCGCACCTATGAAATACAGCGCCTGGTAGGCCGCTCTCTGCGCGCAGTTTGTGAAATGAAGAATATCGGCGAGCGCACCATCTGGATTGATTGCGATGTCATACAGGCTGACGGCGGCACGCGCACCGCTTCCATTACCGGAAGTTTTATTGCCCTTTGTTACGCCCTGAATAAATTAAAGAAAGACGGCCTGATTAATAAGATTCCCGTAAAGGATTTTGTGGCTGCTACAAGCGTGGGTGTGGCGGGCCAAGATTTACTTTTAGACCTGACCTACGAAGAGGATTCCAAGGCGGATGTAGATATGAATATTGTGATGACGGGAAGCGGAGAATTTATCGAAATCCAGGGCACTGCCGAGCGTAAGGCCTTTAATAAAGACCAGATGGATAAATTGTTAACCCTGGCCAAAAAAGGGATTGAGGAGTTAATTGATATCCAAAGGAACCTCCTGAAAGATATTTTATGAAACAGGAATTAGTGGTGGCAACAAAAAATAAAAAGAAATTAGGAGAGATAAAAGAGATTTTAAAGAATCAGGATTTAAAAATACCCTCTTTAGCGGATTACGCCAAGATACCCCGGATAATTGAAAACGGCCGGACATTCGAAGAAAATGCCGTCAAAAAGGCAGTGAGAATCGCGCGCTTTGCAAAAAAACTGACTTTAGGTGAAGATTCCGGGCTTTGCGTAGATGCTTTAGGAGGTAGGCCGGGTATTTATTCTTCGCGCTTTGCCGGTAAAGATAAGGACGATTTAAAGAATAATCTAAAATTGTTAAAACTTCTGGAAGGCTTGCCGCTTAATAAAAGAAAAGCGCATTATGTTTGCGCAGCGGCTTTGGCAGATAAAGATGGCTTGGTGGGTATTGCCGGAGGCAGGTGTTGCGGCCTTATCGGCTTTGCATTAAAAGGCAATTTTGGTTTTGGTTACGACCCAATATTTATTATTCCTAAATATAAAAAAACCTTTGCCCAGTTGGGCCCGGCAATTAAACATAAGATGAGCCATCGTTTCCGTGCGCTCTCTAAGGCAAAAAAGATAATTTCAGATTACCTCAAGCAGAATAGAAACAATCATTTTTGACAAAGGATATCCAAAGAGTTATACTTAATAAGGCATTGGCACGGTTGGCGCTGTAGAGAGGCAATCCATGGGAGAGCAAAATTATAACTTAAATAGCTCGTTAGACCTCGAAGAATGCAAGCGCTTCTTTGATTTATTGCCGCAAATATGCGTTTATATGAGCTCTATTTTAGAAATAGATAAGCTGCTTGCTTTTGTGGTAAATAAGCTGGCGGAAGTTTTTCGGGTAAATAAGGTTTCCTTTATGTTATTTGATGGAGGCACGGAAGAGTTAATCCTAAAAGCTGCGCAAGGATTGGATCTTGCGTCAGTCCAGGTGAGATTAAAATTAGGCGAGTCCTTTAGTGGCCGGGTAGCCAAAGAAGGAAATCCTCTTTTGGTAAAAGATATAGAGACAGAATACCCTCAATTTTCCAAAGATAGATTATCGCGCTATACAACCAAATCTTTTGTGATTATGCCGGTAAAGTTAAGAGGCGACCTGATCGGCGTGTTAAATCTTACCGACAAAAAAGACGGGAGTATATTTGCTAACGATGATTTAAAAATGCTCAGTTTCATTACGGGTTATCTTGCCTTAGATATTGAAAATATCAGATTATCAGAAAAAAATAATAGTTTATCCAATCTAGACCCATTGACAGATTTATTTAACCATCGCTATTTTCATGAGCAGCTGCTTGAGGAGATTTACCGCACTGAACGCTATAGGCATCCTCTAAGTCTGATAATGTTAGATATCGATAACTTCGCTTATTATAATGAAGCCTACGGCCATGCTGCCGGCGACAACGTTTTAAAACAGATCGGTAAAATGATAAAAGAAAATACGCGCCAGGCAGATACGGTTAGCCGTTACGGCGGAGAGGAATTTATGGTAATTCTGCCGGAGGCCAGATTAAAAGGCGCTATCTTTGTGGGAGAAAAAATCAGGGATAGGGTAGCCGCGGCGATATTTACCGATGAGAACAGCAGGAAATCTTCTTTGGGGATGACGCGGCTGACAGTAAGCGTGGGCGTGGCGGAGCATAGAGTTGGCATGGAGAAAGAAGAATTGATGCGCCGCGTAGTGAGCGCTTTATTAGAAGCAAAGCAAAAGGGAAAAAATCGCGTCTGTGTATTTAGATAGACGGGGCGTGGCTCAGTTTGGCTAGAGCGCGTGGTTTGGGACCACGAGGTCACAGGTTCAAATCCTGTCGCCCCGACTTTGAAAATAAATGCGCCTGTCCTTCGATTGCACTCAGGACACGGCGCACTGAGCGAAGTCGAAGTGCGCCTGTAGCTCAATTGGATAGAGCACCTGCCTTCTAAGCCGGTTGTTGGCCGTTCGATCCGGCCCAGGCGCACCATCATTAAACTATGAAACTCTGGATAAAAATATTACTTATCGTTATTGTTGCTTTAACCCTTCTTTTTAGCGCCACTTATATATTTCTGGCTTTTAAGGGCAAAGCAACTATTATTCGACAGCTGGAAAACCTCACCCGGAAGAAAGCAAGCATCGGTTATTTTGGTATTACTCCGCTGCTTAACTTAGATATAAAGAATCTGGAGATCAAAGACACGTTGAAAGTAGATTCTATTTCTATTACACCTAGCATTTTAGGCCTGCTAACTGCCAAAATCGCTTTGGATAACCTCAGGATTGTAAAACCCGAATTTACCTACGAAAAAACGTTGCCCAAGGCGCCAGAATTAGCCGCCGCTACAACTCCTGCGCCCGCGGCAACCGTAAAACCTAAAGAGAAACCGCCCCTACGCTTGATAATTAGAAAAATAAATGTAAAAAACGGCAAAATAGATTTTATTGACCGCACTGTAGGCGAGGAGGGAATTAAAATAACCGTTCAAGATATAAACTTTAATTTAACCAATCTATATATATTCCCGCGTTCGGTAATTACTAATTTTGAGTTTAACGGTAGAATTCCCTGGCAGCAAGGAGGAGAAGAAGGTAAAATTGAAGCAGAAGGCTGGCTTAATTTATTTAAGAAGGATATACAGGCAACCTTAAAGATTAAAGATATCGACGGCATATTTTTCTACCCATATTATTCTAATTGGGTGGATTTAGAAAAGGCGCGCATTGAAAAGGCAAAACTCAATTTTACCAGTAATATTCACGGCCTTAATAACGACGTTGCTGCTGATTGTCACCTTGAATTAACCGATATCGTGTTTAAACCCC
>JAZDEX010000037.1:0-5850 GCA_043808405.1 Candidatus Omnitrophota bacterium | reverse complement strand
TTCGGCCACGCGCCTGGCGCAAACGGGCCGCGGCAGTCACGAAAATATCAGGGAACACAAACACGAAAAATATCTTCTAGATTGACTCTTAAGTTAAATTGTTTCCAAATATAATATGCCATCTATTCTAATTATTTGGTTCTTGTCCCCACATAAGCGGCTATAGTGCGCAAGGGGCGATAAGAGAGCTTCACCTTTTTTAAATTTTCCAGCCCCGAATCATCCATAATATTAATATATTTATAATCTTTTACTTCCCGACAAAATTCACGAAAAATAAACTGGGCAATACCTTTATATTTTAACTGGGCCACCTCATGCGAAATACAGAATGCCTCCTCATTCAATTTAAAGCCAAAAGTAAACGCAATTATATCTTTCTTTACCCTAACTACCCGCCCAATAAACCCCAACTTAGTACAATTGCTCAAAATTATTTCTAAACAAGTCCTGCCATCTTCAAGCATACCCTGATACATTTTATCTTGATTATTAGCTTTGCGTTCTTTTACCCAACGCCGATATAATTTCAAACAATCTTGCTTTTGCTGACGGCCATACGGCAAATATTCATATTTATAATGTTTCACGAAATAATTATACGAGGCGCGTTTAGATTTAAAAGCATTGCCTTTTAATTGCGCCAAATCTTCCCTCTTGCATAAATACTCGCCCGGCTTAGGCGCTAATTTTAATCCCAGATCCTGATAAAAATAGAATTGCTTGTCCTCAATATTTTCAATACGCGATATTTCCGAATTCTCATTAAAGGAATCCATAATTTCAAAGGCCTCTGCCGTTATTTCAGGCGTAATATTTTCGCCTAAAGGTTCTAAATACATAAAACAGCCAATATTATCTTTAAAAAATACACACAGCGCCCCTTGAATCTTAACCCAAAAAATATCATAAAGCCTGCTCCAGATATAAATATTCTGGAAGCAATAGCAAGACAACTCATGCGGCCTCTGGCTTAAAAAAGCATCGAAGATTTTTTTATCTTTTAAAGTTAGCTTATTTAATTTCATCATATCTGCATTGTTCAGTGTCATTGCGAGGAGCGATAGCGACGAAGCAATCTTTTTAAAAAGATTGCTTCCCCTTCACTTCGTTCAGGGCTTCGGCTCACCCCTTTGGTCGCTCGCAATGACACGAAATATTTATTTCTGCGAGATTGAGAACGTCAATATACTGCTGAATAATTTGCGGGTTGGTTCTTAAAAGGTCAAGCTGTGCGGATTGGTTAAAAAACCCTGCCAAATATTCGCTGTATTCCTTAAATTCTTCACTATCTTTATTACTTTGAGCAAACGGGCATCTTAAATCCACTGCCAAAAACACTTTAGATTTACGAAGATTAATCACAAAAGGATAAATCTGGCATTCTAAAGGCCTGGTCTGATAAATCTTACATTTATTATCCGCGGTATTTAAAAGCGCGCAGACAAAATTATTCTCGCCCTCAAACGGCTCAACACGCAGATGCTTTTCTTGCGTAATCACCAAAGACGAAATACCATCTTCCATTAATTTCTCTATCTCTATATTTAAGAGCGCCGGACTCCAGGCACTATTCAAATCCCGAAACCTACAGCACCCCTTACACTCCAAACAGAATTTAGATGGGATTATTTGTTTGATTACATACATAATGCCTGAATTCATCGTGAAACCTTTTGCAAAATATCATTAACACTCTTGGCACCATCCACATCATTATTACTATTAAAAATCTCTAAGGATTTACGCAAAACCTGCTCACTTTGTAGCAAATCATTTGTTAAATAATACGCCCGGCCAAGGCCTTTATACGCTTCCGCAAAATCAGGAGCAAGCGCAATACTTTTACGAAACGATTGTATCGCATCCTGGTATTGTCCCAGCGACAATTGCCCCTCCCCAAGCATTCTTAAACTCAAAAAATCTCCTGGGTCTAACTCTATTGCTTTTTTAAAAGCATCTGCGCCTTTAACATAATCTTTAGCTCCATAATAATGAAATCCCAATTGATTATAAACACCCGAATTCTTAGGATAAATTGATAAACTTTTATTCAGCGTATTAATATCCATAACCAAAGGATTCACGCTCTTATCCTGCTCGGAAATATTTCCTGCTAAAGCTGCATAGGCGCCAAAATCATTCGGCCAGAAATAAAGAGCCTTATTGTAGAACATGTAAGATTGTCCCTTATGCCCGGATTGATTTAAAGCCGCGGCAAATACATCATAAAGCATGCCCCGCAAAGATTTTTCCGGAACAACTATAAAATGCCCATACAAATCATCTCTGGTGCCAGGAAGAATTAATTCATAAAAATCACCCTGCTTATAGTAAATATCTTGGAGATTAAATGGCTCTGATGCCCAACAGTTTGTAAAATCAATAAACCTATATAAATTATCATTAATCTTTAAGAGATTTAAAACATGATTAGGCCTCACATTTTTTTTAGATGGAGGCTGCGTTACGCCCATAACTGAACGCGCAAGCCGATCAAAAGTAACCTTATCATGCGTAATAATAACCTGCATATCTAACCTTTTAGAACGGGCAATAATATTTCCAATAGTGCTTGCAAACGAACATTTAAAGAGATTAGACACGGGGTCTTTTTCGCTGATAAAATTTTTCCCCTGATACATCTCTTGCAGTACTTTCTTAGCCTCGCTATCAATAATATCCATGACTACAATGGCTCCTGAAGATTGTAAAACATTATAAATTGCTTCCTGGATAACCTTAAGATCAGTTAAAAGGCCCTGACGAGACTTAAAAAATTGCCCCATATTTGATATTTGGAATGCCTGAAAAACCGGCCAATAACTATCAACAATGCCGGCGATACAGCTTAGAGGTATGCGCATTGCTAAAAGAGTTTGCGTCATAGCCCTTTTATCTTTATCTGCATAAATCGCTTCGAGGCTACGGACAAGATTACTGACACTACCTGCATCAATAGGCGCTTCTTGTTTAAATTTATCCGCATATTCGCGCGCAAGATCTATTTGGCCGGATAAAGCATAATAAATAGCCAAGTGCCCCCAAGGATTATTACGAATACTAATTAATTTATCCTTACCGGTAATCCAAGGATGTTTAGAAAGCACCATATCCTGAACAAGCCTCTGATAATCGGAATATTTCTCATTATTAATTTCGACTAATTGCTTAGCCCTTAATCCAAATACATCGTAATCCCCTAAACCGTCTAATTCATAAAGAAGCATTGCGCCATCAAACCAAAGAAAATTTAAATATACTAAGCAATCATCTGAAAGTTTTCCCTGGCAACCATTTAATTCCTCAATAGCTAAATCAACAACCTCGGCATACTTTTTTTGGCTCTCTTTCTCCTTCATTAACTGCATCTGCTGCGAAATATATGGCGGTGAATCGTTTGGCTTAGAAGAGCACCCGGAAAGAAATAACGTAAATAAAAACAAAATAACTAATCTATTTTTCAGATTGAATCGCTTTTTTTTCATAATTCGTTTTAACATGTTAGAAACAGGGGGACGCTTCTGTAGTTTTTTTACAGAAGCATCCCCAGATTTTTCTGGGTCTTTATTTTACAATGCTATTTAACACCACTTCGCGATCCGGCGAAATTACTGATATACCTTTTTCATCGCTAGCTGCCAAAAGCATTCCCTGACTCTCTACCCCGCGTAAAACCACTGGCTCTAAATTATCCAAAACCACAACTTCCTTGCCGATTAAACTTTCTTTCGTATAAGAACCCCTAATCCCGGCAACAATCTGCTTAGTGCGATCGCCAAAATCCACAATTATTACATACAGCCTATCCGCGTTAGGATGTTCGTTAACTTCTTTAATTTTAGCCACTTTTAGCTCTAATTTCTTAAAATCTTCATAATTGATCATATCGCTCTCCTTGTTATATATAGTTACAGTGTCATTGCGAGGAGCCGTAAGCGACGAAGCAATCTAACAAAGATTGCTTCGCCCTTCGGGCTCGCAATGACACAGTTGATATATTTTAACACATTTTAGGAAGAATTGCAGAAGTTATTACAGCTATTTACGCAGAGTAACCAACCAATAAGCCGAAGCAGAAATTAAAGCAGAACAAGGAATCGTTAAAATCCAGGCCCAGATAATCGTCCCGGCAACTCCCCAACGCACTGCGCTGATGCGTTTAACCGAGCCCACACCCATAATTGCGCCGGTAATCGTATGCGTGGTGCTAACCGGAATACCAAAAAAGGTAGACACAAAAAGCGTTATTGCCGCGCCAAATTCCGCGCAAAAACCATCCACCGGTTTAAGCTTGGCAACTTTCTGGCCCATGGTTTTAACAATCCGCCAACCGCCAAACATGGTGCCTAAACCAATGGCTATGTAACAGGCTAAAACTACCCAATTCGGAATATAAAACTTTTTTCCCAATAACCCAGCGCTAAAAAGAAGCCCGGCAATAATACCCATAGTTTTCTGAGCGTCGTTTCCGCCATGGCCCATACTATAAAATGCCGCAGATACCAACTGCCCTTTCCGGAAAATATGATCTACCTTGGAAGGCGAACTCCTGCGAAATAACCAATAAACCGCAATACCGATTCCCAAACCCAAAATAAGCCCGACTACCGGAGAAATAAATATAAAGGCAACGGTTTTACTAATGCCTTGCCAAATTAACGCCTTTGGCCCTGCCTTAACTAATGCCGCGCCAATCATCCCGCCGATAAGCGCGTGTGATGAACTCGTCGGCAAGCCAAAATACCAAGTAATTAAATTCCATCCGCAGGCGCCAACAAGCGTCCCAAAAATTAAAGCCTGATCAATTATAGTAATATCAATAATACCTTTACCAATAGTATTGGCAACATGTAAACCAAAAAATAAAAAAGCTAATATATTAAAAAATGCCGCCCAAATAACTGCCAAGCGCGGGGTAAGCACGCGGGTCGAAACAATCGTCGCTATAGAATTAGCGGAATCATGAAAGCCATTGAGGAAATCAAAGAGAAGAGCGAGAAAAATCAGAAAAATAATGCTCAGCGTCATACTTTAAGCCTGTTTAATCATAATCGAGCCGACTACATGGGCGACATCTTCACAAATATCCAACACTGTCTCGGCATCTTGATAGATTTCTTTCCATTTAATTACTGCCATCGGGTCTTTTTCTCTTTCAAAAAGTTCACCTAAACATTCATCTCTTAGAGCATCGCCGACATTCTCTAATCTGTTAACTTCCACGCAAGAATCGGTAATGGATTTAGAGTGCTTTAAATCCCTTAATCCTTTAACCGCGCAAACCATTGCGCGTATCGACTCCTCGATTATATCGGCAAATTTCATCATTTCCTTACTAGGCTTAGTTAACTTATAAACCGTCATGCGCCCGACGATGGTATTAATCATATCAGTTACATCATCTATTTCTTTAGTCAAGGCCATAATATCTTCGCGGTCAAAAGGAGTAATAAAAGATGTATTTAGCTGCTTTATAATATCATGGGCCGCTTCATCACCTTGATGTTCGATATCTTTAATTTTTTTAACCGAGCTTTCAGATAAATCCCCTTCGGAAATTATTGCTTTAAACTGGATTGCCGCATCCAAAGCAACCCCGGACTGTTTATCAAATAAATCAAAAAAATTAAACTCTTTAGGCAGAAAACGATGGAACATAGGATACTCCTTATCACTGAGGCACTGAAAAAATGGAAAAAATAGTGTTTTCTGAAACACTGAAGAGACGAAAAAAACAAAGTTTTAAGCTTAGCCTCAGTGCCTCAGCTAACTCTGTATCTTCCTTCTACTCAGTGCTTCAGTGTAACAAGATAACATAAGAAGCTAGCTTGGGCAAGTATTTTTAGG
>JAZDEX010000036.1:0-26700 GCA_043808405.1 Candidatus Omnitrophota bacterium | reverse complement strand
CGTAGACTGTAGACCGTAGTAAAGCCAATATAGGCTTAACATAAATTCGTGTCGGTTTAAGCAACTCGCGGCTCATGCGCTTAAGCTCAGCCGCGGATAGCGCTTTGCGCACTAAAGAATATCCATTAGAGTGAATGCCATTTGACTCTAAACCAATTACAACATCGCCAACCTTAATTTTTGAGCCGTCGATTATTTTAGCGCGGTCAATTACGCCCACGCAAAAACCTGCCACATCATACTCGCCTGCCTTATACATATCCGGCATCTGTGCGGTCTCGCCCCCTATTAATGAACAATTAGATTCAATACATCCATCATTAATACCTTTAACAATATCAATAAGCACGCTTTCTTTTAGTTTACTGTAAGCGATGTAATCCAAGAAAAATAACGGCTCTGCCCCGGTACATAGTATATCATTAACATTCATACCCACAGCGTCAATGCCTATAGTATCATGTTTATTAACTAAAGAAGCAATTTTTAATTTTGTACCCACACCATCAGCAGATGAAACTAAAACCGGATCTTTGAACTTCGCTTTTGCCAATCTAAAGAAACTTCCAAATCCTCCGATATCCTTTAGGACCTCTGGCCGGAACGACTTTCTTACTAAGGGCTTAATCTTGCTTTTAAATACACTTGCGCCCTGAATATCTACTCCAGACTTTTTATAAGTAATTTTATTCATATATTTTCCCCTAAATACCAACTACTACCTACTAACTACTGCTTTTCCTTCCCGGTCCAACAATAAAAACAAAGCTTATCAGCTGCCTGGCCGATAGCCCCCACCATATCTTCTAATTTTTGATATTTTAAAGTCGTAACATTTATATCTTTGCGGATCCATTCTACCATTTTTTTGTGTTTCGCGGAATTCTCATCCAGATAATCGCTGACATCCGTAATATCTTTTCCTTCAATATCGCGTATCGCTCGGCGGGCGGCCAATTCGCTTAACGCGCGAGTCGAATAATTAAATTTGCAAGGAAACATAAGCGGCGGGCAGGCAATCCTCATATGAACTTCCCTAACTCCACAATCAAGCAATTTCTGCACGGTGTAATTCTTAAGCTGTGTGCCGCGCACAATCGAATCGTCACAGAAAATAATACGGTTGCCTTTAATTATTTCCGGGATAGGAATCAATTTCATTTTCGCGATTAGATCGCGGGTCTCCTGAGACGGCGGCGTATAGCTGCGGTCATAACCAGGAGTATATTTTACCAAAGGCCTGCGCAGCGGTACACCTGACCCAATAGCATAACCTATGGCGTGCGCTGTCCCTGAATCCGGAATACCAGCAACCACATCCGCCTTAACATTATCATTCTTAGCTAAACATTTACCGCTGCATTCACGCGACATTTCCACGTTAATCCCGTCGTAAGTTGAGGCGGGAAAACCAGTATAAATCCATAAAAATGAACAAATCTGGCATTTTTTATTTTCTTTATGTTTAACATTCATACCGGATTCATTGAGTAAAATAATTTCTCCGGGCTGAATATCTTTCCTGATTTTAAAGCCTAGATTATGAAACGCCGAAGTTTCCGTAGTTACCGCCCAATCATCCCCGCGCTGGCCGATAATTAAAGGGGAATATCCTAAACGGTCGCGCGCGGCGTAAATTCCTTCCTTAGTTAAAATAAGGATTGAACACGAACCCTCGATGCGCAAAAACATATTTTCAATTCCATCGACTAGGCTTTTTCCGCGGATAATTAATTTCGCGATTAACTCAGTCAAATTCACCGTGCCGTTAGTAACCTCGCTGAAAGACTGCCCTTCTTTATATAATTCATCAGTTAATTCATTCGCATTCTCAATAAAACCATTAGTCACAATAGCAAATGCCCCGAACTTAGAATGCACCACAATTGGCTGCTCTTCTTTCGCGCTGATTACGCCGATACCTTTGTTACCTAGCATCTTTTTGTAATCATCATAAAATTTAGCCTTAAACTGGCTTCCTTTTATATCGTGAATTTTGCGAATAACATCATCTTTCCAGGTAGCCAGCCCGGCAAATTGCGTGCCTAAATGTGAATGATAATCTGTCCCGAAAAATAAATCCTGATGACAAGCTTCTTTAGTAATAACTCCAAAAATTCCACTCATTTATTCCTTTCTCACTGAAGCACTGAATAACTTAAATAAACACGTCTTCTGAGACACTGAGGAAAGTTCAGTGTCTCAGAAAAACTCTATTCTTTTCTTCTCTCTCAGTGCCTCAGAGATGCTTCTTTGCATAGTTAACTGCGTTGTTAAAAATCTGTAAACCATCACCACAGACCGTAGACCGTAGACCGTAGACCTCGATGTCCAACGCGGGTGCTGCTGTTTGTATATGTGGCGCTCCGGGTGGGGCATTAACCCCAGAATCCTTCCTGTTTCATCGCAGATACCGGCGATATTTTCTTGGGAGCCGTTAGGATTATGCGGATACCCGGAAAGTTTGCCCCCATCATCGCAATACTGAAAAATAATCTGCTGATTTTTCTTTAAGCGCGCCAAGACTTCTTTGTCCTTAACCACAAACTTTCCTTCACCATGAGCAACAGGTAGATAAATGACTTCGGGTAAATCATTAGTCCATATACATTTATTCCCGGCCGTAGGCCGTAGACCGTAGGCCGTAGACCGTAAATACGCCCAGCGATCCTCAAATTTTCCTGAATCATTAATAATCAAACTTGTTTCCTGCTCGAGCGTTTCATTACCCGGAAGCAGGCCACTTTTAACTAAAATCTGAAAACCATTACAAATTCCGATAATTAATTTCCCATCGGCAACAAATTTTTTAAGCTCACCCCCTAATTTATTTTTTAATTCATTGGCAAAAATCTTGCCTGAGGCAATGTCGTCTCCATAAGAAAACCCGCCTGGCAAAGCCAAAATCTGGTAATCATGAATATTTTTTTCCTTACTTATCAGCCTATTTATATGCACTAATTCCGAGCGAGCCCCTGCTTTTTCAAAAGCAAACGCGGTTTCCTTATCGCAATTAGTCCCAGCTGTCCTTAAAATACAACTCCTAACGCTTTTTACCAACCTACCCTTCTTTCGTTATTTTAACCCAGCCCTACACAAAGGATGAGACACGTAGAATTTCTTAATCGCCTTGACTACATCTTCCGGTTTATCCACTAACACAAATATATCTAAATCCTGTTCGCTGATGTTACCCTCTTTTAAAACCATTTCCTTAAGCCACTTAAGCATCCCCGCCCAATAATCTTTGCCAAATAAAACTACCGGGAATTTCTCAATGCGCTCGGTCTGAATTAAATTTATGGCCTCAAAGAATTCATCGAGCGTGCCATAGCCGCCGGGCAGAATCACAAATGCCTTGGCGTATTTTACAAACATAACCTTGCGCACAAAAAAATAATGAAAATCTAATAGTGTATCTATATAAGGATTTGGCTTTTGTTCCGAAGGGATCTGGATATTTAGCCCGATAGATTTACCCTTGGCGGCTCGCGCGCCCTTATTAGCCGCTTCCATCAAACCCGGACCGCTTCCGGTAATTACAGCATAACCGCTTTTTGCCAGCAAATAAGCCACTCTTTCGCCGAGTTCATAATATTTTGTCCCGGGTTTGGTGCGGCTTGAGCCAAATATAGATACCGCCTTGCCAATTTGCGAAAGCGTCTCAAATCCATCTACAAATTCCGACATAATCCGGAATACCCGCCAGATATCTTCTTGAAAAAAATCCTGCCGGATAAAATCGGTATTCTTGGTTATATTTCTTGCGACTTTTCTGGTCATATAAGCCCCCCTCACCAATTTAATGGTTTTTTCCAAGCTTTCTTTAATTGTTCAATATCAGCACTAACACAAATCTTGCCATCCAAACCATAAATATTAAAATCTTTATCCTTAGAAACACATCCTACTAATCCAAATTTTACTTTTTTAAGTTTCAAAATTCCCTCAAATTCTCTCTGCCTGCTCTTTGTAACCTCAACTATAAAACGTGAGTTTGATTCAGAGAATAAAATTATATCATTTCTGCTGGGGGACAGCCCCCTGCGGGGACAGTCCCCAAGAAATAGTTCCATACCCAACCCGCCGGAAAACGCCATTTCCGCGGCTGCCACCGCTAAACCACCATCAGAACAATCATGCATAGCGCGAATTATTTTTTTACCTGAGGCTTGAGCTAACGTATCAAAAATATTTTTTGCTTTTACAATATCAACTTTTGGCACGTCATTTCCGATTGCGCCAAATAAATCGTAATAATGCGAGCCGCCTAATTCATTAAAAGTCTCGCCCACCACATAAATTAAATCTCCCGGCTCTTTCGCGTACATAGAAATAACCGTATCTACATCATCCATTACCGCAAGCGCGGAAATCAAAAGTGTTCCGGGAATTGCCAGAGATTTTCCTCGCTCGGCATATTCATTATATAAACTATCTTTTCCCGAAATAAACGGCACGCCAAAACCTTTAGCCGCAAAATAACAGCCATATGCCGCGCGCACAAGGCTGCCAAGCCTGTCCGGCTTATCAGGATTGCCCCAACAGAAATTATCTAATATCGCCACTTCTTCTAAAGACCCGCCCACAGAAATTATTTGGCGCAGAGCCTCGTCAATACAAGAAGCCGCCATCCAATAAGGATCAATAAAGCCATAACGAAAATTTATGCCATTAGAAACAATAATTCCTTTTTTAGAATCAAGAACTGGCTTGGCTACTGCCGCATCCGATGGGCCATCGTTAACAATACCAACTAACGGCTTTAAGATTGTGCCGCCCTGAACCTCGTGGTCATATTGGCGGATAACCCATTCTTTAGAACAAATATCATAATGCGAAAGCAGCTTAACTAAAGTTTTTGTGTAATCCTTGAGCAGTTTAATTTTTGGCTCTTTATGTTTAGGCGAAACAAATTCCGCATATTTAGTTATCTGAGGATGCCCCTCATGCAGAAATTTCATATCTAAAGAGCAAACCAAATTTTCTTTATAATAAAGCTCTAATCTTTTAGTATCGGTAAACTCGCCGATTACCGTCGCTTCAACATTTTCTCTTGCAAAACAATCGATTAATTTTTTTATTTTATCCGGGGAAACTGATAATACCATTCTCTCCTGTGACTCGGAAATCCAAATCTCCATATAAGAAAGCCCGGTGTATTTTAAAGGCACTTTATCTAAATCGACACGCGCGCCCATCTCCGCGCCCATCTCCCCTACCGCGCTGGAAAGCCCACCCGCTCCGCAATCGGTAATCGCGGTATATAAATTCAAATCGCGCGCCTGTAAAAGCGTATCCAGCACTTTTTTCTCTTGAATAGGATTACCGATTTGCACTGCTCCAGAGGAAATCGTCTCAGATTCATGAGTCAGCTCGCCGGAAGAAAAAGTCGCGCCATGGATTCCGTCGCGGCCGGTGCGCCCGCCAACCACCACCACTAAATCTCCAACATTAGTTTTCTTAAAAGATTTTTCCTTAGGCATAATCCCCACTGTGCCGCAATAAACTAAAGGATTGCCGATAAATTTTTCGTGGAATAAAACCGCGCCGTTTATCGTAGGAATTCCCATTTTATTTCCGTAATCACGCACACCGCTTACAACGCCCTTCATTATCCGCTTAGGATGCAAGGCGCCTTCAGGTAATTTATCAAATGGATAATCCGGCGGCCCAAAACAAAATACATCAGTATTTAAAATCGGTTTTGCGCCCAAGCCCGTACCCATGGGGTCACGAATAACTCCGCCGATTCCGGTGTTCGCCCCGCCAAATGGCTCCAGCGCCGAGGGATGATTATGCGTTTCTACTTTAAAACAAACATTATATTTATCATCAAACTTAATCACGCCTGCATTATCCTTAAACACTGACACGCACCAAGGCTTATTCAGCTCTTGAGTTGCCTTCATGATTGTAGATTTGAGAAGATTATTGATTTGTTTCTGACCGTAGACCGTAGACCGTAGACCAGAAACCTTTTCTTTGTAATCAATTTTGCCACGGAAAGTTTTATGATAACAGTGTTCCGACCAAGTTTGAGCAATAGTTTCTAACTCACAATCGGTGGGATTACGCTTTAATTTCTTAAAATAATTTTGAATTTGAAGCATTTCTGTTAAATTAAGAAATAGCTGTCCATCTTTACTAATTTTTTCTAAATTTTTATCCGATATACCAAGTAAATTTACAGTTGTTAATTTAAAGTCATATTTGTGGTCTGCGGTCTGCGGTCTGCGGTCTGCGGTCTGCGCTATATGTTGTATCAATTTATTGTAGAGAAGTTTCTCGGAAATGGTCTTAAGTTGTGTTTCGGAAAGTTTTCCGGTAAGTATATATTTCTTAGCAGTTTTAACAGAAATTACAGACTCTACTCCCAAATCGCGAATGCCTTTAATGGTCGACTCTTCAACCGGATCCATTACGCCGGGGTTATAGGCAACCTCGATAACAAATTGGTCTGTGGTCTGTGGTCTGTGGTCTGTGGTCTCAAGAAAATAATTTTGCGATATCGGATCAACTAAAAGCTCTTCAGATATTTTTTTAATTTGGACTTCAGAGAGATCGCCTTCGACAATATAGACTTGCACAAAGCTGACTTCGCGAACGGTTTTGATACCTAAATCGAGAATGTCCTTTTTTACACCTTCGCCAACAGCATCAAAAATGCCGGTCTTATCCTTGACTTCGATTTTATAAAGCATATCAGAAGCTTCTAATAAATTGTGGCAGGCCTCCCCGACGCCCCGACAAAATCGTCGGGGGTCGGGATTTCGCTTAACGTTGACTCAAAAATATATGTTTGACTTTTATGAGCTTAATTTCAATCCGACTTTGCGGAAGATTTTATCTACGTTACGCAAATAATAATCCAAATTAAAAATATTATCTAATTCTTTTTTGTTTAAATATTTCGCAACTTGCGCGTCGCGCAAAAGATTATCTTTAAAGCCTGAGCTCTCTTTCCAACTTTGCATCGCGCATCTCTGCACTAAATCATAAGCATCAGGGCGCGACAGCCCTTTATTCATCAAAGATATCAACACTCTCTGCGAAAAAATCAAGCCGTGCGACTTAGCCATATTGGCCAGCATATTTTGTGGATAAACACTTAAGCCCTCGATTACCTGAATAAATTTATTCAACATATAATCAAGCGCTAAAGCTGTATCCGGAACAATTACACGCTCAACAGATGAATGACTAATATCGCGTTCATGCCAAAGCGCTACATTCTCTAAAGACGCTACAGCATTACCGCGCAAAAGCCGCGCAAGGCCACAAATGCGCTCGCAAATTACCGGATTACGTTTATGCGGCATAGCCGATGAACCCTTTTGCCCTTTACCAAACGGTTCTTCTGCCTCTAAAACTTCTGTTCGCTGTAAATGCCTGATTTCCGTAGCAAATTTTTCTAAACTTGCGCCGACAATTGCTGACCTACACATAAAAACCGCGTAAATATCCCTCTGGATAATCTGCGTAGAAATATTTGCTGGCTTTAAACCTAACTTTTTACAAACATATTCCTCTACAAAAGGATCAACATTAGAATATGTTCCCACCGCCCCAGAAATTTTGCCGGTCGCAACCTCTTCCCGAGCTGATTCAAACCGATTCAAATTACGCTTCATTTCATCGTACCAAAGCGCTAATTTTAATCCAAAGGTCGTCGGCTCCGCATGCACCCCGTGCGTACGGCCCATGCAAGCCATATCTTTATATTTTAACGCGCTTTTCGCTAAAACTTTAATTAACCTCTCCACATCATCAATAATAATATCACTTGCCGCCTTTAATTGCACGCCCAGCGTCGTATCTAAAACATCAGATGAAGTCAAGCCCATGTGCAAATATTTAGCATCCGCCCCAATATATTGGGCCACATTATTCACAAAGGCCACAACATCATGTTGTGTCTTCTCTTCTATTTTCTTAATTTGTTTAATATTGAACTTGGCTTTTTTCTTAATGCGGTTAACGGCTTCTTGGGGGACTTTCTTTTGTTTAGCTAGAGCCTCGAGGGCGAATATTTCAATATCTAGCATAGTCTTAAACTTAAACTCCTCCTGCCAGATACTATTCATTTTAGGTAAGCTGTAACGCTCAATCATCAAAGCTCCTTAGAAATAAATTGGGCCTGTCATCAACTTGACAGACCCCATAATTATAGCAAAAAATACCACTTTCGCAAACTAATTTACATAAGTTTTTAAATTTTAGATTTAATTATAATTTACAAATAGGGACGTTTGTTATGATTTTTAAAAACTATAGAAGCGTCCCCTAGTTTTGCGTGTATCATTGCGAGGAGTCCCGCCAACGGCGGGACGACGAAGCAATCTTCTAATAGTTACACTTAGTCCAGGGATACTTCTCATTTAACCAAAAATAATCCCATAGCTGTTTAGAAGTATCTACAACCTTATATTGCTTAGTCTGAGGGCAATACTTATTATTAAGTGGATAACAAGTTACGCTATATGTACCAGGATCTAAAGGAGCAGCTATTGAAAAATTGCCTTTAGAATCTGTGAAGGCGATGTAATTAGTGCCCTTTATATATGCTTGAGCCCCAGGAATAGGTACATATACCTGCTCCCACCAACCCCACTCCAACCAACCCCGCCATTTTCGTGTTACCCATTTCCACTGATAGGTATAAACATTACCTGTAATAAATCGCGTAGGTATTACTGGCACTTCATATACCATTACATTGGAAGGCAAAGAGAAAATTGCAATTCCATTACTTTTAACTTTACCCGCACGTAGGCGGTAATAATGTACGCCGGAAGAAACACTATTGACCACATAAGAAGCAGTATTCCTTGGTAGACCAAACATGCTTTTCCATGGGCCGTTTTGGCTTGAGGATTCCTCAACATAACAATAATCTCCATCTTTAAGTGTCCATTCGAACAAAATATCATTACGCCTGCCATTATTAGCTACTAATCTTAACCAAGCAGGTGCGCTAGGAGTAGGCGTTTTAACTATAAAGCTTACAAGCCTGCTTTTTATTCCCTCGCGGTTAGTCACAACTATATTTCCTGATTGAGCAAACTCTGGGACCCGGCAAACTATTTTAGTATCCGACCAGCCAGTGGACCAGCCAGAACTAACCAAGGGCATCGCTAACACCGCGCCATCAGTTGTTTTTAATTCTACCTTACCCGAATAATGCCCAAAACCGGTTCCGGTAATAGTAACAATCTCGCCTATATCCTGAGGGTTAGGAGTAATGCCCGTAATAAGCGGCCCCAGCAAAGTGATTACGGCAGAATATGTCGGTGAAAGATTATTATTACTGTCCATAAAGCATGCATAAATTTTCTTCTCTCCCCCACCATCAGATAATAGATAATCAATCTCTGGTTGAAAACGATATCCGTTATCAATATTGCGATCGTCGTCCCAAAAATGCATTGTGCAATTATCACTAGGCGCGGCATCAGATATGGTAAAATTTAGTTTTACCATATTAGAGGTAGTGGTCAATGCGCCACCATTAATTTTTATAGCGCCCTGGGGAGGAGTAGCATCTCGCTTGATTTCTATAATTTTCTCATCAGAAGAATTTTCTGCCTCATCCTTAATCTGAACATATATTTTCTTTATCCCATCCGGAGGGCCTAAAGGAATAGCGATATATTGCTCCTGATCAGTATTACCTATATCCATGTAGCTTGAAAAATTACCATTATCAACTTTATAACGGATAAAATGTTTTAACGAATACGGTATATTATTTAATTTATAATATATATATGCTTGGCTCATGTAGCTGCTAAACCTACTATTTATAAGAAATATTTCTGGGATAATGGTATTAATCTTAATTTCCTTATTCCCAATATCACTGTAAATACCCGTATTATTACGACAAAAAAACTTAAATAACGTTATACCATTTTGTGAAAAATTAACCGGCCCGGCATACTCGTTTATCGTAACAAAATTATCGAATGAATAATATACCTTATCTATTCCGCCTCCCCCGGGTGAATCCTGCGCAATTAAAGTAATGGTAAGCGACTTATTCCATCCGGAAGAAACACCAGAAATTGTTACTGTAGGCATCAAAGAATCAACGCACATTTCAATACTATCAGAAACAATAGGCGATTGAAGGCCTATAGGATTTCTAAATCTAACATACACATTCTTCTGCCCAACGCCATCCGGTAATCTCCATTCTTTGAAATTATGATATAACTCAAACTGCGACCAATTTTTACCATCGTTAGAGATTGACACTTGACTATAATTTTGCTCTGTATTAAAGCTCAAGACTACATTAGGAAAATTTGCATAAGCAGCCCCATTATTTATGGAAACTGCAAATTTGCTAGTTGTTAGTTCATGCTCGCTATGTATATACTTAAGAGAAGGGTCACCATAAAGATTAAATTCCAATTTATTAACTAAACCGCAAAAAGTACTAGAATTTGTTACAGCCTTCATCCGGCTAAATGCCGCCCCGCAAGATAGATTATCAACAATAAGCCCGTTAACATAATAATAAGCAAAAGCACCTCCTGTAGCACAATTAATATCGATACATCCAAAAGGCAGAGGCATCAATTCACTTGCGCTAATCGTAGCAATTGCCCCTTGTTTTAAAAGCTGATACCCCAGATTATCCTCCCAACAGGGACTTCCTGTATAACAGCTATCCTGTAAGGTAAAAGACGGATATCTATTATCTAAATATGGTATATCGCCTAACCCAAAAAGCATTTTCATATTACTACCGCCACAGGTAATAGCGCCTGTCCAGCCTTGAAGTATATGGTTAGGATCACCATGCCCCCTCAATATATGAATCCCTGCGCCTCTGTTCCAAATCTTAATAGTATCTTCAGTAGAGAAGGCTGCGCCATCTAGGCCCTCCTCAAAACCATCCTTATAGTTGCCAATAGTATGTAATCCCGCGCGATCAATAACATCAGTTTTAATGCTATCTCCTAATAAATAACCACTGGTATCTCCCCAACCAAATCCACACATACTTAAAAGAACATTATCTTGCCATACCCCATTAAAATTTCCAGATTCATAACCTATAATTCTATCGAAAATAGCATTAAGATCAGAATAATTTCCATAAAAGGGAATTCTTCCGGCTATTACATCATAATAGTTAGCGCTATTATCTGTAAGGCTGCTGTAATACCAGTCGCTCGGCACTGTAAATGTAGAATCATAAAGACTATCATGAATCATTATTTTCATCGGGACAACATCCAAGGCTTCCTGGCTGTTAAACCCTTGATTAAAAGCGCTTGCGGTATTAAACATACCTGGATTACAAACATTATGTATATTATCCCTGGGAGCTGGACGGCCCACTAATAAAACATATAATATGTTTTGCGCGAGATAATTATTCTTCAGATAATCTCGGATTTTATCTGCCCGACTAGAAAATGTCTTCGCTTCTTTTAAATTGTCCCACTGATCCTCAGTGGCTACTAACACATTAAACCCAAGGCTTTTCTTATGATTAATAAAATTAATCAACCCTTGGCTTTTGTTATAAATTTCATTAGTGGTAATAATCATGTAGCCTGTAGGCGCTTCCTGAGAAGCAATAAAAGCTGGCCCGCTTTTATTAAGTTGGCTTACCTTATAACTCGGGCTTGCTTGCGGATAATTTACGCTAATTGATTTTACTTGGTCATCTAAAGCAGTATCTGACATAACTGGCACTGTGATAGACTTATCTTTTAATGCGGCTGTTAATTTATATTCGAGGCTAATACTACCCGAATTAACCTTAACAAGCTGGCCAGTTACAGGGTTGTAGCGATAAGGATAATACCTCACTCGGGCAATACGCCATTTACGCATATTACCTATTTCAACTAAAGAAACATTCTTATCAGGATAAAAAGCATTCTTGCTGTATATCGTAGCATCGCGCAGCTTATCAGATGCAACAGAAAAAACCTCTTTACCATCAGCCAATAAATAATAAATCTTACCTTTTCTAAAAATTATCTGTGCTGGGGTTGGCGCTATTTTGTATTGCCCTTTTAATACGTCTGAAGTTATCCCTCCAAGCTTAACTGCTGTATCTTTATTCTTAAGCAAATCCTTTTCATCAACCTGCGGCGGCAGAATTATGGAAAACTCTTTATAGGGTAACATAGGAGCGCCCTGCGAGCCGCTAACCGCATAACCTTCAGCAATTATACGCTGGCCGTCTTTCTCGGTTTTAAACTCTGCCTTACATTCCGGAACAGATATCGAAATAGTCTCGGCATAAGAAAAAGAAACAAGTATTAAACTTATTACTGCGGCTAAGATTAAATTATTAAATTGTCTTTTCATTCCAATTATCTCCCAAAAAACAAAAAACCCTAAAAGCATTCAACGCAACTTTTAGGGCATAACTTACTCTTCCCTTTGGCAGCCCCTCTATCCTTATGATGGATAGGTAGCTTTGCGTCGCCGGATTACTCCGGGTTTGCCTTTATCAGTAGATATATTCCAAATTGTCAGTTTATCTATTTACAAGCAAAGTATGCCATATAAATAGGATTTTTTCAAGGCGATTTTTAAACAGGCGATTTTAGCTTTAATTTAGCTTTGAATTATATCTATTCTTTACCGAATCCGATTATCCGCTTTTCTTTTATCTTCGGCGGCTCAAGCAATTGCCTTATTGCGATAAGAATATCTTGTATATCGGCATCATGCCGACCTACTCTTTGCTCAAGCTCTTTAAACTTATAGACCAAATCATTCTGCGTAGTTAGAATCTGTCTCAATTTTACAAAAGCCTTCACAATAATAATGCTTATTTTTATCGCTCTCTGGCTATTTAAAACACTAGCAAGCATAGTTACGCCATGCTCAGTAAAAACATATGGGAGCGATGAAGAGTGTTTCATGCTTTTGAACCGGTGACAAATTGTCACCAGTTCATTTTTCTCTTTCGTATTAAGTCGAAAACTAAACTCCAGGGGAAAGCGCAATTTATTACGCTTAACCTGCCGATTCAAATATTTAGTTTCTACTCCATACAGTTCAGCCAAATCTCTATCTACCATCACCTTGCAACCTCGAATTACAAAAATCTTCTGCTCAACTATTTCCTGCGGAATCATATCCTTCATAATTTATCCCCTTTCTATCTTAATAGACGCGCAAAAGGGCTAGATCTAACATAAATTTTTAAATATTTTTAGGCTAAAGAAATACTGATTTTATGAATTTTACCTGCGCTAAGGCGGGAAATGATTTTGCGGCTCAGAATAATACTACAGGAGTCTTGTGGAGCGAAATTAAAGGAATTAAGCTTGGCGCCTTTTATCCTATATTTTCCATATTCAAGCTTTTTAGGATTAGAAAAGCTAATCTGCAGTCTTCTGCCGGCAAAAGTGCGGCTAATAGTCATAACTGGGCTATTTTTAAATTGTTCCAATGTTAATTTTGGTTCAATAACTAAATCGCCGTTTTTCGACTTCACGCCGAAGCTTTCCGTTAATAAAGTCAACATAAACCAACTGGCTGAACCAGTTAAATAAGAATACATCCCGCGGCCTTCTAAATTAAAATATTCCGGTAAACAGGGATAAATTTTGCTCACTGACGTATTAAGTGCGAGTTTATATAAAGAACTAAGCGCGCGCCAACCCTCTTTTACAAAACCTCTTTTGTATAATGCGTAAGCATACATCACAACCATGTGGCTGAAAACCGCACCGTTTTCTTTATCTCCATAAACAAAAGAAAACGCTCGGCCAAAATTATGTTCTTCTTGGCCAAAATCAGTGTTAAGGCGATAGCCGCCTATTTTTTTATCGAAAAGATGCTTCTCTGCGCTTTTGATTATAGATTGCACCTGGGCATCAGAAGCCACGCCACTCATAATTGGAAAAACTTGCGACTGAAACATCATGCGCATAACGCTGCCCTGCTTACCCTCAACGCGCTTTTTTACATTATTATAATATCCGTTAAAAAAGCCTTCTTTTAACCACTCCCTTTTACGAATATATTCTGCCATCCGATTAGATTTCTCTTTTAAATTTGCGCAAAGCTCACGAGTGGAAATCTTGATCTTTTTTCCACTTACGCTTAATTCAACACTCTTAAAATAATTTTCTAATATCGCGCGCTTCTTCTTGATATCGCTATAATTAAACTTAGTTAAAAGTATTTTTAATTCCTCGGCAATTAACACTTCTTTGCTGCCGCTTTCCTCCAAAACCTGCGCGAGTGCCGTTAAATTACGCGCATACATCGCAGAAAATGCCACGCTCTCGCCGTTTTCTGCTGCCATATCCAAACCGTCATTCCAATCCGCGCCTTCAAGCCGAATATGATTATGTTGTCCTACATTAAAAAATTGAGTCAAATTCTGCACTAATAAATGCTCAAAAACACTTCCCTGATAAATTTTTCCCGAGCGCGTAAGTACTTTATTTGATTCGCCGTCGCGCCTTATTCTTTGTGAACGCCAAATATGTTTATCCGCAAAATATGGGGCATCTTTAAATAAAATCCCTTTATCCCCAGTTTCATTAATATAAAGCTCTAAGGTAATTAAAGGCCAAACTCCATGGTCCATCCACACCCTTGCTATATCATTTCTATCCGCGATAAATTCACCCGGCTTCTTTCCGATAATCGTTGCATTCGACCCATCAATACGCACACCGGAAAAATTATTTAGCAAAGTTTTCGCTACGTCTTTAGGATCGTTTAATATGAGCCCCAGGCAATCCTGCCAAAGGTCGCGCCAGCCACGGCCGCCCTTGCCATAATCAAAATCCGGCAAAAATGAACAACCGAATATTTTGCGTAAAATCGGCTGAATACTTACCCAAAAAAGCCAATTATTAAAATCTTTATCCGAGCTCGAAACACTTATTTTTTGAGAAATATTAATCCAAAATTCTTTGGTTTTTTCTAAAGCACGATCAATCTTCTTTAAAATGTTAAATTTAGAAATAATTTTATTGATATTGGCCTTATTATCAGAGATTCCCATAACGATAATATATGAACGCGACTGCCCAGGCTTCACATTAATATTACGAAATCTCAAAGCCCCCATTGCCTCTTTGCCTTGAATATTGGCCTTAGACGGCAAAACATCTTTTAAAATTACTTCCGGTGTTTCTAAAGTTCCAGAATCACCACAAAACATCTCTTGTGTCGGATAAATATGTTCCGGCGGGTTAAACTTTTCATCCCAGCTTAAAACAAAATAATTATTTTTATTAGGTTTATGCCCGGACTCGTCAAAAGACAAGGTCGGTTTAACAATAACGCCAAACTTATCCAAATAGATACGCTGCAATAATGAAGTAACCTGGCGATGGTCGCGGATATTACTTGCCCCGCGAGCATATATCGGTATAGCCGCGGTAGGAGTAAAATTAATTTTACGGCGGGAGATATTAGTAACCTTCACCCGCATAATTTCCACTGGTTCGCCAGTCGAAGGAATAAATGAAAGAATTTCTAATTTTAAATCTTTATTTTCTTTAACAACTTCCTGCCAAAGCAAGCCCGCTCTAACTAATAGGGACGGTTCTCTTTGAGAACCGTCCCTTAATAATGATAAAACAGAACCATTGCTAGTCTTTATCCAAAAATTCCGCAATGCGCGCGAATCAATTAGATCCTGACGGGAAACCGGAGTTAAAAGAAATGAATTTTGTGCGGACTTTATGTCTCCGTGCCCATCCGGACTAAGCGAAGACATTAAATTTTCATTGGCAAGCGGAAAATAAAGAGTTTTTATACTGCCTGCGCCCTTACACTCAAAACTTCCTGAATGATCTGTAAAACGCCAAAGCTTATCTGGCATTTATTTGCCTTGCAACGCCTCAATTACCCGCTCGCTAACATCTTCTTTTTGCAGATAGCTAATATCCTCAGCGGTCAAAACTAATTTTGTGTTCGTAGATCTTATTTTAGCAATAATATCATCACTGGAAATTTTTTGTTGAGTCATATCTACGATATTTTTCATGCTTAATGTAGATATTGCAGCCGCTTCTGCTGCCGGCTTATTTTTTTCAATCTGGCTACCTACTAAAGCACCTGCTGCCGCGCCAACTGCCGCTCCGATTAAGCCACCTCCAACGCTATGGCCACTTTGGTTCCCAATAACTCCACCAGCCACGCCACCTAATACTCCGCCAATACCCGCACCCTCGGCAACCCTTGTTTTATTAGTAGCACAACCCGCCAAAGATAATACAAATACAAAACACAAACCCAACGCCATAAATCTTTTCATCTAACCCTCTCTTTCTTACAAAAATCCCGCCTAGAAAAAATTCTAGACGGGAAAATTGATTATTGGTTGCGGGGGCCCGATTTGAACGGACGACCTCAAGGTTATGAGCCTTGCGAGCTACCAGGCTGCTCCACCCCGCGAAAACATTATAACATTTATAAAGAACAAGTCTATCTTATTTTTTTCCTAAACCTAAACCCTATCTACTAACTACTACCTACTCTTTCTATCCGGAGGAATTATTTTTATGGGGATTTCGCCTTTACGCACTACCCCCATTTTCTCGCGCGCAATTTTCTCCTGATAAATCGGATCGGTTTCTACGCGTTTAAGCTCCAAATCCAAAAGTGCATTTTCGATTTTTAGCTGCTTGATCCTTGTTTCTAAATTTGAATTTTTATCGCGCAAATCCTGTAGCTTGGTATAACCGGGTAAAAATATAATTGAAAGAAAAATCGCTATACCAAAAAACCAAAATATCCTTTTTAAACTAGGCAGCATTTATTTTTTCCAAAGCGTGCCGGCGTAAATCGCTTTGTCACTTAGCTCTTCCTCGATTCTTAAAAGTTCATTATATTTACAAATCCTATCTGTGCGCGATAATGAACCAGTCTTAATCTGACCGCAGCCTGTAGCTACTGCTAAATGCGCGATCGTCGTATCTTCGGTCTCACCCGATCGATGAGAAACAATTGCCCTGTACTTATTTTGTTTAGCAATATCTATTGCCTCAAGAGTCTCGGAAAGCGAGCCTATTTGATTGACTTTAATCAATATCGCGTTACCGATTTTCTCGGCAATGCCTTTCTTAAAAATCTTAGGATTGGTTACAAAAATATCATCTCCGACTAATTGCGCTTTGGCCCCGAGCTTAGCGGTCATATCAATCCAGCCCTTCCAATCAAACTCGCCTAAACCATCCTCGATGGATAAAATCGGATATCTTCCCAACCATTTATCGTATATCGCAATTAAATCAGCGGAAGTTTTTTCAACGCCTTCAAATTTATATTTGCCATCTTTATAAAACGAGCTAGACGCGCAGTCTAACGCCAAACTCACGTCTTTACCCGGCTTATATCCTGCTTTTTGAATCGCCTCAATTATTAATTCCAAGGCCTCTTCATTAGAATCAAGGCTCGGGGCAAAACCACCTTCATCGCCAACAGAAGTTGACAATTTTTTTGATTTTAAAATTGACTTTAGATTATGAAATACTTCAGTAGCATACCTTAAACATTCTTTAAAACTCGGGGCGCCCAGCGGCATAATCATAAATTCCTGGATATCCAAATTATTATCCGCGTGCATTCCGCCATTTAAAATATTCATTAAAGGCACCGGTAAAATATTCGCTTCAGCGCCGCCTAAAAATCTATACAGCGGTTCACCCTTAACTAAAGCCGCGACCTTGGCCACAGCCATAGAAACGCCTAAAATAGCATTCGCCCCTAAATTAGATTTGGTTTCAGTGCCGTCTAACTTAATCAAAAGCTCATCTATATTTCTAAAATCAGGCTCTAAACCTTTTATTTTAGAAGCAATTACGGTATTAACATTTTCAACTGCCTTTAAAACGCCTTTACCTAAAATATCTTTTCTTGTCGCCATCCCTTAATTCCAAAGCTTCATTCTCGCCTGTTGAGGCGCCTGAAGGCACAGCTGCCCGGCCCAAAATACCATTATCTAAAATTATATCGACCTCAACTGTAGGATTACCGCGCGAATCCAGAATCTCTCTTGCCTTAACCTGCTTAATTTTTACCATTTTTCTCTCCTTATATTAGTAAATAAATTTTCGCTTCATATTATACATGGGGCTAAAAACCAGTCAAGGGATGATTTATCAAACTTTAATAAATGTAGGCCTCCTGCGCATTAAAGCAAAACAATTTTTAAAGAATAATGCTGTTTTCCCGTAACGGCCATTCAATATCCGCAAAGAATCATTATAATCATTAAGCGCAAAATGAGCGTCTTCGGCTGCTAAATCATGCCGGCTATATTTTGCTTCAAGGAATTTTAAAGTAAGATTAAGAAACGCCCCCTTATCAACCTGGCATTTCTCTTCAAATAACCTGCTAAAAGCCACAGGAGCAAGATTGCCCATGTATTTAACTCCAAAAACATTCAAAACATTTATAAAATTAATATATAAACCAACAATAAAATCCCGGGGGCTATTACGCAAGACATTTTCCAGCCTTTTCTGCTCTTTTTTAGTTAGCATATAAAATACCGCCATAATTATGATTAAAATTAACAGGCATCCTGCGCTAATTATTGCAATGATCAACATTGCCGGCATTATTTTCTTCGGCCCGCTTTGTTCCTGAGGCAAGCTTAAGCCTTGCGGCTGAGGAAGCGGCACAGGCGGACTGACAACTTGGGGCTCAGGAGCCAACAGCTCTTCTTCTGCTCCTATATTCTGCCTAGCCAACTCAAACGCCTTCCACTGCTCAAGCTGTTCCACTAAACCCGCTAATTCGCTTTTAGTCCCAGCGTCCATCGAAGAATTATTCAGGGCCTCGCGCAATTGTTTTCGCGCCTCCTTAAATTCTTCGGGCGAACCAGCCGCCTGCAATTTACTAACATTATTCATTACCGACATTCTATCAAATACGCTTACCGCATTTGCCTTTAAGCTATCATTTATTTTATTTTTCATATTGTTTAGATTCTTCTGGGTTCTTTTATCAATATAATTATTAATCAATAATAATGTTACTTCTTTATCGCCTTTTTCCAGCCCCGGCCCCGGCCGCCTAAATAAATCAATCAACCCTTCTGCCGCTTTTTTAACCTCCTGCACATTTTCGGAATTCATAACCATGCTAAAATATTGCAACGCGCTTTCTTTATCAAAATCTGTCGGCGAATCAATAATCTTTCCTTGAAGCTTATCTTGCGTATCGTAATATTCTTTTTCAAAAGACTCATCATTAAGAAGCCCCCTGCTCTCTTTATAAATAAAAACTCCGCCTTTGCGGATCTTGCCCAATAAGATATTAGAAAATAGCGCCCAAGAGATAGTTAAGACTACCAAAAAAAATACGCTGGAAATAATAATCGAATGCCGTGTGCTTGCCCTGACCGCAATCAATGAATCAAAAGAATGATAAAATTTAAGTTTTATGATCACGCACCAGCTGGCCAAATAAACTAATATCAATAAGGCGTACCCTAAATCATAACTCCTTATAAATAAATGCGAGATCAGAAATAAAGGCAGGCTTAAACCCTGAATAGAGCTAATAACCTTATCAGATGAGGCATTGAAACTAAGCACTACCGATAATACCAAAACCGCCTTCGCTAGTATCAAAACCACATCTTCATAAACCAGGGTTGATGTAAAAACAGAATACAACGCCCAACCCATAACAATAAGGCCCAATATATCGCTAGTAATTTTTATTACTTTTGTTTCACGCTTAACCCAACTAAAACAAAATCCGGCTATCAATCCTAATAACAGATACAGGATCTCTCCCTTAAGCGCGCCTCCGAAAAGAAGCCCTGCCGAACATAAAAGTAAAAAAGTGCATAAAAAATCTACTGTAAGATATTCTTCTTTTGTCCGCATATTATCCGCTAAATGAATCCTCTAAGCCCGCGCCACAGGTAAAAAACGTAGGCGATAAATCAGTAATTTTAACTAACCCATTTTGCCCATTATTTTGGGCCTTTAAATTATAACCCTTCTGAAACGAAGATGAAACCAAAACTAAAGGAATAATAAAAACATTTCTGGCGCGTAAATAAGGCATCATTAATAGCCTCTCCCACTCTTTATCCGGTATAATGACCACCAAATTAGAATCTCCGGTAATACGCTGAGAAAACTCTTCAAAAATATCGTCGATTTTTACCTTGCTTTCCGGGCGCACAGCCGCTAAAAATTTAAAGATGTCGTCTAAATGCTCTGGGCCTTTATTAAAAGGGATATGCACCAATTCCCCGGCATGGGCAATAATCTCAACCGAAATCCCCTCCTCGACAAGGTATTTAGCAACTGAAGCCGCTATCTTTACGGTATATTCGCTAATGCTATCGCGGCCCTCTCCGGCATCTTCATCGCTATTTAAGTTAAAAGCTATGGTCGCCCGGAAGAAAACCTGGCGCTGGAATTCTTTTACGATCAAGGTATTAGCGCGAGCAGTAGAAAACCAGTGTATGCGTTTTATTGGGTCTCCGGGCTTATATTCGCGTATACCGTAAAATTCATGTTCTTCTCCGGAAACACGGCTAGTTTCTATGCCAAACCACGGAGCAGTGCCTTTTCTTAAGGCGGGAAATTTATTAATTGGGAAGGTTTGCGGATAAACATAAAGCTCCGACGAAACAGGATAGGACTTTTTAAGAAAAAACAGGCCCAAAGGATCAAAAAGATAAACCGAGAACGGCCCAACACTATACATCCCCCTATTCCGGCACTCACAGCGGTATTCAACGCGCAAAGATGAATTAGCCGGCAAAAATTCCAATAAAATCCACTCCTTCTTCTTGGAATCCGACGAACAACTCAAATTATCTTCTAAAAGAAAATTAAATATTGGCAGAAAACCTTTATTAATAATAACTGTTTCTATATCCAGGGCATCCCCCTCTTCCACCTTAGCCGGGATCATCCTCCTGAATTCTAATTCAATAATAAAATATTTTATCAGCAGCCAGCCCAAGCTAACTGCCACAACAGATACTAAAAACCAAAAAAAGAAAAAGAAAAAATCTACCGCGGTCCTAAGCGCGATAAGAAAATCAAAAATTATAATTATAAAAAGGAAAATCCATCTCTTAGAAAATAGCTTAAGCATATTAATGGGGCTTAAGGAATGGGCGTGGCTTTAAGCAATTCGGATACCATGTAATCCGGAGTCTTATCCGCGACTATAGCCTTAGGCTGCATAACAATCCTGTGCTTTAATACTAAAGGAAGCAGCTTTACTACATCATCCGGAATAACATAATCGCGGCCCTCGAGAAATGCCCAGGCGGAACTTGATTTCATTAAAGCGATAGAGGCGCGCGGGCTGGCTCCGAGTTTTATTTCTTCTCTTTTACGCGTAGCTGAGACCAGGCTTGCGATATATTTAAAAATATGGGGAGAAATATCTATTTTTTTAACTTATTCTTGCAGGCTTAAAATCTTATTCAATTCCACAACCGGCTGAAGGCTTTCTATTGGATGCTGAATCTTCTGTCCGGACATAACCCGGATCTCTTCTTCGTTGCTGATATAACCCATACTTATTTTTATGAGAAACCTATCAATCTGAGATTCAGGTAAAGGATATGTGCCCTGATGTTCTATCGGGTTCTGAGTTGCAATTACCATAAACGGCCGCGGCAAGGGAAATGTCCCTCCATCGACAGAAACTTTATATTCCTGCATGCATTCTAAAAGCGCCGACTGAGTGCGCGGGGTAGTCCTGTTTATTTCATCGGCTAAAAGTATATTAGTAAAAACTGGGCCTTTTCGAAAATCAAATTCTCCGGTTTTAGGGCTATAAATAAAACCTCCGGTAACATCTGTAGGCAATAAATCCGGAGTAAACTGAATTCTTTTAAAATCCGCTCTTATAGATTTAGCTAAAGCTAAAGCCAGCGTAGTTTTACCTAAGCCCGGGACATCTTCGATTAAAATATGGCCGTTAGTTAAAAGCCCAACAATCATAAATTTTATTACTTCCGGCTTACCAGCTATTACCTTCTCCATATTCTCAATCAATAATTTTATATCCTGATTTTGCATAGAATCTCCTTTCAATATTTTAACTACGCACACACATTATAAAACTTTACCGCCAAAAATCAACTCTTAATCAACTCTTAATAGGATAAAGTAGTTGACGCGATAATGCTATTATGTTATCTTACCTTAATATTAGAAACACCCCGCGCTTGCGAGGCACCTTGGCGTGAAGGATCGCCAAATGCGCCCTTTCTGGGATAGTATTGCGCGGGTGTGCTTTTTCTAAGCAAGGAGAAAAATCTATGAATTGGAAAAGAGTAAAATTTCAGCTAAAGACACACTGGATAAAAATTGTCATAATTTCCGTTTCTTCTATTATTTTAATCGGCCTGATTATACTTATCATTAACGGAATCCGCGCTTGGAATGAAGTTGAATCTTATTTCCGCCAATCACAGCTGGCTGCCAGCCCCCTGCAGATGTTTACCTGGGGCGTCATGGGTATTATCCAAGGCATGGTTTACGTATTCATGATGTATTGGATGATGTATAAAGGCGGGCGCAGCTTCACCCAAACCGATAAAAAATCTATTGCCGGAAATGCCTTAGGCATAACCTGGGACGACGTTATCGGCATGGATGAAGCTAAAGAAGAAGCCTTGGAAGTAGTAAAACTCATCAAAGACCGCGCGGAATTACAGCGTATCGGAGGAAGAATTCTAAAAGGTATTTTAATGCTTGGGCCTCCAGGCTGCGGAAAAACTTATTTAGCCAAAGCCCTTGCTACCGAAGCAAGCCTGCCTGTTATTGCTATGTCCGGGTCAGAATTCGTGGAAATGTTCGTCGGCGTAGGCGCGGGAAGAATACGCAGTTTATTTAAGAAAGCGCGCCAACTTGCGGAACTCGAAGGCGGATGTATCATTTTTATCGACGAAATCGACGCTGTCGGCGCCCAAAGAAGCTTAGGCCGAGGCTTCGGTGGAGGAACTACCGAACATAATACCACTTTAAACCAACTCTTAGTTGAAATGGACGGCCTCAAAGAAAAAGACCTAAACGTAGTTATAATCGGGGCGACTAACGTTCCGGAAAGCTATATGGATGCCGCGCTCTTGCGCCCGGGAAGATTCGACCGCAAGATTTATGTTGATAAACCAAACTTGGAAGATAGAGAGCATCTTTTTGCGTATTATTTAAAGAAAGTCCAATATGACGCAGCCAGCATTAAGATTGACCGCTTAGCCAGAATTACCGTAGGAAACAGCCCGGCGGATATTTCTAATATCGTCCAGGAGGCGGCATTAATCTCTATCCGTAACAAAAAAGATTTAATTACGATGCAGGAAATCGACGAAGCAAGGGAAAGAATCGTCTTAGGTATTAAACGCCGAATCAAAGTGCGCGAAGAAGAAAAATGGCAAACCGCTTATCATGAAGCCGGCCATGCCATCATCACCTATCTTCTTGTCCCTACTCAAGACGTCTTTAAAATCACGATTACCCCGCGCGGCCACACTGGCGGCGTAACTTGGACCCCGGAAAAAGAAGAAATCTTTATCCACGACCAGAATAAGCTCTTAGGCAAAATCAAAACCTGCCTGGGCTCCTATGCCGCGGAAAAAATAAAGTTAGGGATGACTACTGCCGGCGTAGATATGGATTTTCAAGTAGCCCTGCATATCGCCCATAATATGGTCTGGCGCTGGGGTATGGGTAAATCCGGGATCATCGGAAATTTCCATGTGCTTTCCTCTCCCTTCTATGCCTCTGATTTTATTTCTGAAGAAATGAAAAGCCGCCTGGATAACGACGCTCAGGAAATTCTACATACCTGCCTTAAAGAAGTTAATGAGTTATTAAAACGCGAAGAGCTGCTTTTAGACCGTATCGCCAAAGAATTAATCGCTAAAGAAGAACTAAACTATGATGAAATTGAGGCTATATTTACAGAATTTGGCAAGAACCGGCCTTAATTTTATTTTTATAGCTATCCTTTTATTATCAGGCTGCTCTTCTTCTACGTCGCCTACTTACCTTAAAGAAAACATAGCTCAAACAATTCAAGATATCTGCAAAAATGAATATAAATTAAATGTCAAAGCCCGCCTCGTTGGTTCAACTATCTGGGTTTATTTACCGGTAGAAGAAATATTCGGAGAGAACAAAAAGAAAAAAAAGCCGCAAAAGTCTATTGAGAAGTTTCAAATAGAAGCCAACGGCTCACGTTTTCACGAAGAAGCTTTTCAGGTAGAATACATAATAAAAGCTGTCCCGGAAAAAGAAAAAATCCAGCAATTCGACTATAATGAAGCCACGGCCGAAAAAATAAACAATACCTGGAAAGTCTTGCGCCGCGTACTATTTAGTATGGATAGTAAAGATAAAAACGCGCCTAAATTCTGTTATTTAGTAGTTGGAGATATAAAAAACGGCTATGACCTAGAACAGGTATTTTTTGAACCGGACCTAAAAAAAGTTTCTTATGGATTTATTTCTTTTGACGAATTCCAGCACCGCGCTATTCAAAATACAAACATGTCGAAAGAAATAATCGGCGATAAAGAAGGCGCGCATCTGGCATATAAAGATTTATCCATGGGCGATTTTCTGGCTATGCAGATACAAAATCGAATAAATCTAAAATTCGGCAAGCCCGAAGTAGGTAAAAACGCAAATATAGATAAAGAGGTCCTTAAAATTATAGTTTATACTCTAAAGCTTTACAATTTTAAGGATTTTTCCTTTGTGGATTTATATAATTTGCTGACCAACAAAAAAAGCCTCTTAAATAAAAGGGCAATACTTTCCAAATCTTCTACTTAATCCTAACTTTTCTACCTTCAATACTTAATCTATCTTCAACAAATAATTTAACAACATAAGGGTATAACTTGTGCTCTACTTCATGGACACGCTCTTCTAAACTTTCCAATGTGTCATTATCTTTTATGGGAATCGCCTCTTGTAAAATTATCGGGCCATGGTCCATTTCTTCATCCACAAAATGCACGGTTACCCCGGTAAACTTAACCCCGTATGCATAAGCATCTTTAATCGCGCTTGTCCCTCGAAATGAAGGCAATAACGCCGGATGAATATTAATAATACGCCCCTTATATTCGCGGACAAAGCCGGCAGATAACATGCGCATGAAGCCGGCTAGGGCGATTAAATCAATATTTTCTTCTTTTAAAGCCTGGATAATTTTAGCTTCAAAATCTAAAATGTTTGAAAAATTTTTCATTTCTACCAAAACAATTTTAATCCCTGCCCTGCCTGCGCGGGCAATTGCCCCTGCTTTAGGCTGATCGCTTACTAATAAAGCGATCCTGGCTTTAATCGTTTTCTTTTTTACTGCTTTAACAATCGCTTCAAAATTTGTGCCGGCCCCTGAAGCAAATACTGCGATATTTTTCATGCTATCCTTTCTAACCATTGAATTCTGCGATGCCAAATAAGATTCACTGCGCCTAAAATACCGAAAGCTATTCCCACTGCCACTAGGATATAAACCTGCGGAATGCGCTCGGCAATAAAACTACTCAAAAACATAAACAATATAAACCCTAAGTGCATTACAATTTCTAACGAACTAAAAATTTTGCCCATCATGGCGTTATCGCTAACTTTATGAATAATCGTATTTGAAGCAATCATAATCGGAGAAACAAATATGCCTAAAGCCAGGGCCAGCAAAGCCGCTGTCCAAAAGAAAGGATAATTCTGTATCCCCAGTGCAAATATTACCAGCATAATTCCACATAGTATCAATGAAATAAATATCACCTTATAATGCGAAAATTTTTGGCCGAACCTGCCATAGATAACCGAACCAAGAAATAACCCAAACCCCAAAAACATAACCAACAGCCCTAAATCTTTAGTTGCCGAGCCAAGCGTATTCTGAATAAAAACTATAATAACTACATAAACCGCGCCTAGCGCCGAAGAGAGAAAAAACATTATTCCGGCAGTAAACCTGATATCGCTTTTCTTAAAAAAATATAAGAATCCGTCTTTAACCTCTTGTAAGACTGATTTGCTGATTACCTCCACTATTTCCTTGCTAAAACGTTTTATATTAATATTGGATTTAGCTTTTTTAGCGATAAAAAATATTAATGCCCCGGAAATAAAAAAACTTAAAGCATCTAAATAAAACCCGCCTACCGCCCCGAGCTTCTCGACAATCACGCCGCTGACGCCAAACCCAAGTATCGCCGCAATCATCCCCGTAGTATTCACAAGGGAATTCGCCAAAAGTAAATCTTTACTATCTACTAAATCCGGGACAATCGCTAGCTTTGCCGGGACAAAAAACCTGCCTATAGAAAAAACTATAAAAATTATCAGATAAATCGGTAATAGATTTTTAGTATATAATAAAAACAATGGAATCAAGAGGACCAAAACCGACCTCAACAAATCACAAACATACATAGTGCGGCGCCTATCCCATCTATCCACATAAACTCCGGCAATCGGGCCGATTAGAAATACCGGAATTATGGTGAAAGATAAAATTTTCGCGATTTGCATCGTAGACCCGGGCGCGCGCGCGTAAACCAGCGCGATAAGCGCCATCTGGTCAAGGCGGTCGCCGATTTGCGAAATTATTTGCCCTAAAAATAATAAAAAGAAATTACGCCTGCGCAGAACATCGTAGAATTTAGACATATTTTATGGAGCCGACGGGGGGATTCGAACCCTCGACCTAATGTTTACGAAACATTTGCTC
>JAZDEX010000035.1:0-47330 GCA_043808405.1 Candidatus Omnitrophota bacterium | reverse complement strand
CCATATAATACAATGGATTCATAAAACCCATTTCGCCAGTAATAACATTGTCGCTAACTGCTAAAATTGAACCGGCCTTAATATTATACACTTGAGCGATGGTTAAGAGCGTCGAGGAAACCATATCTACGGCAATCGCGCCTTCTTTGCGCTTAGCTTCCACAATTTCGCGCGCCTCGCGCAAAAGCGCATCTGTAGTCCAGGTTGTTCCACGGTGAATAGTTAAGCCCATACCCTTAGCCACTTCATACATTGTATCAGTAATTTTTTTATCGGCTTTAGTTTCAAAATCCTTATCCACATAATAAGGCGTAACCCCGTCGCCGCGGATTACTTTATCCACTACAATTAAATCACCAACTTTTATGTTCTCGTCCAGCGCGCCGCAGGTTCCGATACGGATAATATTTTGGATTCCGGCATTACACATTACTTCGCTAGTAATCGAAGTATCCGTTGAGAATCTACCGCCATTAATTCCAGTCACCTTAATCCCCTGATACATACCGGTATACATCGTATATTCCATAAATGAGAAATTACGCACCGGATTCTCAATTTTCTTCATTAATACATCCAGCCTATCCTTAGGCCCCGGCACAATCGCATATTTCCCCACATCTTCAGGACGTAACTGCACCACCTGCGTCAAATCTTTCCCGGTTAAATGCACATCCTTAATCATTTGCATTATTTACTCTCCTTGTAAAATTGTTTTTAAATTTCCACCTAATATGGCATCTTTCTCATTACTCGTTAAATCCAAATCGCAAACTGCCTGGATTGAAGCCGCAATATCTTTCTTCGCCGGCCAGTCACTGCCCCATAATAAATGTTTAGAGCCGACTAAATCCAGTGCCGCTAAGAAATTCGCCTTAACCTTATCGCCGCTGGTATCTAAATAAATATTTCTTAAATAATCCGTGGGATTGGCTTTCAAATCTTTGACAAAATTTATTCCGCGCAGCATCTGATAAGTGGTGTCAAAGCGGTGCTGCAAAAACGGGGTTACCCCGCCAAAATAGGCAAAGATAAATTTAACTTGCGAGTATTCGCGTAGGATTTCCGCCATTAAAAGTTTGCCGATACAAATCGTGGTATCAAAAACATATTCAATTACCGGTGTAAGTAGTGGATCCTGCACGCGTTCAAAGCCAATGGGATTAACAATCTGCGAGTGTACGAATATGGGAATATTTTCATTTACTGCCTGTTTATATACAGGTAAAAACATCGGATCATCTAAATAAACGCCATTATAACTTGAGGCTAAAGATACCGCTTTAAACCCAAGATCGCGCGAGCGCTTTAATTCCGCGAGCATTTTCGCCGAATCACCTACTGGCAAAACCGCCGCGCCAATAAATTTATCCGGGTAACGTTTAATAATTTGCCCAACATTATCATTAAAAATCCGCGCCACCGTCTCCAGGCTGCCTAATTTTAAATGCGCGTCCGATGTAGGGTAACTAAGCACAGCCTTAGCTATCCCAGCCTCCCCCATCATCTTAATCTGGCCCTCGATATCACACCAACCCTTATGAAAAAAGTGGGCATTATTTATAATCTCTTCCGGCAACCAATGCGCATGCGCGTCAATAATCATCAATGCTCCATGCTTTTTAAAATACGCTCTATCATTTCTTTTTCGTAGAGCGCCTTAATTTCTTCTAAACCATTTTTCCCTAATTCTTTCACAATCGCTTTCTCAACTGCCTTAAGCCTTAAAACTAAAAATTCATAATCGGACTTTAAATTCTTACCGTCAAATTTTAGGCTTAACCCATTTTCTTCTTTTTTTTGAATATAGGCGCGGAAATCATCAACAAAAGATTTCACCCGCCCGAATTTATCTGCCTTTTCTAAATCTTGCAAAATAAAGCGATCGATTTCGCTTTGAGTAAACTTACGCTCGAGCTTATCATAAGCCTCTTTGGCGGTCTTATAAAACCATACCAAATAACGCCTTTTTAAATTTTTTATACCGCTCTTATCCATTATTTCTCAATTAAAGCTACCGCGTCAAAATAAAGCGTGCCTTTACCTGCGCCTTTGGGCTCAAACTGATAGCTCTTTAACGGAAAATCTATAGTTCCGTTTTTCTCTGCGGATTCCGGCTGCCAATCATCACGCGCATAAAGCTGATCAAAGGCGCACACAATCTGCTTCCAACCTTTAAAATTATCATTTACAATAAAACGTAAAATTTCTCCGCCATTATCCTTTACATCAAAAGCCACATCTCTCTTGGAATCGGTGCCATACATATAAAAAGAAATCGCCTGATATTTTTCCCAGTCTATTGTTTTGCCATCAACATCCCACTTAGAATTCTTGGCGTCAAGGCCTGATCCGCGGGCGATCCACATATAACCACCGTCTACAGAATCATAATCCACCTTCATGGATTGTTTACCGGATTGCACAGTATCCGTTGAAGCAGTTACAGTAACCGATGAGCCATTACCCGCGCCAAAATCCACTGACCCCTCAGGAGCCCCGCTAATTTGGCTCTCCATATCATCAATTACTAAAAATTTCTGTTCTGCTAAACAAACTGTGATTGCCACTAAAACTAAAGCTGCGGTCAAAACAAGAAACTTCTTCATATCTACCCCTCCCCTTACCCCTCCCCCAAGGGGAGGGGAAATTCTCCGTAAAATTTTAACAGTATTAGGCTACTTAATCGGATGCGCCTGCTTTAAAGGAATCACCGGCTTCGTCCAAGGCGTCTGTTGGTTAATTATTGCAATTTCAAGCGGACATACATTTGCCGGCACAGTTAAAGCAAACTTCACCGCATTTTCAATTGCCTCGGTGGTCATTAAGCGCGAATTATCCTGAGTAATATCGCTTAACTTCCCGGTTAATTCTGTATCGGTTACTCCTGGTAAAAGCGAAGTAACTTTAATTCCATAATCGCGCAGCTCCCAAAACATACCTTTTAAAAATGCGCGCAAACCCACTTTAAGCGAGCTATAGACGATAAAATTCCGAGGAAGAGGATCACAAAGCGTTGAACCGGAAACCATATTAATAATCGCGCCGGATTTTTGAGCAATCATATCATTAATAACTAAGCGAATTAGGCGCACATATCCCAGATAATTTGTATGCGCCAACTTTTCAAAATCTTCAATCGGCTGCTTTTCAAAAGGATACTGGCTAGAAACCCCGGCATTATTAATCAAAATATCAATTTTGCCGAATTCTTTTTTGGTTTGATTAACTAAATTTTCTAAATCCTCTAATTTAGCCACATCGCAAACAATTGGCAGGACTTTAACTTTATATTTCTTGGTAATTTCATCCGCGGTTTCTTTTAAAGTCTCCATCTGCCGCGCGGCAATAACCACATTAACCCCCAGGCTTGCTACCGTCGAAGCTAGCGCCTTACCAATCCCGCGGCTTGCCCCAGTCACAATCGCTACTTTACCTTTTAAATCTACGCTCATTTCATTTCTCCCTTTTTATTTTCTCTTTCAATAATCTCTTTAAAAATTTTTAAATTATGCTGCGAGCCCTCATTAATAAAGCCCTCAATCTGCGTATCATTAAATTTAAATTTTTCATCCATTGAGAAATGTTGAATCCAGGTCATTTCAATGCCTTCGGACTTTTGAGTATAAAGCCAGACGATCTTCATATAGTTAAAAGGAAATTTTGGCTCTTCGCGCTCAGAATAAGTAAAACACCTATCTTTAAATAACAGACGCCAAGACTGCCAAATTTTATCATCTTCATCAGTCAGGCGAAATGTAATTTTATTGCCTTCTTTTTTAACTACTTCAGCTTTCTTATATTCGCTGCCAAATAACTCCGTCCAACGCGGAATATCATTCGAAATATCAAAAACTAAATCGTACGGTGCGTTGATTATTATTGAATTGCACGTATGCCCCATTATTACCTCACTTTCAAGATTTACCGAATAAGCTTAATAAGATCGCTAAATTCTCATCCGCGCTCAAAGAATGCGGCGCGTTTTTCGGCATAAAAATAAAAACTCCCTCTCGGAGAAACTCCATCATTTTTTCTAATTCTTTAACTATATATCCCATTTTACCATCAAATTTTAAAACCACTTACGACCCAGAGTAATAACAATTAGTGCACGCTGAAACATTACCAATACATTGATTATCAACGCCCCCGGGGTATCCTGCTAATCTATCCGTTGTTTTGCACCCAGTCAATACCAGCTCATCTGTTTTAGGGCCAAGCAACACTATTAATTGCGGAACATGCCACTTCTTTTTTACTTTGTTAGCACCCATACACATATGAGCCTCCTTAATTTATCGCCACCACTCGCGCCCAGGCGGCGCCTACATTTTTAATCTTCACCGGAAAACAACAAATCCTAAAACCGCTTGGCGATAATTTATCTAAATTAGCTAAGCGCTCGATATGAATAAACTCTCTTTTGCGGCCATAGAAATGCGACGGGTAAAGCGGTTTTTTTTCTTCCAAAAACTCTTTTAACATAAATTTATAAGGCCGGTCTATACCCATAGTATCTACGCCGAAAATCTTAATCCCTCTATCTAATAAATAATCAATGGCTGATATATCTACCCCAGGATATTCGGAAAAATACTTCGGGCCGCCAAAAAATTTATCTGCTCCGGTATTAAGTAAAACAATATCATAAGCTTTAAGCACATAATTAATTTTCTTTAAAGCTTCTTCTAAATCTTTGGCAGCAATAATTTCATTTGATTTTTTATGCCGCAGGTCAAGCTTAACTCCGTCAGAATAACACCATTCTAAAGGAATCTCTTCAGCGGTTTTTGACGGCCTGCCTTCAGATTTTGAGCCATAGTGGAATGAATAATCGAGGTGGGTCCCAATATGTACAGGTGAATGTACGATTTCTAACGACAGGAATTCCTCGTCGGGCAGCTCTTCTTTTTTTAAAATGCGCTTGCCTAAAAGATATTTCAGACGGCCGAGAATTGTTTTACCCATAATAACACGGTTAAACTTTTCTACTCCCTCTTTATGGCCCACTCTTTCAATTTCCACATGGTGGACTTCAAAGGCCTTATCGTCAATAGGTAGGCTTAAATCAATTATAGGCATATCCCCTCACCTGTCATTCTGAGGAGCCCGCAGGGCGACGAAGAATCTCTCTTCTAAAACAGATTCTTCGGCCTTCGGCCTCAGAATGACACACGCTCATTTAGGCTGAATTACCTTCTCAATATCATTAATACTAGAATATTTTGTAATCTCTTTGGGATTTAATTTCTTACCAAATTCTTTCTCCAAAGCAATCACAGTTTCGACCATTTCAGTTGAGTCGACCCCAATAGAATCCTGCAAACTCACATCATCCTTTAATTCTTCCATCCGCACTTTCAATAACTTCACTATTAAATCTTTAATCTTCTGTTTAGTTTCCATCGAACCTCCATAATTAATTCATCTCTAGCGGGTGGCGCCGCGGCAGGACCCGCGTTAGAAATTATATGTGTGCTTCTCCCTTAGTTGCCGCGGCTTCCCATTTATTGATCCCCGCCATAACATCTTGAAAACAAAGTTTGGCTAAAGGATCAAAATCACTTTCCATAATCCTATTGATGCGTCCGGGCTTGGAGAAAAACTCACGCATACACCAAGAACCTAGGCGGCCCAAGTCTTCAGTTGTAAGATGATCCGTGGGGATAACCGGATGCAGAAAGTCCCACTGGCTAAAATCTATTTTTTCCACATCAATCCATTTTTTCTTCATACCTATGCGCCACATCGGAGAGCTCGGCGCCGGCGTAACATAGCCCACCCAAAGAATATCCGGATCAACCTCGTCGGTAAACTCAAAACGCTGTTTTATAATCGCTTCGGTATCATAATCAAAACCCATCATAATATCCGCAACTACGGCAATATCATTTTTGCGTAAAATCTCCACCGTCCTTTTAATCTGATCAACAGTAATACCTTTAGCGATTTTTTTTAATTCCTCCGGCGTCGTAACTTCGATACCGAATACGCCCATAAAAAGTCCGGTCTCTTTCATTAAAGGCAATATTGATTCGCAATTTACCCAATCAATTGCCCGGCCCAAAGAAACCCATTTAATCGGATTGTTACTTGCTTTTTTCAACTCGCAGAATTTCTTAACACGTGCCGGGTCAACATTAAAATTATCGTCCTGAATTACAACCACCTTAACCCCATATTTTCTATGCAAAATATTTAATTCTTCTATGACTCTCTCCGGGCTCTTTGCGCGCCATTTTAAAAAATCCGACGGAAACCGCGGATCAAATTGATCCCATTCATAGCAAAAAGTACACGCCGAAGGGCAGCCACGAGAGGTAACCATATCCACAAACGGCTTCCAGTAAGTGTGGCCGACATATTTATCCATCGGAAATAAATCGTATGCCGGCAAAGGTAGGAGATCAAGATTCTCCATTAATGGCTTATGCGGCCCTAAAAACGGCTTGCCATCAACTCTTGATGCCACACCTGCAACATCTTTAATCGGTTTATTTTTAGCAATCGCGTCAATTATCTCAAAGAATGATTCTTCTTCTCCCATAACAATATAATCTATTTCCGGCTGACGATTTAATGTATATTCAGGCATTGCCGAATACCATAACCCACCCAGAATAATCTTTGTTTTCGGTAATGCTTCTTTAATCCTGCGAGTGGCTTCATTAAAATGTTTTAATATCCCGTATCCGCCATAACCATGCAGCTGCTCACCTACCACTACTACATCCGGAGCCTTTTGTTTAACCTGCTCCACAAGAGTATCCATAGGTATTTCTAATGCGCGACCGTCGATCACAGATACGTCTTCATAACCTTTTTCGCGCACGTATGCGGCCCAATGCGCGTATAATTGATTCGGCGATCTGTGTATCCCGTGTGTCGCCCATGCTCCCACCTTTGGCATTACAAATAAAATTTTCATTGCTTTTCCCCTTTCTCAACCACCAAAGCTGAATTAATCCCGCCTCTGCCGCGCGAGATAATCAAAGCTTTACCTATATCATGGCTTCTAGCTTCTTTGGTTACATAATTTAAGCTGTTTGTTGCCGGCTCATCTAAATTTAAAGTCGCAGGAATTAAACTATACTCCATCGCCTTAATCGCAATAATTAAGTCAACTACGCCTGAAGCCCCCAGTAAATTACCAAACATAGATTTAGGGCAGCTCACTGGAATTTTTTTCGCATACTCGCCGAAGACTTCTTTAATCGCCAAGATTTCTGAATTATCCCAAATATCAACCGCCAAGCCATCTAAACTTATATAATCGATTTGTTCTGGATTAACTTTTGCGTCGTCGAGGGCTAATTTTATTGCCCGGGCTAATTCTTTGCCGTCGCGCGCAGGATGAATTCTATTTATCCCATCGCAGCTTGTGCCGTATCCGGAAATATACGCGAAGATATTGGCTTTTCGTTCTTTGGCACGGGCAACTGGTTCCATAACTACAATACCTGAACCCTCGCCAATAACAAAACCATCACGCTGCCGATCAAATGGGCGATATGCTCCTTGCGGATCTTTGTTATTACGCGATAATGCCCCATAAGTATTACAACATAACAATGCATACGGTGTAACCGGAGCTTCCATCCCGCCGGATAAAATCATATTCAATTTATTTTTACTTAACACTTTACGCGCATAACCTAAAGCCATTAGGGAACTAGCGCGGTCAGCCACAATAGTCTTACTAAAACCTTTGATCCCATAATAAATTGAGACCTGCCCCTGTGGCGCCGCGGGAAACCACGCCGAGGCCATATAAGGCGAAACTCCTTCGCGGCCTTCTAAATATAAATCGCGCAATTCTGTTTCCGCGTAAAGCCAACCACCGATAGCGTTACCTAAAAATATACCCACTAAATTCGGATCTTCATTCTTAATATCGATGCCAGCATCTTGCAAAGCCAACTCTGATGCCACTAAAGCCATATGTGAAAAGGCATCAATTTTTTTTAGTAAGCGTTCGCTAAGATGAGTATATTTTTCCAGCTCATCAATTTGCCCAGCGATATGTGCTGGATAGCGTGAAGCGTCAAAACGCGTAATTTCTTTAATAAAAGACCGGCCGGATTTAATATTCGCCCAGAACTGGCGCTTGCCAATCCCCGACGGCGCAACCACGCCAATTCCCGTAACGGCAATTTTTTCCATTATGCAAACCTCTTCATCACCAGCGACGAATGAATCCCGGAGAATCCACTTGAAGTTTTTAAAATCATATTTACTTTTTTAGCTATTGCCTGATTCGGAATATAAAACAAATCGCACTGGGGATCTTTTTCTTCCTGATTTATAGTCGGAGGAAGAATATTTTTCTCAAAAATCATCGCGCAAACCGTAAACTCGACAGCATTTGCCGCGGCCAGTGGATGACCAATCATGGATTTCAAAGAGCTTATCGGTAATTTATAGGCATAATCGCCAAATATCGCCTTATAAGCGCTAGTCTCAAAAATATCATTCATGCGGGTTGATGAGCCATGCGCATTAATATAATCTATTTCTGCGGGCAAAATATTAGAATCTTTTAAAGCCAGAGCAATACAATTTTTCATCGCGTCCCCGTCGGAAGGCAGATCCGTCATATGAAAAGCATTACAGCTTGTGCCAAATCCTAAAATCTCGCAATAAATGCGCGCCCCTCTTTTTAAGGCGTGATTTAATTCTTCTAAAACCAAAATACCCGCGCCCTCGGATAAAACAAACCCGTCGCGCTTATTGTCAAACGGACGTGACGCTTTTTCCGGCTCGTCATTACGCACCGACAAAACACTGACTACATCAAACGCGCCAAAAGTTATCGGCGTCAGCGGCGCCTCTGCTGCCCCGCAAATCATCACATCCTGCTCACCATCCTGAATCGTTTCTAAGCCAAATCCCAGCGAATCCGTCCCAGCAGTGCAGCCGGTTGAAATAGTATTGCAATTACCTTTTAAGCCATATCTTGCGCTAATTTCTATAGACGGAGTATTGAACATTGCCGCGTCATAAAGATCCGGCCTGACTTTAGAGGGATCAATCGGTTTCTTGCCGTCGTCGGTAACTAAGGCAAACTCCTCTTCCATATATTTTGTGCCGCAAATCGCATTCGCTAAACAAACGCCTACACGCTCAGGGTTTTCTTGAGAAAAATCTAAACCGCTGTCTTTAATCGCCATGTCGCCGGCGATTACCCCAAATTGCACATATCTATCCATACGCACCACTTCATCATGCGTCAGGCCCAACTTAAAAGGATCAAAATCTTTAACTTCCGCAGCTATTTTTGTATTAAATACCGAAACATCATAACCCGTAACCAGCTTGACTGCGGATTTTCCGCTCGACATCCCCTGCCAAACATTATCCTTGCCTATACCATTAGGGGCAATCACGCCGATCCCGGTAATTACTACACGTCTTTTTAACATCTATTAACTCTCCTCAATTCTTTTTATCTTAAAAATTATATTCCCTCCATCAGGGCAGGTTACGGTATCAATTGAATCCGGATCCGGCATAAAGAAAAATTTAGCGCCGAAATTTAAGGCAAAGAGCGCAGGGAATGCGCAATGAAATGCCGCCCCACAGAAATCCGGAATACATTTAAGGCCTTTGGTTTCCCATTTATCGCCGACTTTATAGCCAAAAACACATTTACCTTTCACCTGGACTACCTCAATCTCCATTTTCTTAGGATTAGGGCCCTTAAAATTAGGATCCTTAGGGATCACTTGCGCCTTTCCATCTTTATCCAAAATCTCCGCCTTAAATTCTAATTTTCCGCCGTCAGGGCAGGTTATTAAAAGGCTGCGTTGATTATCGCGAAAAGGGAAACACGCGGAAAAGCTTAAAGCATAAATCACCGGAAAAAGCGCATGTGCCAGGCCCAAACAAAAATATTGCGGTGGATGGGTAAAATCTTCTAAAATAAGTTCATCACCAATTTTGTAGCCGTGATAACACAAGCCATACACGTTAATTACGGTGAGTTTTAATTTCGGAAATGGAGTATTAATTTCACTCATATTAGCTAACCCTTTTCATGTGTCATTGCGAGAAGCCGCAGGCGACGAAGCAATCTTTTAATAAAGATTGCTTCGCTCACTTCGTTCGCTCGCAATGACACAATAAACATTTTTTATTAACTCTTCTTTACTAAAAAATTTGTTATTTCTCTCGACGCTATGCACCATTTCAACTAATTTCGCATTAAGATTAGCAGATAAATTATTATTTTTTGCCAGCGCCACAAACTCGCCGTTAATATAATCTATTTCTGAAAGCTTGCCTCTTTTAATACTCTGCAGTATCGACCCGTAAAGAGGCACTTTACTCAAATTAATCATAATCCCGGAATATATTTTTGCCGCCTCATCTGTAGGCATCGCGGTTAATTTAATCAAGCGCTCTAAAGGAAAATCCGGCAGGCTTACCAGATTAACGCCTGCTTTATTTACTATACTCAAGCCCTCTTTCCAAATAGCGATGGCTACCCGGCTTATTTCTAAATCTTGGAACGCCTCTTGCATACTTAAGCCTAAAATTGCCGGGATACAATTATTGGCATTCACAAAAACTTTCAAATACTTCATTCCCTTGATACCTTCCGCAACTAGCGTCGGGAAAGCCTGATTCAGCACTTCAGATATCTCTACTGTTTTCTCATCATTCTTCTGAAATATCCTGCCGATAATCCAGGAACCTTCAAAATTATGAATAATTTTCCCCGGCTCTAAATATGTTGCGCCAAACATTACAATGCTAGAAATAATATTCTCTTGAGGCAATAACTTTGCTGCCAAGAAATCCGCCTGCAAGCCATTCTGAGTAGTCAAAATTATACTATCGGACAAAAATTTAAGATTCTCTCTTATTGCCATTTCTAAATCTTGACTCTTTGTGGCCAAGATTGTTAAATCCGGATAAAAATCTAATTTCTCAACAGCTTCTATCTTAATATTTAAATCCCCGCGGCAGCCGGAAATTTCTAAACCATTTTTCTTAATCGCCTTAACCGCATCCGCTCGCCCAACTAAGGCCACATCTTCACCCTTAGATTTTAAATACCCTGCGACTAATGCGCCGATTGCCCCTGCGCCGATAACTGCTATTTTCATAATCTATTTTTGGGTGTTTTTCGGAAACCCATACTTACGATAATCAAAATTATTCTGGTCGAACAACCTAATCATCATACTGTAAAAAGGCGACGGCACATCCGAGAAAAAAGCGCTAATCACATCCTCTTCTTCTACCTGTAAAGCGCCTCTAGATTTAGCGTTTTTTTGCGCTGCTTCAGTCACTGTACTCTCAGTTATCGCCCGGTGGAAAACGGGAATCTTGGCAATCATTACCTTAAATTTGTCTCGAGTTTTAGTTTCCCAGTTCATGTATTGCTCCTATTAGTAAAATTTTACTATATAAATTTTACTAAATTTACCCGTTTTGTCAAGTTAATTCTACCTTAAGGATAAAAGGGTTTGCTGCTATTGCGGTTAGGAACAAATAAGCATAACAGTTAAAGCGTCTTAATAAGGTCTTTTAGGAAGCCCTCTTCGGCCTCAAGCATCTTCAAATTATGCTCTAAAATACGCGCCAGAGAAGGCAAAGACTCTTTCTTTTGATGTTTAGCTATCATCGGTTTCAAGCCTTGCGCGATTTTATTTAATATAAAAATACGCCCGCGCAGACGCCTTTTGGCAACTGCCGGAAGAGTAAAGGCAAGAAAATATAAACTTAAATCTAAACTAAACTGCGGACGCTTAAAATCAAGATAACTTTTGCTCAGTAATTCTTCAAAATAGGTATGGCCGGAGGCAGTTAACTCGTAAACAAAGCGCTGAGGCCTTTTACCCTGCTTAGCTGCGCGCTTAATTACTAATCCTCTTTTTTCTAAAATCCGCAAAGGATAATATATTGACTTTTGGCCTACCCCGGCAAATAAAAAAAGAATCTCTTCGATTCTTCGTTTTATTTCATACCCGTGCTTAGGGCTTTCTTTTAAAAGCCCTAACAATATTAATTCATTTTCTATCATCCTACTCGGCCCATACCTCTAAATTTATTATACCTAGATTGCAGCAATTCATCCTTATCAATAGCCTTTAATTCTTTCAAACTTTTTAATATAGCTTCTTTTATATTCGCGGCGCATTTTGCAGGATCACGATGCGCGCCTCCTAATGGCTCAGGGATGATTCCGTCGATAATCTCCATCTTCATTAAATCCGTCCCGGTCAATTTTAAAACCTCGGCGGCATTCGCAGCTTTCGAACCGTCTTTCCATAATATCGCGGCACAGCCTTCAGGAGAAATAACCGAATAATACGCGTTCTCCAAAACAACAACTTTATCCGCGATTCCTATGCCTAAGGCCCCGCCTGAACCGCCTTCGCCGATAACCATTGCTATAATCGGCACAGAAACATCCATCATCTCTCTTAAATTAAGGGCGATTGCCCAGGCTTGCCCGCGCTCTTCAGCGCCGATACCCGGATATGCGCCCGGCGTATCAATAAAAACAAGTATTGGTAGATTAAATTCTTTAGCCAGCCCCATGACCCTGAGCGCTTTACGGTAACCTTCAGGATGAGCGCAGCCAAAATGGCGTTTGATATTTTCTTTAGTGTCCCGGCCTTTTTGATGGCCCATAACTACAACTTTTTGCTTATCAATTTTAGCAAATCCGCAAATTAAAGCCTTATCGTCGCCAAAAAGCCTATCGCCGTGCAATTCCATAAAATCCGTAGCAATCATGCCAATATAATCTAAAGTATAAGGCCTTTTAGGATGGCGGGCAAGCTGCACCCTTTGCCAGGCAGTCAAGCCCGTATAGGTTTCTTTTTTTAAGGCTGCGAGTTTTTCTTCAAGAGTTTTAATTTCCGAAGTAAGGTCAATTTTCTTTTCTGTGCCAAAATTTTTAAGCTCATGTATTTTTTTCTCAAGCTCAATTATAGATTTCTCAAAATCAAGTCCATGCATATTAATCTACTATTGTGACTTCTGTGCCCACTGGAACAATCGTATACAATTCTTCGACATCAGCATTAGCCATACGCACGCATCCGGCAGTAACCTGCTTGCCTAAATCCCCAGGCATAGTTGTGCCATGGATACCGTAACTAGGAACATCTATCCCCAGCCAACGCGTGCCTAAAATATTCTCCGGGCTTTGCGCCGGCACAACCGCTCCGGCCTTAAACCAAGTTGGATTCATTAACTTATTAATAATCTTAAAATTCCCTATAGGCGTAGAATTATTGGATCCGGTAGAAACAATATATGTCTTAAAAACTTCCTCGTTCGCCTTCAACATTAGCCTATTTTGAGATTTGACCACAGTAATACTAAACGCGGTGTTCCAAACTTTCACTTTCCTTCCGGGAGAAATATTCGCATTCGCCAAATTATTACTTTTCATAATTAGATCAATCGTCGTCTTGTATAATTTAGCGATTTTAGTCAGGGTGTCTCCGGGTTTAATTTCGTATAATATACTCCCCGGGGTTAGCGTGGATGAAAATAATAATTTAATATTCAATTCTTCAACTTTCTTCTCTAATCTACTAATATCATTTGAATTACTGGATTCATTAATAAGTTTCTGATAAATATCCCGCGCCCCCAACAAATCTCCACTTGCCTCTAATTCTCGAGCCTGGCTAGAAGAATTGCCCCTTAGGATAACTTTTCCTTCGCTTGTAACAGGCGGCTTATTGCCTATTATTTTTTTTACCATAAATACCCCGCCGGAAATTATTCCAACTGCTATAACTATAACTAATATTTTCTTAAACATTTCTTACCTCTTTTATTTGGTGAAAACTAAAGCTACAACAATACCTAAAATCAGGCCCATAATAACTTCAAAAGGCGTATGCCCCACGAGTTCACGCAGCCTGTTTTCATTAATCCGGCCTTGCCAATAAATATCGTCCATAATCTTATTTAATATATGCGCCTGCCTCCCGGTTGCCCGGCGCACGCCTTGAGCGTCAAACATAACCACCAAGGCAAAAGCAGCTGCCAAAGCAAATACAACGCTGTTAAATCCGTATTCTAAGCCCACAGTAGTCGCTAAACACGAGGCGCCCGTGGCATGGCTTGACGGCATACCACCGGTGCCAATAAACCAACGGAAGTTAAATCTTCTCTCGCGGATAATGCCGATAAAAACCTTGGTACTCTGGGCAATTATCCAAGCTGATAAGGTAATTAGAAAAATCCGGTTATGGCTTAACTCTAATAAAATATCTCTCATAATTAATTTTTAGGAGCAGGGTCAACTGCTATTTTAACTTTAGTAGCAGAGGTGGGTTTTCCGTCTTTAATCACGTAGCCGCGGTTACCTTGGATACCTTCGAAGCTTGCGCCATACATTTGCGCGCTGATTTCCCTGATTGCTTTTCTTAATTCTTCCACAGACCCGGATTTGGCCTGAAAAATCTTATTTTCAACTATAAGCTGTTTTCTGTTCTTGATTAAAAATTTATTCTCAAGCTTTATAAAACCATATTTGGAATCCAGCGTTTGCAAATCCTGCCGTTCTTTAGCGTATACTTTAAAAAGTTTAACCAGCCTCTGTTTACTAGCCTTCAGATAATCTTTAAGCGCGATATTCTCCCGGCTTAACTTTTTCTGGGCAGATTTTTCTTTCTCTATTGACTGCAATAAGTTTTGCTTCTCTTGTTCTAAGGCCACTACCTGCTGTTTAGTTTGAGCCAACTCCTTATTAAGGCCGGAGTTCTCCCTAAGCGCTACGCCATATTTAAAAATGCTAACTAGGGTAATGCCGCACAAAAGCGCAATAATTAAGGTAATTTTATGGTTTTTAATCATTTTACTTAATAGTCATTATATAGCAACAAAACCTAAATGCAATATTTTTATTAAAAATAACTGTTAGATTTCAGAGTTTGGTGCATCTATTAAGGTAGGAGGAGACAAAACCATGTTAGCTAAAATATTGAGCTTCGGGCTTATGGGTATAGAGGCGTACCCGATTGAAATTGAGGTGGATATTTCCAGCGGCCTGCCAACAGTAACCTTAGTCGGGCTGGCAGATACGGCAATCAGAGAAAGTAAAGAGCGGGTAAAATCAGCAATTAAAAATTCCGGATTCAAATGGCCGCCAACCCGGATCACCATCAATTTAAGCCCTTCAGACATCAAAAAAGAAGGTTCGAATTTTGATTTAGCGATTGCTTTAGGGATACTGCAGGCTTCAGGGCAAATTAACAACCAAAACGCAAATGGCTCTTTTTTCCTAGGAGAGCTTTCGCTAGACGGCGCAATCAGGCCGATTAAAGGGGCACTGGCCTCTGCCATGGCTCTAGCTAAAAGTAAAATAAGAAATTTAATTGTGCCCGCAGATAACGCCAAAGAAGCGGCTATAGTAACCGATATAAACGTCTTTCCGGTTAAAACCTTAAAAGAAACAATTGAATTCTTAAATAGCCCGGGAATGATTATGCCCTTTAAATTAAATGCTGAAAAGATATTTCAAGAAAATTCCTATCATCAAATTGATTTTTCCGAGGTTAAAGGCCAATATTTAGCCAAAAGGGCAATTGAAGTAGCGGTTTCCGGAGGCCATAATCTTATTATGCTTGGGCCCCCGGGAAGCGGAAAAACAATGTTGGCCAAAAGAATCCCCACCATTATGCCAGATCTTACCTTAGAAGAAGCTCTTGAAATAACTAAAATTCATTCTGCAAGCGGAATACTGCCATTAAAACAAGGGATTATTGCCTCACGCCCCTTTCGCTCTCCGCATCACACTACTTCCAATATTGCCCTGGCAGGCGGCGGAGCAAACCCCCGCCCCGGGGAAATTAGCCTTGCCCATCATGGGGTTTTATTTTTAGATGAATTGCCGGAATTTCACCGCGATTGCCTGGAAATCTTACGCCAGCCTATGGAAGACCGGGTTATTCACATTGCGCGCGCCAGAGGATCGCTTACCTTTCCTGCCTCATTTATCTTAGCCTGCTCAATGAACCCCTGCCCCTGCGGATATTATTCCGTGCCGGGGAAAATGTGCAGCTGTAACCCGGCAAAAATCCAAAACTATATGGGGAAAATTTCTGGCCCGCTCTTAGATCGAATTGATATCCATATTGAAGTCCCCTCGATAAAATATAAAGACCTCACTGATACTAAAGATGCAGAAAGTTCATCTGTAATTAAGGCGCGCGTAGAAAACGCCCGAGCGCGGCAAAGAAAACGCTTTTCCGCCGAAGGCGGATCCGCTTTTTATAATGCCCAGATGAATACTAAACTAGTTAAGAAATGGTGTGTGCCTGATACAGAAGCTCAAGAATTACTACGGATGGCAATGACAGAATTGGGATTTTCGGCAAGAGCCTACGCCAAAATCTTAAAAATCTCGCGTACCATAGCGGATTTGGCAAACTCGGAAAACATACAAGCGCAACACATATCAGAAGCAATCCAATACAGAAGCCTAGATAGGCCAAAATAAAGTATTATTTCCTATACGGGGCAAGCATTCCTAATAATTTCGGGCTGACCTTATAGCCCAATTTTATTGCTTTATCACAATGCTTTATTGCTAAATCATAGTTTCTTTTATAATAGTACGCTAAAGCCAAACTATTCTGCGCCAAAGAAAAAGAAGGATGATTTTTTTCTGCCTGCTCAAGCAAGGCTATTGCTTTATTATATTGCCCCAAGATAATAAATACCCCCGCTAATTCGTTACAGGCCAATATATTATCCGGATTCAGTCCTAATGCTTTTTCGTATGAAACAATCGCTTTTTTATTCTCTCCTCGGCCTTTATAGTCATTGCCCATATTATAATATTTCTGGACTAATTTCACTTGTTGCTGTTGGGCTAATTTTCTATAGTCAGCGGCCTTTTGCGCCTCTCCAACTTTACTATAAAGATTGACGATAACGTAATAAATAGATATGTCATCGGGATTTCTCTCCAAGGCTTGCTGATAGGCGGCTATAGCGCCTTTATACTGTGATCTTTCCTTATATAAATCGCCTAGATTATAATAAACACCAATTAAATTCGGGTCTGCTTCTAAGGCTTTCTTGTAATTCCTCACTGCTTGCTCAAACCTTCCTTTATTCTTATATTCATACCCTAATTCATTATAAAATACGGCATAATTAGGCAAATACCGTATTGACCTTTCCATAAATGTTATTGGTTCGCGCCAGTAACCATTTTGTTTAATAGTGCAAATTGAATAAAAAATAAACACCCCCGCGCTGAGAAAGACAGCAAGAATCTTTGCTTTTTTAGTTTGATGCAATAAAAGCATGCCTCGCGCAAGAATTAAAAAAAATCCAAATGAAGGCAGATATAACCAATGCTCTTTCATAAAAGAATCATTTATAGGCAAAATATTACTAACGGGCAATAGAAATATGAAAAACCAGCAGACTGAAAATAATAAAATCCTATCGTGATTTTTATTTTTGAATGCTAAAAACAACACAGAAACGGAAATAAACATGCCTATTAGTACCTGCATATCTATAAATCGAAAAGGCGGGCTCCCGTAATTCACTCGTAAATCAAGCGGAATAAATAAAATTCGCGCATAGTTGGTAATTGCGGCAAAAAATACCGGTATTCTCTGAAATATTACCCCAATACCTCTTATCTGCGGCAAATAAAAACTAAGTAGGAACAGCCTGAATAAAATGTATGAGAGGGCAATGCCTATTATCGGCAAAAATAATTTTTTGCTTACTTTCTTCTTAAACACATAGTGGTATAACAATAGGACGAGCGGAAAGATTATTGCGCTTTCTTTGGAGAAAATAGCGGATATAAAACAAAAAAGCGTAGAAACATAATAAAATATATTAAAATGATCGCCTGCCTTGATATAAAGAATGGCGCCGAGAAGAATAAATATAGCAGAGAGCGAATCAGCTCTTCCGGCTATGCTGGCTACAGCTTCAACATGCACAGGATGAACAATATAAAATAAGCTGGCTAATAAAGCTAAATAGTAGTTTTTGAATATTTTAACAACTAACCAATAAAAACATAATCCTGCCAAAATATGTAAAATAATATTAGTCAGATGGTAGCCAAATTCATTTAAACCCCAGAACAAATAATCAATAGCATAAGTTACCATCTGAAGGGGGCGGTAGAAACTTGCCGCGGCAGCCGCTTCAGTAAAACCGCCGCTTATCGTTTCTGTAAAAATATCCGTTAAATGAGGCCAATCCTTTATATGCGCGTTGTATTTTACGCAAAAATAATCATCCCAAATAAATTCACCCTTCAGCGAATTTGCGTAAACACCAAAACCGGCAATTATTATTAATAATATAGGCGCTAATACAATTATTTTTTTCTTACGAATAATTTCTTTACCGCTCAATGAGGATGATAACCGCATAATTTAAATAATTGTTTGCAGAATTTCTTCCGGCGAGATCGCTTTTAGGCAAACATTATCCCGGCAAAAAGACTCACGGTGGTTAAATGCGCATAGGCAGGGTGAACAGGGCCAGTGGGAATAAAAGATGTGGTTATTTTCTCCGAGAGGGCCAAATACCTGGGGAGTTTCTGGGCCGAATATTACAAATTTTTTAATTGGGGTCAACATCGCCAAGTGCACCAACCCGCAATCATTGGAAATTAGAGCTGCCGACATACAAAATAACTCCATTAACTCTTCTAAAGAAGTTTTCCCGATTAAATTTATACACCTGGAGTTATTTAACGTTTTTAAAAATGCGCTGGACTTTTTAACCGCCCCCTCTGTCCCGATTAAAGCTATGCAATTATTGCTATCTTCCAATATTTTACGCGCGACTTTTATAAAATTCTCGAGCCCCCATTCACGTAACGGCAAAACGCCTTCTCCGGGATTAAAAAGAAATATTTTCTTCTGATTGCTCAACCCAAACTTTTCTATTAGAGATTTTTTAAGCTGGGGGCTGGATACATATTGCGGCAAAACAATATCCGCTTTAGAAATATTTTCGCTTAACTCAGGCGAATCTTTGCGTTCCTGTTTAATAGCCTGCGCCAATGATAAATAGCTTACGCTAATATGATTTTGCGGATTATACTGCGCTTTATGTGTCAGGAAATTACCGCGGTATAGCCCCTCAAAGGCATAACGCCAAAAGCCTACCCGGATTGCGCCCGAGATTAAATAAGAAAGTAGCGCGCTAAAACGCGAGAAAAACTCCAAATCAAAGACTATATCAATTTTATTTTTGCGTAATCTTAATACCGCCTTAAAGGTATCGGAAATAAAAGAGAAAATATTCTCATCGCTAATTAAAATAATATTTTCTTCCCGGATTAATCCGCCTAAAACCCGAAAAATACCTTTATTTTTCTTAAAAGTTACAAATAAAAGCCCTGCGGCAGGATATTGATCTTTTATGCGCTCAATCAAAGGATAAGCAAGTATTATTGCCCCCAACTCGGATAATTTAAGAAAAACGATGCACGCGGGAGGATTTTTCTCTCTTTTAGGGCTTAAAAATCCGAAAAAGAAATTAAATACGCTGCAAACAAAACACAAAGGCACGCCTACCCAAAAATCTAGCTTTCGCATCAGGTTTATTTTCATTTTTGAGGAAGAGTAACCACGAGCGCGGGCTCTTTTTGGTTTACGGCAACAATTCTATCTTTATACCGGAAAAGAATCTTAGCGCTATTTCTTACATCCGGGCTTAATTCATCAAAATCGTGGTCAGAGAGAAAATAAAACCTAACTTTATCATTTACGCTGCTCAACAATTTCTCCAAATCCCCCTTTTCACTAACCATAATCAAATCTCTCAATTCTTGGGAATAAAACAGTAAAGACGCCCTGTCCTGTTTATAAATCACTACTTCATATTTTGGCGCCTGCTTAACAAGCTGATCTAAAACAGGCGCAACATTGACCGAAATATCAAAACGTTTACTTTTTACGGTTAGAGGTAAACATGCCACAACAATAGTCCCGGCAAGTAAAACATACTTAGCCCATTTGGCGGCATTATTTTTTGTAACATCTTTTAAAATACTATCTACGGCCAAACCCGCCAAAAGCGCGGTTGCCGGATACATAGGTATAATCAAATAATCCAGTTTCTGCCTGCCGAAAGAAAATGCCGCAGGAAAAATCAGCGCCCAAATTATTAACAACAAAACCTCATAATTTTTGGTTTTTAACGCATCTTTCCAACCCAAATACGCCCCATAAACAGCAGCCGGCAATAGATAAAAATATTTGGTGCCCAGCACCCAGAAATAAAAATACCAGCGCACATAACGGCTAGTAGTTTTCATAAGATAAATAAAATTACAATTATACCAGCTATTAAATATCACCCCTTTATCCGCCCAGGCCCATACCAAAACCGGAGCAATAGCTAAGCTTAAGCCTAATATAAATAAAGGATGCAATAATTCTTTCCAGCGCCATAACAAAATCAGGTATATCACGGCAATTAATATAGGGGTAATACCCGCCACATCTTTAGCCATAATTGCTAAAGATGTAAAAACCCCGAATAAAAGATAGTACCAGCGCGAGCGCTTCTGGGCTAAAATAAAAAATAAAAGCGCCAAAGTAATAAATAAAGCCAGAGGGATATCCAATCTACACTTGCGCGCGGTACGCACAATCGGATCGGTGAGCAAAATAGCTATCCCGGCAAAAAATCCCACCCAGCTATTCTTTATTAACCTGCCAAAATAAAATATTGCCCCAACTAAAGCAATGCCGCTCAACATCGAAAGTAATTTAGCGGTAAATGTAGAAACTCCGAGTATTTTAAATAAAAATGCGGTGATCCACAGGCACAACGGAAAATGCGTGTAAAAATACCCTTTATCTAAAACATCGTATATGCCCAGCCATTTCCCAGTTTCCATAATCGTGCGTGACACAACGCCATAATGGCAGGAATCTATATCCATGCCTCCGGGAAGCCAGCTATAAGGCAAAATTGCCAGCGCTGCCATCCAAAGACAAATCCAAAAGAGATATTTTTCGTAATTTTTAGCGGCTACTTCATTCATTCTATTTAATTAAAGCTAAAGTTTCGGAGCGCGTCTTTTCATTTTCTTTAAAGATGCCCCGCACCGCCGATGTAACAGTCAAGACCCCTGGCTTTTTTACCCCGCGCATAGACATGCAAAGATGCTCCGCCTCGATAACCACCATTACCCCAAGAGGCTTAAGCTTGGACATAATAATTTCAGCAATCTGCGTAGTCAGGCGCTCCTGGACTTGCGGGCGTTTGGATAAAATATCCACCACCCGCACTAATTTACTTAAACCCGTCACCCGGCCATTTTTCGGAATATAAGCAATGTGCACCTGGCCTAAAAATGGCAACAAATGATGCTCACAAACACTATGTAAAGGTATCCCTTTTAATAAAACAATCTCATGATGTTTCTGCTCAAGAACAACTTCTAACTCGTCTTCAGGATTCTGGCGCACCCCGGAAAATATCTCTTCATACATTTCGGCTACGCGCTTAGGCGTCTCCAAAAGATCTTTTCTCTTAGGATCCTCGCCTATCGCCTCTAATATATCCTTTACCGCATTCTCAATTTTCTTTTTATTCATTTAAATCCTTTCAAATAAATTATGCCTTTGCTTATTTTCCGATACAAAAATCACTGAATATTTTATCCAATAGGTCTTCTGAAAATTGTTTACCCAAGATATCATCTAAATGCGAAAGCGCGTCTTTAATGCTTTGGGCGACCAATTCTAAATGCAGTTTATTATCCAATGAAACAAGCGACTCTTCAACTAGTTTTTGGGTTTTCTTTAAAGCTTCAATGTGCCGTAAATTACTGACTAAGGCTGATTCCGAAGCAACTACTTTGCCGCGGTAAACTAAATTTACAATTCCCTCCTCTAAAATATGAATATTTCTAATGCGCTTAGCAGAAATCTCTATAATATCTTTAAAAACTTTAACGACTTGCTGTTTATTTATTTTTTGCTTAAGATCAATTTTATTAATAATCGCTAAAACAGCTTTATTTTTCACTTTCTTAATCAAATCTAGGTCTTCCTTTGACAACGGCCTTGAACCATCAAACAATAGCAACACTAAATCCGCTGAATGGATACAATCTTTGGCGCGCCGAACTGCCTTTTTCTCGACTATGTTACGCGGCTTCAAAATCCCGGCAGTATCGGCAATCCTCACCGGGATACCTTTAATATCCACTATCTCTTCGATAGTATCGCGCGTCGTGCCGGCGATAGGCGTAACAATAGAACGCTCCTGCTTAAGAATAGCATTTAAAAGCGAGGATTTACCGACATTGGGTTTACCGCAAATTACTACATTAATACCTTCGCGCAAAACCCTTCCTTGCCGCGAAGAAGATAAGATATTTTTTAATTTAAGTAATGCGCGCTCAAGCTTAAGCCTGATATCTTTTATTTCCGCCAGGCCCACATCATCCTCGGGAAAATCAATATTTGCTTCTAATATTGAAAGCACATCTAATAAAGGCGCGCGAATATTATTTATTTCTTTAGATAATGAACCCTTAAGCTGCTCCAAACTAACTTTAAGCGCAGAATCAGTTTTGGCGCGGATAGTATCTAATACCGCCTCAGCCTGGGTTAAATCAATCCGGCCGTTTAAAAATGCGCGCTTAGTAAACTCGCCTGCCTGAGCCAGACGGCATCTTTGAGCTAAAACTAATTCTAAAACCCCGCGCAAAGCCACAATACCGCCATGACAATTAATTTCCACAACATCTTCTTTAGTATAAGAGCGCGGCGCGCGCATCACGGTCAAAAGCACCTCATCAACAATATCTTGTGACTTGTGACTTGTGACCCATTAACAATCCAACCATAATGGGTTGTGTAAGTCTTAAATTGAGACGGCTTTTTACCATCACGCGATAAAAATATCTTATCCGCAATACTAAGCGCATCCTTACCGCTTAGGCGCACAATTCCAATCCCACCCTCCCCTACCGGAGTGGCAATCGCAGCAATTGTATCGTCAAGGTTATATTTATTCATTTTTATTACTGATTATAAACCATCGTCATCCTGAGGGAGCCTTTATGCCGCATCGAGGCGACCGAAGGATCCCTTTACCGTCAAGATTCTTCGCCCCGCCTTATGAGCGGGGCTCAGAATGACGCGCCCTAAATTCTCCCACCACGAATAACGAACCGGTTACTAAAATTAAATCTTTTTTACCCGCCAATTTATAAACCACATTTTTTACTTCTTTTATACTCTGCGTAATCTTTATTTCTTTATCTTTAAAACATTGAGCTATCATTTCGGGCTTAGCTGCGCGCGGATTATTAGACTTAGTTAAAATGACTATATCGGCCAAACCATAGAGCTCAGCACAAATACCCTTAATATCTTTATCGTCGGAAATTCCCAGAATCAAAATTAACTTATTATATTTGAAATTTTCTTTAATCGCTTCTTTTATGGCCCTCGCTGAAGCAATATTCTGCGCACCATCCACCACAACTGTTGGCTTCTTAGCGATAACTTCACATCTACCCGGCCAAATAGTTTTTGCCAATCCATTCTTTATAGCAGCATTACTTATTCTAAAACCATGCTCTTTTAACGTTTTAATTGCATTCAAAGCAACAGTTGCATTTATTAACTGATGCCTCCCAATTAAATTTATTTTTATCTTTTCGGGCTTATTAATTTCAATAAGCTTCACCCCCGCCTCTTTGCAGCGTTTTCTAATTACACTTTGCGCTTCTTTTTCCTGAGGCGCGCTCACAACAATCGTTTTTAGTCTGTGGTCTGTGGTCTGTGGTCTGTGGTCTTTAATAATCCCTGCCTTCTCTCCCGCGATTTTCTTTAATGTTTTACCTAATTTCTGCGTATGCTCATAACTTACCGGTGTTATTACTGACACTAATGCGTTAACAACATTAGTCGCATCCAGCCTGCCGCCTAAACCGGTTTCTAAAACCACGAAGTCCGTTTTCTTATCCTTAAAATATTCGAAGGCTAACGCGGTATAGGCTTCAAAAAATGTCAGCGGCCCATATTCAGAAGTTTTATTAAATTTTTCTATCTCTGGCCTTATTGATTCTAAAGTTTTTACCAAATCCGCCCGAGAAATCATCCCCTCAAAATCCTTAGGGGCACTTCTTAATGTAGGGAACGGTCGCGACCGTTCCCTACGGGGAATTCGCAAATCGTCCTCACTAAGTATCCTTATTCTTTCTCTAAAATCAATTAAATGCGGCGAAGTATAAAGCCCAGTCTTAAAGCCAGCCTCTCTTAGTATATAAGCTATAAAGGCACAAGTTGAGCCCTTACCCTTAGTCCCGGCAACATGAATACATTTTAAATGGTCCTGAGGCCTGCCGATTAGGTCAAGAAAATTACGGATACGCTCTAATTTTAAAGACTCTTTATACGGATAGTCAGAAATCTTTTCGTAATTAATGAACAATTCCAGATATTTAATTGCTGCGGGGTAATACATACATCAATGCCTAAAATGCCGAATTCCGGTCAACACCATAGCGATCTTATATTTATCCGCCATTTTGATAATTGCCTCGTCGGCAATAGAACCGCCTGGCTGGATTATCGCTTTAATCTTATATTTTGCGGCAAGTTGTATGGCATCTTCTTTAGGAAAAAACGCATCCGATGCCATTAAAGAGCCAATGCCTAATTTACCTGCTTTTTTAGTGGAAAGAAAAACTGAATCTACCCGCGACATCTGCCCTGCGCCAATACCCACAGTCTTAGTGCCGCGCGCTAAAATTATCGCGTTGGACTTAACGTGCTTGGCCACCTTCCAGGCAAAAATCAAAGACTCCATCTGGGCCTTTGTAGGTTTAGTTTTAGTTACAACTTTTAATGTTTTTTCATCAAACGCCAGGCTATCCTCATCCTGTAATAATAGCCCTCCGTTTACTTTTTTAAAATCTATAGGCTGGCTTTTATCAAGTAGCCCGGGTAATTCCAAGAGCCTTAAGCTCTTTTTCTCTTTTAATAATTCCAAAGCTTCCGTGGCAAACGCCGGGCAAATAATGCACTCCAAGAACCCGCTTTTAATTATTAATTTAGCCAGCGCCAAATCAATTTTCCTGTTTACACTGACAATCCCGCCAAATGCAGAAAGCTTATCGCACTCCCAAGCATCTTTATAAGCTTTTAAAATATCTTTATCTTGTGCAACCCCGCAGGGATTATTATGTTTAAGAAAAACTGCTGCTGGCAAATCAAATTCTTTCACAATATTTACCGCAGCATTTAAGTCGAGAATATTATTAAAAGAAAGCTCTTTACCCCAAAGCTGCTTTACCGCGCTTAATCCATCATTTCTGGCAGCATCTTTATAAAAGGCCGCTCGCTGATGCGGATTCTCACCATAGCGCAAATCCTGAATCTTTTCAAAACTTAAAACTACTTTTTGAGGAAAACTTTTAACTTCTGTCTGTTTGTCAAAATAATTACTTAAATAATTGTTGATTACGCCATCATACTCACTCGTCCGCGCAAACACCTCTATCGCCAAATCACGCATTAACTCTTGAGGCAACGCGCCAGAATTCTTATTTAATTCATTTACTACTTGGCTATAGCGCGCAGGATTACAAACTACCGCTACTGATTGATGATTTTTCGCTGCTGAGCGCAGCATTGACGGGCCGCCGATATCAATATTTTCAATAACTTCTTCGATTTTTACACCCGGCTTAGAGATAGTTTTTTCAAAAGGGTATAAATTTACCACCACCATATCTATCAGGCCGATATTATGCTCTTTTAAAATATTCATGTGCTCATCATTTCCGCGCAGCGCCAATAACCCGGCATGAATCTTAGGATGCAAAGTTTTTACTCTTCCCTCAAGCATCTCCGGGAATCCCGTATATTCCGAAACTTCTTTCACCGGAATATTATTTTCGCGCAATACCTTGGCCGTACCGCCAGTCGATAAAATCTCAACGCCAAATTTATTTAATTCTTTGGCGAGTTCTAAAATCCCAGTTTTATCCGATACACTAATTAACGCGCGCTTAATTTTAAACATCCCTTACTCCATTACCTATACCACCTACGAAGTGGGCCGTAGCCCACTTCGTAGGTGTACAACAGTTATTATTTATTAAACCTGAAATTCGTTAAATCGCAATCTTTCATTATATAATCTTTTTGCTCTAAACGCTGCTTGCCTGCCTGCTTGCTTTGAGTTTCTCCGCCGCAAGTTAAGAAATCCTCGAGGCTAATAATTTCCGCGCGGATAAAGCCCTGCTGAATATCCGAATGAACTGCCCCGGATGCTTCCCAGGCAGTCGCGCCATTTTTAATTAACCAAGCGCGCGTATCCTTTTCTCCGGAAGTAAAAAAACTGATATAGCCGCCTTCTTTAACTGCTCTTGCCAACAAAGCATTAATATCTTCCAATTCCTCTTTTGCCGCCAAGATAATCGGTTTAACGGTTAACAAACCATATTTTACTAAAGCTTCCTTTTCTGCCGGGGCCAAGCCTAAATTACAAATAAGCTCTTCTTTTTCTAAAGCTATTTTTAATTTATTAAGCAAAGCCTTATCTGCCTCGTCTACGCTGCGGCCTAGCCGCGTCTCGACAAATTCCAAATCTCTTAAAATCAGATCTGTTTTATTATCCACAGCCGTAATAATCGCATCAGCGTCTAAGAGGGCATCCTCTCCCACCGTTTCAATCTGTATATAAGTTTTTTTCTTAGCCTTAACAAGCTTATCCACATCATCAAGACGGCTATCCTTAATGTTATGTTTACCTAAATTAACCTGGGGTAAAGCTAATATTCCAATTTTCATTAAATTATCTTTCTAGCGGGGTTAGTTAATATCTTCTTCGTGCTGCTTAGATGCCTGGTATTGGCTGATAATTGCGGAGGCAGTTTTTTGCGGGACTTCTGCGTAATGAGAGAAACGCATAGTATATGCGCCTCGCCCACCGGTAAGAGAACGCAAATCATTGGCGTAAGTAAACATCTCCGCCAATGGGACTTGAGCCTTAACAATCTGCAATTTTCCCTGAACATCCATACCCATAATATGGCCACGGCGGGAATTAACATCGCCTGAAATCCCACCTAAACATTCTTCAGGAATATTTATTTCCACATCCATAATCGGCTCCAGTAGCACCGGGCTTGCGGCCTGCACCGCTTTTCTTAAGGCCATCGCCCCGGCAATTTGAAAAGCCATATCTGACGAATCAACGTCATGATATGACCCATCAACTAAAGTTACACGCACATCAACAATCGGAAAACCGGCGACCGCGCCTTCAAGGCAAGCCTGCCTGATGCCTTTTTCCGCCGAGGGGATAAAATTCCTCGGGATTGCGCCTCCAAAAATCTTATCGACAAATTCAAAACCCTTGCCTTTTTCTAAAGGCTGAATTTCAATCCACACGTCGCCATATTGGCCGCGCCCGCCTGACTGGCGCTTAAATTTACCCTGCACTTTAATCGGCTTAGTAATGGACTCTTTATAAGAAACCTTGGGCTTGCCCAGCTCAACCGCGACATTAAATCTTTTCTTCAAGCGGCCAACCATTATTGCTAAATGTAAGTCTCCCAGGCCTGAAATAATCAATTCTTTGGTCTGCGGGTCGTGCACTACTTTAAAAGTAGGGTCCTCTGCGGCAAGTTTATGCAAAGCGCCTGAAATTTTATCTTCGTCTTCGCGCGATTTAGGCTTTACCGAAGCCGATATCGCGGCTTCCGGAAACTCCAGGCCAGCAAATACAACCGGATTTTTCTCCTCCGCAAGCGTATCTGAAGTTAAAGTTTCTTTTAATTTAGCAATAGCTACAATATCGCCGCAGGCAGCCGCATCAATCGCGCGCTCTTCTTTGCCTTGTAAAATATAAATCTGCCCGATTCTCTCTTTTATTTTGCGCGTAGCATTATAAAAACCAGTATTAGACGCCAGCTTCCCGGAAAATACGCGCAATAAACTTAATTGCCCAACATAAGGATCAGATATGCTCTTAAAAACAAATGCCGAAAACGGCAAATCATCCACATTACTAGTGCCTAAAGCACCGGCTTTTACGCATTCAGAAGGATTGGGTAAACACTGCACAATAGTTTCCAATAATTCCTGTATCCCTTTATCGTTTAAGCCTGAACCGAAAAGAACCGGAAAAACTTTTCTTTTTATTACCCCCAGGCGTAATCCCAGCCTCACTTCATCTTTAGAAAGCGTGCCGCTTTCTAAATATTTTTCTATCAGCTTATCGTCACTTTCAGCAACTGCCTCCATAAGCCCGGGATCATCCCAAGAACTTATTAAACAGGCGTTTTTAGAAAATTTTTCTCTTATGTCAAAAAGCGTTTTATCTAAATCAGCGTTGGCCTTATCCGTCTTATTAATAAAAATAATGCAAGGCAAGCCTGCCTGTTGAGCCATCTGCCAAGCGCGATCGGTGCCGACTTCGATGCCTGAGCCAACATCGATAACTATAATTGCCGCGTCACTTGCGCGGACGCCGGCTATTACATCCCCAAAGAAATCCGCATAACCGGGCGCATCTATAATTTGAATACGCGTGCCTTTATAATCACAGAACAAAAAACTCGCGTTAATAGAACTTTTTCTTTCTATTTCGTCAAAACTATAATCACTTACTGATGTTCCTTCGGAAACCGAGCCTTTACGGGTAGTAGCTTTACAAAAATAAAGCAGCGATTCGGCGAGGGTAGTCTTGCCAGACTGGGCATGCCCTAAAAGTATAAAATTTCTTTTATCCTGGACATTCATAGCTCATATTCCTTACCTATATATATGAGACAATTCGCTATTGGTAATTATATAACGCAAGCTCATCAGGGTCAAGAAATATTGTCGTATTAACCTAGGGTAAAATAGGCTGTATCTTACGTAATTTTATTAAATAATTACACAGATAGAAAACAAGAATAAATTTAATTATAATATTCAATAAAACCATAGCTCTAAAAAATAGATAATTACGCGCCCACATATAACTTAAATCAGCGCCCAAAGGAAAATATATAAATGTGCTTAAATCGAAAAGCAACAGCAAAACAAAAACCGCCCTTGCATTAATCAACAACATAATCGGGCTAACCCAAAGAAGCCATTGTGGTGAATTAAATTTAGCAAATATAATAAAAGATACGGTAGCTATCGCCATAGACGCTATTAATTCTTTTTTTGACTTTATTGCCCGCATCAAAAGTAACGGCAAAGAAACAAATTGTAAAGAAAAAAAGATCCATTTAATAATAACAACTCTTTGCCCTGTCATATAAGGCAACTTCAAGAAAGACAATAAACTGTCGGCATTAGCCCATCTATCCCAGTGCCATATATAAGGAACAAAAAAGTTCTTTCCCCCCGACAACAAAATAGCATGCATACATATTACTCCAATAACAAACAACAAAAAGAATAAGGCCTTAAAAGAAACTACCCTCTTTTCAATTTTATTGCTCTGGTTTGCGTAAACATAGCTTAGGAATAAAGGGGCATAAATAATAGGGTACCATTTTGTCATAATTGCCAAACCTAGCACAAAAAAAGCAGAGTTGTATTTATTACGAAAAAGTAAATATGTGCTCAATAAACTTAAAGCAGCCGGTAAAAGGTCAAATCTATTTGCGGTAAACCATAAAAACGAAGGAAACATAACTAATATAATATTTTTATAATCGCCATCAATTATTTTACTAATTTTACTGAGTAAGTAAATTGTTACATAAAAAATAATAAACATTAGCCCTGTAAAAATAATTCTATATTGGCATACGGTAGGATTAATTAAACGTGGTAGTGCTAAAAAATAGGCGCCCAGAAGCGGATACTCCTGAAAATTATCTTTATAGGGGATTGTTTTATCTATAACCCAAGCCGCTCGTAAGTAATAGCAATTTCTATCATCGTCCTGGAGTAACTTCAAGCCCCATTGCCTATCTTCAAGGCAATGTGCCCTATTATTCCACAATAATGCACCATAGCACAATGTAACAAACACTATAAACACAATTGTATTTCTAATATTCGGCATTTAATCTGTTACCGTATTCCCTTTATATTTTCAAATATATACTTAGTTGCAATAAAATCATTTTTAAAGCATCTTTTATCTTTAGCAACCTCCTGCCAAATACCTTCAATATCATAAGAGCCGTTTTTAATAGCATCTTTTACCGCTTCCACATGATACTTAAATGGAGGCCCGTAATCGCCATAAATACATTTCTTAGTCTTTATGAACTTATTAAAACCTTGTGAGAATATAAATTGGCATGTAAATAGGGCCGCTATAATACAGCAAAATACCCATTTTAACGGCTTATGCTTTTCTAATTTCGTTATAGCAAAATCACAAAAAACAGCAACACAAATAAATTGCACAGGGAAGATAGAAATGAAGGCTGCTCTGCCGAAATAATTTTTGCTAAAAACTATGAAAAGAGGCGGGACAAGAAACCATAAAAGCAAAATAATATACTTTTTTTCCCGGAAAATGTTCACCGTTAAATACACCACGGCAATCATAATTAAGGCTGCCGATAGCTTATTAAAAACGGATATATTGGGAATTATCTTACTAAACTCAGAGAATGAGGCGCCCAAAGAACTTTCAAAACCATCGGCCGTAGCCAATTGGAAGGGGGCACTAAAAGCATCCCAGCGCATCTTGAATGGCAAACTAGAAAATTTTAAAAAAGCATTTAAATTATAGAAATTGTTTTTAAGATCAAATAAAATATAAGGTATATATAAAATAATAAAAACTCCTATAGCGGCAATATAATCCCTTATTTTTATTCTCAGCTGAAAGATAAAGATAGTTAACACTAAAACAATTCCCAGAAAAATAGCCGAAAAATGTAATTGTGTCAATATCGCCAACGCCAATAATGATAGAAAGAAATATCGGTATTTATGGGTAAAAATTACCTTAAATAATGAGTAAAAGAATACGAGCACAAATAATACCAATAGGTTGTTTGCCCAAATTTTATGCGAATACAAAATTACCCATGGATTAACTGCAAAGAAAGCGCTGGCAATCAAAGCTACTCTTTTATTTAAAAAGTGGCTGCAAAATAGAAAACACAAATAGACAGCAAAAATATTTAACAAAGCAATGTAACTAACTGCTATTACTGGATTATTTGAAAACATAAACGGTATGCTTAACAAATAAATAAACATGGCGGGATTATACATGCCCTGCGAAGATCTATCCCCCACCAAAGGGAAAATACCTTTGTGCACAAAATCAGACGCAATGAAAGAAATTGTTGCCTCATCGCCCTTAAATTCCATATACCAAACAGCCGATAAACGCAAAGATGCGGCCAAAATAATGATCCCCAACAAAATAAGCTTAACTTTCATCTTCTCAATAAAATCCTAGAAAATTATCTACATAATAAATATGTATCGCTTCTCTGCCGTTAGAATAAAAAATAGTTTTAACTAATTTTGCCTGGGGATATTCCTTCTGTAGAAACTTATAAAGCCAGGAAAATTCTCCTCCCCGATAATCCTCAGGGTGAGAGCTAATAGCCCATACAACAAAAAAAATAGCTCCTTTTTTTTCTAGATACCGATGCCGCTGGCCCCCAATAAGTGGCTCGTGTAAATAATAATTGAGATAAACTCCTAATGGCTCCATAGAGGAATCAGGCTGAACAATATAGTTCTTTATATTTGGAATCTGGCTCAGATATAACGCTGCCTCTTTACAGCCATAACTGTTATGACGGCATTCTTCTAAATCATAAGGCGCCTTATAATAATAGGATACTATTTGCTGTATCGCATTACTCAATAAAATTATAATTAAAACTATGCCTCCTAAAAATAAAAGCCTATTCTTAAAATACGCCATCCTATCCCTATTGCCTAAGAGCCAAGACATTAGTTTACCGATAAAGATCAAGAATACCGGCAGGCTAATTATTATATATCTTGCGCATCCGCCTCTAACGCCGGCTAAACTTCCGAAGTATCCCAATAATAACCAAACAAGTATTAACCTATCCCATACATTACGCCGAATAACAGCGGCTATAAAAGAAATTATAAACATCGGGAAACAAATACAATTCACAAGAAGAGGCGACTTTAAAGCTTGGCCATACTCAATGAAACCATGAGTAAAAAAAAGATTACTACTAAAATATATAATATTATTCTTTAAATTAATGAACGCTTTCACAAACAATTGATACGCCGGGCCTGTAAAATCTGGGTCCTGATAGTACATTCTATATACCTTCCCTAAGTATTGAGATATTTGGCCTGTAATCTGTAAATACAATAGCGGAAAAAGTATTATAAAAAATATAGCCACGCCTATTATAATAACCTTTGGCCTTAGCCAACGCAGCTCGCCTTTTAAGAATATTAGCATCCCGTGGAAGATAAAGACTAAAAGAATAGAGTTTTGATAAGTGTAAAATGAGCCTATCCCAAGAAATAAATATGACCTTAAAAACCAAGCATTACTTTTATTTTTTATCGCATTAACTAAACATAAAAAAACAAGGCAAGCAAAAAATGGAGTCAAAATTAATGATACCCCTGCCCTGCTTTCAATAATATGCCATGGCAAAAAACACAATAGCAGCGCAGAAATCAACCCCGCGCTAAATCCATACATTTCCTTGGTTAGCTTATATAATAAACCTACCGTAGCCGAACCTATAACAGCCGCAGGAAAACGAATAAATATTTCTGGCTGACTAAATAACTTTTTGGATAGGAGCACTAAACAACTATAGAACGGCTGGATATAACCATGAAAGCAACTGACCGGAATTCCCATAAATTTATCAAAATTATTAAACGAACCTAATGTCCATGCCGCCTCGTCATGATTTATGGGGAACAGATCCAGGCGGAAGGCCCTAAGAAAAAATGCTATTCCCACAACAAAAAAAGGCGCCCATTTTGTGGACGCCTTTAATATTGAACGCAACATATCCGCCTTATTCTAAATATGTGTAGATCTTACCTTTGTAATTACGCAGAACGTATTTACCCTTAGCTTGAGACAAAATATAGTTAGGCCCTACGGGAATCTTCCCGCCTCCTCCAGGGCCGTCGATAACATATGTGGGCACGGCATAGCCTGAAGTATGCCCGCGCAGCTTCTCCATAATATTGATGCCGGCGGCTACAGGGGTGCGGAAATGCTGTGTCCCGCGCACCGGGTCGCACTGATAAATATAATACGGCCTGACCCTTATCTGAAGCAATTCCTGGACTAATTTTTTCATAATATACGGCCGGTCATTAATACCTTTTAATAAAACTGTCTGGCTGCCCAAAGGAATACCGGCATCAGCTAACATATCACAAGCGATTTTACAACGCTTGGTAATTTCTTTCGGATGATTAAAATGCACGCTCATCCAGACAGGGGAATATTTTTTCAGCATATTGGCTAACTTTTCCGTAACCCGCTGCGGCAGGGTCACCGGAACGCGTGTGCCGATGCGCAAAAATTCAACATGCGAAATTGAGCGGATTTTCTGCAGTAAATTTTCTAATTGCTCGTCTTCCAAAGTAAGCGGATCGCCTCCGGAAATTAAAACGTCGCGTATTTTTCTATTTGCTTTTATATATTCTATGGCCGCGTCAAATCTATGCATCGGATCAGCTTCTTCTTTTTCCGCCTCACCGACAAGCCTGCGGCGGGTACAATGCCGGCAATACATCGCGCACTGATCAGTCGCTAATAACAAAACTCTGTCCGGATAGCGATGCACTAAATGCGGCGCGGGAGAATCCCTGTCTTCGGCGCAAGGATCCACCATTTCATGGGGGCTGACCACAAACTCATCGGAAACCGGGACTGCCTGGCGGCGTATCGGGCAGGCCAAATCATCTGGATCCATTAAAGTGGCAAAATAAGGAGTAATCGCTAAAGATAAACTCCCTTTTGCTTTTTTCAAACCCTCTTCTTCTTGCGGGCTTAACTTAATTATCTGGGCAAGGTCTTCTTTGGTACGAATACTATGTTTAATCTGCCAATGCCAATCTTCCCAATCTAAAGGATTAACATCTTTATACAGAGCAATCTGTTGATAATCCACGGGCCTTCTAGAGGGGCGCGGAATAATTTCCTGTTGCAGTTTTGGGCCTTCGAGCGCAACATTATTATTGCTCAACTTGCTCCTTTCTTATCACTGAAACACTGAGAGGAAGGAAAAAATAGTGTTTCACTGAGACACTGAGATTAAGCTTAAAAATTTTGTCTTTCCCGTCTCTCAGTGCCTCAGGCTTTTTTCAGTGCCTCAGTGACCGCTCTTTTTGAAGCGCTCATCAAAATCGCCTCAATAAGATCCTCATATTTCATACCCGCGGCATAGGCCATAATAGGAAAATTTGACTCTTTAGGGTCTAAGCCGGGGAGAGGATTAATCTCTAAGACATAAGGAATATTATCTTTATTTAAACGTATATCCGTACGCGATATATCTAAACATCCGACAGCATGATGTGTTTTTAAAACTACCTCTTTAATTTTCCTTTCCACATCTTTATCCAACCGCGCCGGGCAATGAAATGTAGGAGTTAGCCCTAAATCAGTATTCCCCTGATATTCTTTCATTCTCCAGGAATAAAAAAACTCACCGCTTTTAGCGCAAGTAGAAAAATCGATTTCTAATATCGGAAGGATGGTGGTTTTCCCCGCGCTCTCTAAAACACCCACAGTAAGCTCTCTACCCTCAATAAATTCTTCGGCAAGTATCTCTTGCCTATATGACTCATTTAATTCTTTAATCTTTTTAAAAAGCTCGATCTTACTATGCACAACATTAGAAGCGCTAATTCCTTTGGCTGAACCTTCGCAATTGGGTTTTACGATTAAAGGAAATTGCAGCTCGGGGCTTAATTCTTCGTTTCCTTTTTCAAAAAGTTGGAATTTAGGAGTAGGGATATTCTCGGCAATAAGAATTTTTTTGGTCAGCGTCTTATTTAAGGCCAGGGCCAAAGAAAAGGTATCCGAGCCGGTATAAGGAATCTTTAAATAATCTAAAATAGCGGGGATTTCCGACTCCCGAAACTTGCCGGATTTACCTTCCGCGATATTAAAAACCATATCTACGCGGTTTTTGCGGAAATAAGAAAATAAATTCGGGGTCTCTACTTCCACATGGTCAACGCTATGGCCTTTTCTTTGCAATGCCGCGCTTATAGCGTTAATAGTTTCTTCGGAATCAAACTCCGAAAAATAATCCGCAGGCTTGGTAGAATCTTTTTTCTTTAGATTATAGGTTAGGGCGATTTTCATCTTGTTAAAGATTATACCTTTTTAAGGCGCAATTTAAAACTTTACCGATTATCTGTTCGTAAGTTAAACCTATTTCTTTAGCTACTAACGGAAAAACGTCTTCTGTGGACAAAGAAGGCAGCGGGTTTATTTCCAAAACATAGGGTTTATCATCGGAGTCAACACGGAAATCTACCCTGCCAAAATCACGGCATTCCACCGCGTCAAAGGTTTTAACTGCCAAATCCTTAATTTTTTTCTCCAAGTCCTTATCTATTTTTGCCGGGCAAACATATTCTAACCTATCCGAAGTAATACGCGCGAAAGTGTAAAACTTATCGTTTAGTTTCAGGCGGCCGTCTATTTTTATCTGCACTACCGGCAGGGCTTGCGGAGAATCATTGCCGATTACCACAACGGTAAACTCTTGGCCCGAAATAAACTCTTCAATTAAAGCCGGCTGTTTATAAGCATTAACTATATACTCTACCTGTTTTTTTAATTCGTCAGCATTATTGACTTTTGAATTTTCGCTTAAACCTTTAGATGAGCCTTCGAACCTCGGCTTAACAATAAAAGGGTATTTCATATGGTCGGTATCCATTAAGGCATCGACCGACTTAGCTTCGAAAAATTTCGGAGTGAGAATCTTATCCGCCACAAAAATCTTCTTAGCCATCACCTTATCTAAAGTCAAGCCTAAGGTCAATGCGTCTGCTCCCACAAAAGGAATCCCGGCCATTTCCAGAATAATCGGCACTTGCGACTCGCGATTACGCCCGGAAATACCCTCGGAAATATTAAAAACAATATCGACATCTAATTTATCAATTGCCTCGAGAAGATTTGCCACATTGCCGATTTTTTTAACCTTAAACCCTTGCGATGCAATAGCCCCCGCAATAACATCAATGGTCGAAGGATGGTCGAATTCCGCGTTAGCATCCGGCGGATCGCCTTCTTTAAAGGTGTAATCTGTTTTTAAATCGTAAGTTAAGCCTACTCTTTTCATCAAATAGCCTCACATAAAAATAGGGCTCTTTCGTTCCTAAAAAAGAGCCCTACGGTTAGAATATTCAATTTATCTTGCGAAACCTCCTTAAAGTTTTCCCCTAAATATTGTATTACTGCTTATTTTTTATCACAATATGTAGCGCTTGTCAAGGTTTTTTTGATTTTATGTATTTTTTATTTACCGACGAGAAAAGAGGATTAATATCCAAATACGGGGCGCATTACAATTTCTTATTTTTTTCTTCAATTATTTTTTGGGTAACTTCGGAAGGCACTTGCTGATATTTAGAAAATTCCATCGAGGCATTCGCCCGGCCGCTGGATAATGATCGAAAAGCAGTCACATAACCAAACATTTCCGCTAATGGCGCCTCGGCGGAAATTATTTTTTGCTTGCCTTTAGTATCCATATTTAATATTTTACCCCTGCGCGAACAAATATATCCTACGCAGGCATTCACAAACTCCTCAGGAGTTGCCACCTCCAATGACATGCATGGCTCGAGCAATATCGGTTTAGCCTTCAAAAAAGCCTCCTTAAAACCGAAGATGGCCGCCATTTTAAAAGCGATTTCTGAAGAATCAACGTCATGGTAAGAACCGTCTACTAATTTAACTTTCACATCCACAACCGGATATCCGGCGTAAGCGCCCTTACTCATTGCCTCAATCACGCCTTTTTCTACTGCCGGAATAAATGACCTGGGGATTGCCCCGCCCTTAATGGCATCAATAAATTCAAAACCTTCCCCTGCCACATTCGGCGCGATATCAAAAACAACATGCCCGTATTGGCCGCGCCCGCCAGACTGTTTTATATATTTGCTTTCAGCGCTGGCTGATTCTAAAATTGTTTCGCGATAGGCAACTTTAGGCTGGCCAACAACAGCTTCTACGCCAAACTCTTCTTTTAATCTATCAACAATAATTTCCAGATGCAGCTCCCCCATCCCAGTCAAAATTGTTTCTTTGGTTTCCTCGTCGCTAGAAACCAAGAATGTGGGGTCTTCCTCAGTTAACTTGGCTAAACCCTTACCCAATTTATCTTGATCGGCTTTTCCTTTGGGAGTAATGCTAAGTGACACTACTGGCACAGGGAATTCTATTGCCTCCAAACGTATGGGATTTTCCGGATCACATAATGTATCTCCAGTTATGGTGCTACCTAAACCAATCACCGCGACAATATCTCCGGCAAAAGCATACTCAATATTTTCGCGCTGATTAGCGTGCATCAAAACAATCCTGGCAATACGCTCTTTTTTATCTTTAGAGCTATTTAATACATACGTCCCCGTCTCAAGAATCCCGGAATAAACCCGCACATAAACCAATTTCCCCATGTGTGGATCGGCTTGAATCTTAAAAGCCAGGGCGGATAAAGGCTCATTAGCATTTGCCTGGCGCTCAATTATTTTTTCGGCATCGTTAATATCATGGCCTTGTGTCGCGGGAAGCTCTAGCGGCGAAGGCAAATACATGGTTACAGCGTCGAGTAATTTCTGCACGCCCTTATTTTTAAATGCCGCGCCGCATAAAATAGGCACAGCCTTGTTACTAATTGTCCCTTTACGGATAGCGGCGACAATCTCTTGAGGCGTAATCGAAGCCGGATTATCTAAATATTTTTTAGTTAGTTCATCGTCGAAAGCAACTGCCTTTTCCAGCATAATGCGGTGATAGTTTTGGGCTTGTTCTTTATATTCAACAGGAATTTCTTCAACGTTAAAATCCCTGCCTTGGGTTTCCTCAACATAAATATTAGCTTTCATTTCCACTAAATCAATCACACCCTTAAACTGGTCTTCCGCGCCGATAGGAATAGTAATGGGAATGATATTTGCTCCCAGGTCAGTTTCAATTCCTTTTAACACCGCGAAAAAATCCGCGCCGGTGCGGTCCATTTTATTTACAAAAGCGATTTTCGGCACGCCATATTTATCCGATTGATGCCATACGGTTTCTGATTGCGGTTCAACTCCGCCTACCGCGCAAAAAACCGCCACTGCCCCGTCTAATACGCGCAACGACCTTTCCACCTCGACGGTAAAATCCACGTGCCCAGGTGTATCGATTAGATTAATCCGGTGATCCTTCCAAAAACAAGTCGTCGCCGCGGCAGTAATCGTAATGCCGCGCTCCTGCTCTTGCTTCATCCAATCCATTACTGCTTTACCTTCGTGTACTTCGCCAATTTTATGCGATCTGCCGGTATAAAATAAAATACGCTCGCTCACTGTAGTTTTTCCGGCATCGATATGCGCCATAATACCGATATTGCGCGTTTTCTCTAAAGAATATTTGGGTTGCGGCCGAGGCGCATTTTCAATTTTCTGCTTCAAAGGGCTTTCAGTTTCTGCTGGAATAATTGGTTCTTCTGGTTTAGCCGGCTCAGGCAGGGCTATCTCTTCAGGTTGAATAATCTCTGGGGGCTGAATAGTTTCTTCGGGCTTAGGCTCTTCTATTTTTGCTTGCGGGGCTTCTTCTTTGGGGCACTCACCAGGTTTTTCTTCTTTAGCAACTTCTTGCGTTGGAAATTGTTCTTCAAAAGACGTAATCGCGGCTGGCTCCGGATTAACCCCGGCAGACTGGCTCTCAAAAGACGCACCGTGGCCGCTCATCTGGCGCTTAAGCTCCACAATCTCGTCGGCAAAAACCCTTAACTTTTCCTCTTTCGCCTCTAATTCTTTCTCCAGCTCGCTATATTCTTCGTTTAATTTATTAAACTCCGGCTTAGGAATCCACTCGCTATTTTTTTCTTTTTTATTATATTCGGCGATCACGGCTTTTTGCTCTTTGATATCCGCGGAGTTCTTATCAAGCTGGTGCCTTTGAATTTCTATTTGTTCGGACTTAGCCTTAACCTCGCCTTCTAACGCGCCAAGCTTTAAATTCAACTCGCGCATCTGGCGGGTTAAATCTACATTTTTAGAAAACGCGCTTTCTGTTTCTTTTTCTTTACTCAAGAATTTATTGCGCAGTTGGAGGTTTTCTTCTTTAACTTTAGCCAGCATCTCTTCGGATTTACTTACCCACCCCTGCTTACGCTCGAGCTCTTCCTTTAATTGCACTTCTTTTATCTGCGTGGTTTCAAAACTTTGCTTTTCTCTGGCATGTACTTCTTTGAGCCGCAGTAACTCGGCGTTTAAAATACCCCACTCATCCTGTAATTTTGATATTTTCTGGTCTTTATAATTATCTGTTGTTTGTTGGGGGGTATATTTCGGCTTACCTGAAGAAGGGCTCTTATCGTCAGAGAAGAAAACAATATAAATAGTATACATCCCGACAAAAACACCGCCAAATACACCTATTTGAATTAATATATCCATCTCACTCCATAAATTACGGCCTTATTTAATAAAAATCCCCGCCTGTGCCGTTGGAAGGATTTATCTGAACCATACTGGTTTAGAGGTGGGTGCTTTCCATTTAGCGCCAAAACGCTAATTGAGTATAAGCTCCCTAATTATTGGTGTTGGTTCAATAATTATCTGTTTCCAACGAACACTGCAGGGATATTTTATAAGAACATTTTTTCACAAACAAAGTATAACATATATTTTAATAGAATTCAATCTTCTTACGCTAACGCAAGTTAGCGCCAAATTTATCCTTCAAAATTGCGCAAGTTATTTGTTGCAAAGGATTAATCTCTTCGTCAGTTAGAGTCCGCTCGAGTGACTGGTAAAGGCAAGAAATAGTCAAAGCCCTAAACCCTTGCGGGATCTGCTTACCTTTATAATAATCAACAACTTCAACACTATTTAAAAGCGAACCGCTATTTTCTTTAATCGCGCGGATAATATCCTCAATCAAAACGCCTTCTTTGGCCACAAAACTAATATCCCGCGCTATCCCGGGATATTTGGGAAGAGGACAGAACTTTTTCTCTGGTACTTTTATATTAAAAAGCTTCCCTAAATTTATTTCGGCGATAAAACAGTCTTTGTTCTTAATATCCAATTTATCGAGAATATTTTTCTCTAACCTTACAACCTTTCCAACTTCTTGGCTGCCTGCCCGAGTAGCGATAAATTGCCCGCTATTTTTAAAAACATATTCTTTAACGCCTATTTTTTTAAATAACGCCTCAATAATTCCCTTCATATGCAACAGCCCGGCGTCTTCCTTAATTAATCCCGCTCCCAATAATAACGGCTTTGTTCCGCACAGCGCGATACCTAAAATTAGTTCCTCATGCGGCTGTGAGCTATCAATAAAAATATTGGCTACTTCAAAAATATCGATAAATCCCTGTTTCTGATTTAAATTATACGCGGCGCAGCGCGCTAAACTTGGGGCAAGCCCGGGCCTTAAAATTTCCTGTTCTTTGCTTAATGGATTCTGCACTTCCAGATTGCCGCCGGATAAACCAAATATTTTTAATAACTCCCTGTCTACCAAGCTATAAGTAATCACTTCGTTCAACCCCAAACCTATAAGTGTATTTTTAATTAAAGCCACAAGGCCTCTTACCTTATTAATACTTACTTCCTGCCGGGATGCCGGCAAGGTGGCGGGGATATTTTCGTATCCATAAATACGGGAAATCTCTTCCACTAAATCTATAGGCGCGCTAACATCTGCGCGGCTAAAAGGAACATTTATTCTTAAAACACCTGATTTGCCCGGTCTAACCTTAAAACCCAAATTTTCTAAAATCTTTTTTATTTTTGCTAGTGGAACATTGGCCCCCAAAATTTCACTCACATAAACTGCCTCTAAATCTATATTTTTATTCTTTATATTAACGCTGCCTGCGCATTTAGCCAAAACGCATTCCCCGCCGGCAATTTCCTGAATCATGCCCGCGGCAATCAAAGCTGTATTTTGCGCGGTTTGAGCATCTATTCCGCGTTCAAAGCGATATGAAGAATCCGTTGTTAGGCCTATACTTGTCCGTGAGCGGCGGATTAAAGCTGGATTAAATACCGCGGCCTCTAGTAGGATATTTTTCGTGGATTCATCCACTTCACTATCTTTCCCACCCATAATTCCGGCGATAGCTATAGCCTTAGCCTGATCGGCAATAACTAAAATATCTCCGTCTAAAATCCTTCTCTGGCCATCAATAGTAGTTATCTCTTCTTTATCTTTCGCTCTCCTAATAATTATTTCTAGATTTTGACTTGTGACTTGTGACTTGTGACTTGTGAACAATTTATCTAAATCAAAGGCGTGTAACGGTTCTCCATAAGTAAATAAACAATAATTAGTAATATCTACAATATTATTAATGCTGCGGCAACCGATCAATTCCAGGCGTTGCCTTAGCCAATCCGGCGACGGCCCCACCTTTACATTTCTAATAATTTTTCCTGTATATAACGGACAATCTTTTTTATCTTCAATTATTATTTGTAATTTTTCTTTGCTTTTGTTTTTGGTCTGTGGTCTGTGGTCTGTGGTCTTACGTAGTTTTTTGCTAGTGAGAGCCGCCACTTCCCTGGCAATTCCGGCCACACTCAACCAATCCGGGCGATTAGAGGTAATTTCGATTTCAAAAATAAAATCACCGCCGCGTTCTTCAAGCGAAGTAACTTCCAAACCCGCCATAGTCAGCTTATCGGTTAATTCCCGCGCAGGAATTTTAACCTCAACAAAATCTTTTAACCAGCTATAAGTAAATTTCATTCTAAAATTGTTTTAAAAATCTCAAATCATTTTCCGTAAATAATCTTATATCAGTAATACCATACTTAAGCATGGCGATTCTTTCCACCCCCATGCCAAAAGCAAAGCCGGTGTATTTTTTAGGATCATACCCAACACGTTTAAACACATTAGGATGAATCATCCCTGAGCCTAAAACCTCAAGCCACCCTTTGCCCCCACACACACTACAACGCTTTAGCCGGTCTACGGTCTGCGGTCTGCGGTCTTGCTTACATATTATACACGATATATCTACTTCTGCCGAAGGCTCAGTAAAAGGAAAAAAATGCGGGCGCAGGCGCATCTTTATTTCCTCGCCGAAGACTTTCTTTAAAAAGCTCTCCAATACGCCTTTTAAGTCAGAAAATTTAATATCTTTATCGACCATAAAGCCTTCAATCTGATGAAACATAAATGAATGGCTGGCATCCACTGCATCCGGACGGTATACCCTACCTGGAACAACAACGGCTAACGGCGGCTTGCGTTCTTTCATCACGCGCACCTGCACCGGAGAAGTATGGCTACGTAATAATAGTTTGCTGGTTTGCTGGTTTGCTGGTTGGCTGGTTGGTTTGAGATAAAATGTGTCGAAGGCGTCCCGCGAAGGGTGTTCCAACGGAATATTTAATCCAGTAAAATTATTATATTCAGTCTCGATTTCCGGGCCTTCAACTACAGCAAAACCCATTTTTTCAAATATGCCGCAGATATCATTAATAATTTGCGTTATAGGATGCAACTGGCCTAAAGATGGGGCAATGCCAGGCATACCGATATCAACGTTAATCGCAGGGCCTTCTGCTGCGCTTCGAGAAAAAAATTCTTTTTCTTTTTGCGCTATAGCTTGAGCTACTTCTTTTTTAAGCTCGTTGGCTTTTTGGCCAAATGCTCCGCGCTCTTCCTTAGGTAAGCTAGGAATAATTCCGGTCAACTCAGCTAAAATCCCTTTTCTGCCCAAATATTTAATCCGGAATTCTTCCAGGAGAGAAAGCGAATTTATATTTTGTATGTCCGCTGCTATTTTTCCTTGAAGCGCATTAATGTCCATAAGATCCCCAGGGCTACGCAAATTACCCCTAACGTAATAACAAAATTAAGCTTATCTTGATTTAATTTCTCACGCACCGCGCGGCCATTGGCAATTTTGCGCATTACCTGGACATGAATATCCAAATCTCCCCCATGTTCAGGACAGGCGCGATTAAATATTCCGGAAACTTCTATCGCATCCCCGCGAGACTTATAACTACCCGTATACACAATACCTCGCGCCATCTCCGCGCTAATCCAAGCCCCTATAGCATTATACCCATCATTAATATTTAGCCAAGCATAATTTCCCCTCACCATAATATCACCTATAGCCTCGCCTTCATACACTACCTGCTTGCCGTCGTAAGCTCTAGCATTGCTAATTAATTCAGTTGATGAAATAGATTGGGCATAAACTACAGTAGTTAGTAGATAGTAGGTAGTAGTTAGGATAATAAAAAAGCCAATATTTTTTTTCTTCATTATTTCCCCTTAAATACCGCCACAAAAAATCCAATCAAAGTAAATACCGACATAAATTCCAAGCGGCCTGCCCACATTTGGAATATATACATTATTTTTAATGCCGCCGGCATGTCAGGCGTAGTAATCCCACAGGACAATCCCACATTAGCCGCCGCCGAAGTAGATTCAAACAGTGAAGTTAAAAACGGATTGCCATAAAACATCCCGACAATCGCGCCCAAACCGTAAAGCACTAAATATAATAAAGTAATCAAAAGCGCGCTGCGCGCCTGCCTATCTTCTAAGAATGCTTCTTTTATATGATGAAACTTCTGTAAAATAATTGCGCGCTCAGGCAGAATAATTTTTTTCACGTCTTCTAGAAGCGCCTTAAAAATAAACCCGATGCGCAGCATCTTAATTGCACCGGTGGTAGAACACACCGCGCCGCCAAAAGCCATAGCGCAAATAACCCCCACTAAAGCCAATTGATTCCACTCGCTGACAAATTGCTGGGCATAGATCGTCTGATACCCTGTCCCGGTATGCCCGGAAATCAATTGATAAAATCCTTTGCGAAAAAGCATCAGCGCGCCCGGATAAGCCTCCTTTTGCACTAACCCTACAGCCACCACGCCAAAGGTAACCATTATGGTTATAAAAAGCGTGCGCGTTTCAATGTTGCGCCAAAGTTCTTTGCGGTTCCCCGTCCAAATATAATAATGCAATTTAAAATTCAAGGCGCCCAAAACCATAATCACAATAGTTATAACTTCAATCACCGTGCTATGGTAATAAAGAATATTTTGCGACTGCACAGCAAATCCGCCGGTATCAAACGCAGCCATAAAAATACAGGCGCCGTGAAAAAAAGCGTTAAACGCGCCCATGCCGCTAAGCATACCGGCTATGCCTAAAGACAATGTCCCCAAAACTAGATAAACCAAACTAACCATCCAAATAAATCTTGAAGTATGAATTACGTTCGGCAATATTCTTTCGTCGCGGCCCTCGCCGACATACATCTTAAATGCCCCTGACACGCCCTTGACCAGAAAAGACAAAGCCACAATAACTACGCCTTGGCCGCCGATAAACATAATTAAGTGCCGCCATAGATTATGCGTGTAAGACATGTGGTCCAAATTTTGAGCCAAGGCAAGGCCCGTAGTGGCAAACCCGGACATAGAATCGAAGCAGGCGTCCAAAAACGATTTCCAGTGCCCGCTTAAAAATAATGGTATTGCCCCCAACACCATTGCCACGATCCAAGAAAGGCTTACCACAATCATTCCTTGCATCCAACTTAAATCTTTATCTGTACGGCAAAACCACGTTAATAATAACCCGAAAATAAATGCTGCTTCGGCGGCAATAATAAAATCAAAAACCGGGTTCACCTCTGACAAAGCTAAACCTAAAGCAATTGGGATAAGCATGGTTAGCCCTAAGCCCAAAGCAATTTTACCTAAATAATAGCCGATTGTCTTTACGTCTTCAAGGCAGGGTTTTAAAATCATCTGGGGATATTAAAAAATTTTAAGGTATAAAAGCCAACAAATTATAAAAGCCATGAGCATTATAATCACGGTGTATAAAGTTTCCACGCCAATGCCCAACACTATATTCAAAACCGGTTTTATTTTCACCCCGTTAGAAACCTCACATTTACCACCGTTAAAAAATAGTTTCTAACGGGGCTCATAATTTACCCGCCAGTAAATTTAATAACTGCGGCTCATTGCCTACAAGGGTAAGCGCGATAACATCATCTCCGGAATGAAGCACAGTATTTCCCTTAGGCACAATTACTTCTTCGCCGCGCAGAATAGAAACCAGCACTGAATCCGGCGGCAGCTGCACATCTTTTAATTCTTTATTAATAATCGGTGAGTCGTCCGGTAAATCTAAGCGCACAATCGCCAGTTTCCCGCGCTTAAAACTCATTAAATTCACAAAGTCCGAAAAAGAGGCCTCTTCTTCAATAATTTTCGCAATAATTTTCGTGGAATCTACCGGAACGTCAATGCCTAGCTCCGCGAAAGTATGTTCATTGCTGGGATTATTTACCCTGCCTACAGTGCGGTTAATATTAAAACACTCTTTGGCCAGCTGGCAAATAATAAGATTGTCTTCATCGTCGCCGGTAACCGCGGCCAAGACATCCGCGCGCGTAATCCCGGCATCGGCTAAAACATGCGGATCGCATCCATCTCCATGAATGACTAATGCTTCTATTTGCCGGGCAGTTTCTTCACAAATATTTTTATCTTTATCAATTATGCTTACCGTATGTTTATTCTGGCATAATCTTTGCGCCAAAAAGAAACCCACCTTACCTGCGCCGACAATTATAATATACATTATAAGCCGAACCTCTTTCTGATCTTCTCAAGGCTAGATACTTTAGCCACGCCCATCAAAGTATCTTTATCCTTAAGAACAGTCTGCGGCTCAGGTATTATAACCCCATCGAGCCGGCGGATAGTCGCCACCAAAAATTCACCCGGCATATTTACCTCTTGAATTGTTTTGCCGATCAAATCTTTTTCCACATCAACTTCAATCACGCCGAGTTCTTTGGTCTCAATTAAATAGCTGGAGAATCTGCTCTCGATAATCTTATCTCTGAGCATGGAGGCAAACAGAACCGTCCCGCTTAAAATATCTAAACCCAGCGCCGCGTAAATATGCGCGCGCTGCGGGTCGTAGACACGGGCTAAAACTTTAGGGACTTTAAAGATTTTTTTGGCGACCTGCGCGGAAATTAGGTTAGTATTATCGCCGTTGGTTACGGCGCAAAAGGCATCGGATTTTTCAATGCCTACTTGTTTTAAAAGCTCCAGGTCAAAGCCATTACCCACCATAGTCAGGCCATTGAAAGTTCCGCCCAGGCGGTCAAATGCTTTTCTTTCTTTATCAATGACCACCACATTATGGCCTTCATTGGAAAGCAATTTCGACAACTCTGAGCCGACTCTTCCACAGCCGACGATGATTACATACATTTCTATCCTTTGATCAACTTTACCAGTTTTTCAAAAGCTTGGCTATCACGAACAGCCAAATCCGCCAAAACTTTTCTATCTAAAGTTATTTTGGCTTTCTTAAGCCCATTCATAAACACGCTATAAGTAATTCCGCACTGGCGGCAAGCCGCATTGATCCGCACAATCCATAACGCGCGGATTTCTCTTTTTTTATTGCGCCTGTCACGGTAAGCATATTCTAAAGCATGCGCTAAAGCGCGCCGGGCCTGCTGGAATTGCTTAGAGCGATCACCAAAAAAACCTTTAGCTTGTTTTAATACCTTCTTCTTTCTTTTACGTGTTGCCGCGCTATGTTTAATCTTTGCCATTTCTACTCCATTCCCATTTAGCCGTACGGAAGCATCTTTTTTAACTGCCCTGCGTCCGCCTTATCTCTCATAATTTTTGATTTACGCAAACCTCTTAACCTTTTGCGTGTTTTACTCGACATAAGATGCTTTTTACCGCAAGTGCCGTATTTAATTTTGCCTTTTTTAGTTAACCTAAACCTCTTAGCTACGCCTTTTTTTGTTTTTAATTTTCCCATAACATGCGTTTCCTCTCTTAGCACTGAAACACTGAGCAGAAGAAAAATCAAAGGCTTTCTGAAACACTGAAACTAGCTTAAAGGCTTTGTCTTTTTCATACCTCAGTGCCTCAGAAAGCACTGTCTTTTTCATACCTCAGTGCCTCAGTGATTAATTATAACACAACTTACTTCTGATCTACAGTACTTTGTTAAAAAATATTTTTCTTCCAAATTATTTTTAAAACCTGTCTTTATGTAACTTTTGTAAATGCGTAACTTACGTAATTTCAATGCGTTGCGTCAAAATTATGCTTGATTTTTCCTTCTAACTCCTGCTA
>JAZDEX010000034.1:0-36209 GCA_043808405.1 Candidatus Omnitrophota bacterium | reverse complement strand
TTAGTAGATTGTGATTTTTTAAGTATTGGGCAATATCTTGCTCCGAGTAGCCGCCATTATCCGGTAAAAGAATATATTCCTCCGGAGAAATTCGATAATTATAGAAAAAAAGGCGAAGAATTAGGATTTTTACATATTGAAAGCGCGCCTTATGTGCGTAGTTCCTATTTAGCTAGTCAATACTTGTCAGAGAAATCTTATCAAGAGGCAGTGTGAGATGGTAAATAAGTTTGTTGAAAAATCATTAGTCAATATACTAGTTTTTATTCGGGGAAGCGGTTTTTGCTGAAGGATATGCGCGCGGCCCTGGGCTCATGCAAAAGATTTCCCCGAGATTTAAGCTCGTATTTACATTGGCAATTTTATTAGTTATTGCTTTCTCTAGAAGCATTCTGTTAATTGCCTGTTTTTATTTAATAAGCTTATTACTGGCGTGTTTATCCAGAATAAACCTGTTTTATTTTATTAAAAGGGTTTGGTTTTTTATTCCGTTTTTTGCTTTAATTATTGCTGTGCCGGCTTTGTTTGAGATATTCAGCCCGGGCGAGGTAATTGTTTTTGGAATTACCCAGCAGGGCGTATCCTCGGGCGGCTTATTTACTTTGCGGGTTTTAACTTCGGTTTCCTGGAGTGTTTTATTGGTTTTGACTACCAATCATACGCAGTTGTTAAGAAGTTTGCGTTTAATAGGCGTGCCAGCGATATTCGTGACTACCTTAATGATGTGTTATCGTTATATTTACGTGTTTATAAAAATTGTTGAAGATATGTATTTAGGGATTAAGTCGCGCACAATTACGAGTTTAAGAAATAAAAAAGCGCGTAAGGTTGTGGCCTGGCACATGGGCTCGCTCTGGGAGAAGTCAAGAATGATGAGCGAAGAAATTTACCTGGCGATGCTCGCCCGAGGGTTTAATGGTGAGCCCAAGGTTATGCCGAAATGAGCGAAACATTGTTTAGATTAGAGAATGTTAGTTACTCTTATCTCAATAAATTTCCTGGGCTTAATAATATTAATCTGGAAATTAAACAGGGAGAGAATGTAACTATTTTAGGCTCAAATGGATCGGGTAAATCTACTTTGATTCAAATTTTAGCCGGGCTTTTCTTCGCGCAAAAGGGGACTGTTCAGGCTTTTGGCCGCAATCTTACTCAAAATGTTTTTGATGACGATAATTTTAGGAAATTATTTAGAAGTAAAGTGGGAATAGTATTTCAGAATTCTGAGGTGCAGTTATTTTCTCCGACGGTAGAAGAAGAGCTTTATTTCGGGCCGTTGCAATTGGAAAAGCCCGTCGAAGAAATAAAAAAAAGTGTTTCACATTTTAGCAATTTGTTAGGTATTGAGAAATTATTTAGCCGCTCGCCTAATCATTTAAGCGTGGGCGAGAAGAAAAAAGTTGCGTTGGCTTCAGTTTTGGCAATTGAGCCGGAAGTTTTGCTTTTAGATGAGCCGACTGCCGGGCTTGATCCGCGCACAACCAGCGAATTAATTGATTTGATTTTACATTATCATAATTTAGGTAAAACCGTAATTACCGCCACTCACGATTTACATGTGGTCTCCGAAATTGCCACGCGCATTTATATCCTTAATGAAGAGAAAACTATTTGCGCCAGCGGCGATTGCGCAGATATCTTGCTTAATCAGGAATTATTGATAAAATATAATCTGGCGCATATCCATACGCATAAGCACGGGGCCCAGTGGCATAAGCACATACATAATATCGGCCAGCACGATCATAAACGATGAAAAAAATATTTAATATTTTATTATTAGCTAGCATAGCGTTATTTCTGGCTCGAGCCTGTTTTGCGGCAAGTGCCGAGCGTAGGCTGATATATTTTTATTCGCCGTCCTGCCATAAATGCGCAGAGGTTAAATTAAATCTTATCCCGCAGATTGAAGAAGAATTTAAAGGCCGGCTAAACATAGAGTACCGCGATATCTCTGATATTGAAAATTATAAGTTACTTTTAGGTTTTCAGGATAAATATAAAATTAAAGCTTCGAACTCACCTCCGATATTTTATGTTGAAGGGCAATTTTTAAATGTTGATAATAGTGTCAATGGCGCCTTAAGGGTTTTGTTAGCTAAAGCGCCAAAAGACGCGATTTCCCCCGATAGGGTCGATTTAGTTAGCCGTTTTAAAGGCTTTAGCGCGCTAGCTATTGCTTCCGCCGGGCTTATCGACGGGTTTAACCCTTGCGCTTTTACAGTAATTGTATTTTTTATTTCATTTCTGGCGCTTCAAGGTTATCGCAAGCGCCAGCTGGCTGCTATCGGTGTAACATTTATTTTCGCGGTATTTTTGACTTATGTTTTAATCGGAATAGGGTTATTTAGCTTTCTTTATAAGTTTCAAGGATTTTCTTTGGCAGTGAGGGTATTTAATTATTGCGTAGGGGGCCTAAGTATTATTTTAGGCGCAATTTGTGTTTATGACTTAATAAAATTTAAAAAGACTAAGAATCCCGAAGGTATGATTTTACAACTACCCCAATCGGTTAAGAATCAAATTCATAAAGTAATCGGGGCTCATTACCGGGTGAATAAAAAAGAGGCCGGTGCCGAAAGAGTTAACACATTAAGATTATTGCTAAGTGCTTTAATTGCAGGGTTTTTGGTCTCGATCTTAGAGGCGGTTTGCACCGGCCAGATGTATCTACCGACTATTGCCTTTGTCCTAAAGTCAACTGATCTAAAAGTCCATGCCGCGGGTTATCTTTTATTGTATAATATTATGTTTGTTGCGCCTTTATTTGGGGTATTTATTTTAGCGCTTATGGGGGCAAGTTCTGAGCAGTTTGCCGGCGCTTTAAGAAAGCATATGCCTTTGGTTAAAATATTAATGGCTATGATGTTTGTGGCCTTAGGAATCTTTTTATTATGGAGGTAAGCATGAAAAGAATATTTTTGATTTTGTTATTTTTGTCTGTAACTTCTGCCGGATGTTTTGCCGGGTTTCCTCCGCCTGAGCCAGATATTGCTGCGCCCGTATCTAAGGAGGCGGCGGTTGAGCCGCCTGTGCCTAATAATGATCCGGCAGCAGTTTGGGCTTTTGGCCAGATTAAAGAAGGGGCAATCTTTAACCATACTTTTGTTTTTAAGAATGATACGGCAAAGATTTTAACTATAAAGGATGTGAATACTTCCTGCGGCTGTACCGCCTCGCAGGTAAAGAATAAAGTTTTAGCTGCGGGTGAGAAAACTGATATTGACGTGTCATTTAATAGCAAGGGTTATTCCGGGCCAGTTGAGCAATTTATTTTTGTCAATACCGATAACATTGATAAGCCGGTAGTAAAATATGCAATCAAGGCGATAGTAATAAAGTAATTATTTTCGTGTCATTGCGAGGAGGCCTTTAGGCCGACGAAGCAATCTTTGCTAGATTGCTTCGCTCGCTTACGCTCGCTCGCAATGACACTATTGTATATTAGTTAATAGAAATGGAGGGGTAATAAACATGTGGTCTTTACGTTTACGAATGTGGTTATTAACGACGATTCTATTTGGGTTAATTTATGCGGTGTTTACTGTTATTGGAACTTATTTTTGGCATGTAACTAATTTCTATTTTTATTTAATATTTTCATTAGTCCTGATGTTTATTCAGTATATGATTGGGCCATTTATGGTCGAATGGTCTATGGGCGTTAAATATATAAAGAAGGAACAAGATCCTGCATTATTTGCTATGGTTGAGGATTTGGCTAAGCGGGCAAATATTCCGACACCCAGAATTGGTGTTGCTCAGATTGATTTGCCCAATGCTTTTGCTTTTGGCAGGTCGCTTAGAGATGGAAGAGTCTGTGTAACTAAGGGGATTATGAGATTGCTTGATAAAGATGAATTACGAGCGGTATTAGGACATGAAATAAGCCATCTTAAAAACCGCGATGTTTTGACCATTACTATTTTATCGGTAATCCCGATGATTTTGTATCGCCTGGCTTGGAGCTTTATGTTTTCCGGGCGTAGGCGCGACAGCCGGGATGGCGGTGGCAATGCTATGTTAATTGGGTTAGCCGCATTTTTATTTTATTTTCTTACCAATCTTTTAGTGCTTTATGCTTCGCGCATCAGGGAATATTTTGCCGATAAGGGCTCTATTGAATTAGGCAATAAACCTAATACTTTGGCCTCAAGTTTATACAAACTGGTCTATGGCGCGGCGCGTACCAATAGGGATTCGCTGAAAGAAGTAGAGGGTTTGAAGGCATTTTTTGTCAATGATCCCTCCCGGGCATTAAATGAAATTAAAGACCTAGCGCAATTGGATTTGGATAAAAATGGCACAATTGACGCTTATGAATTATCTAAATTAAGAAATTCCCAGATTCGCCCGAACTTCGGCGATAAAATGATGGAGCTTCTAAGCACTCACCCCAACATGCTCAAGCGCATTAAGAGATTATCCGAATATAAAGGTTAATATTCTCCCAATTTTGCCCTCTCTTTTGATTGACACATTAAGGTATATAATATATAATATCCAAACTATGGAAAATAATGAACTTATAGAACAAAGGCAGGCTAAGCTTAAGTCTATTAAGGACAAGGGGCTCTTGCCTTATAGGAGCGCTAAGCCTGGGCGTATCGAAATTGGCGATTTGTTGGCTGATTTTCAAGAGGGCCGTAAGGTTAATATTTGCGGTCGCGTGATGGCTAAGCGTTCGCATGGCAAGGCTTCGTTTATGGACTTGCGCGATTCCAGCGGCAAACTCCAGCTTTATTTAAAAGAAAACATTGTTGGAAAAGATAAATTTAGCCTCTACGATGATTTAGACATGGGTGATTTTTTAAATGTCGAGGGTGAGCTTTTTAAGACACATACCGGGGAGGCAACGGTAAAGGTTGAGGATTGGATGATAATTTCCAAGGCGCTTAGGCCTTTACCTGAGAAATGGCATGGCTTAAAAGACGTGGATATGCGCTATCGTCAACGTTATTTAGATTTAATTTCGAATGAAGAAGTAAAAAAAGTTTTTCTGCAGCGCACAAAAATTATTAAAGGAATCCGTAATTTCCTAGACGATAAAGGCTTTCAGGAAGTGGAAACCCCAATGATGCATAATATTGCCGGAGGTGCTGCTGGCCGGCCGTTTAAAACGCATCACAATGAATACCACTTGGATTTATTTATGCGCATTGCCCCGGAGCTCTATCTAAAGAAATTGCTCGTCGGAGGTTTTGATAAAGTTTATGAGATTAACCGTAGTTTCCGCAATGAAGGTGTTTCAACCAGGCATAATCCAGAATTTACCATGCTTGAGATTTACGCGGCTTATTCCAATTATGAAGATATGATGCAGTTGGCGGAAAATTTAATCGTAACAGTTGCTGAAAGCATTTTGGGTAAAGTAGAATTTGTTTATCAAGGTAAAACCATTAGTTTGGCCACGCCTTGGCAGAGGATTTCTTTCGCGGGGACAGTTAAAGAAAAATTTGATATTGAGCCGTCGGATTCGGAAGAAGTAATGCTTAAGAAATTACAGGCGCGCGGGTTTGCTAAAGAGGCTAATAGGCTTTCGCGCACCCAGATTGCCAAAGTTATTGAAGAGGTTTTAGAGCAGGGTTTGAATATGAACCCCACATTTGTTACGGATTATTTTGCGAGTCTCTGCCCTTTAGCCCAGAATAAAGCGGATAATCCTTTGATTTCTGAGCGCTTTGAGCTTTATGTCGCCGGCCTTGAAATTGGAAACGCGTATTCAGAGTTAAATAATCCTATTGAACAAAAAAATCGCTTTGAGGATGAAATTAAAGAGTTAGACCCGGCTGAAATTAAGAACGTAGACGATGATTATGTTTTAGCCCTTGAGCATGGTATGCCGCCTGCAGGAGGGTTGGGCTTAGGAATAGATAGATTAGTGATGTTATTAACGGATCAACCGGCGATTAGAGACGTGATTTTATTTCCATTGTTAAAGCCGGAGAATTCATAATTGTAGGGGCGTCCCTTGTGGGCGCCCCAGAATGCATTAATAATAAGGCGGGCACAAGGCCCGCCCCTACAGCAGACGAAAAAAGATGTTCTATGAATTATGGATTAGTAAGCGCTATTTGAAATCTGGTTCAAAGCAGAGAATCATTTCTTTAACTGCGATGATTTCCATGATTGGGATTGCTATTGGGGTTATGGTTTTAATCGTGGTAATCTCGGTCATGAGCGGGTTTGATCTTTACTTGCAGGATAAAATGGTGGGGACAAATTCGCATTTATTTATTGAATTTTACGGTGGGACTAAACAGCCGTATGCGTTAATAGATAAAGTAAAAAAGAATCAGCATATTTTAGCCGGGGCGCCGTTTGTCGCGGGGCAGGGTTTTATCAAGCAAGGGCCGGCGATTACCGGCGTAGATATGCGTGGCATTGACCCGAAATTGCAGCCGGAAGTTTCCAAGATAAAAGAATATATGAAGCAGGGAACCTTGGAAATGGAAGGTAATGAGGTTGTCTTAGGAGAGGAATTAGCCTGGCGTTTTAATATTAAAGTGGGAGATAAAATCAGCTTAATTTCTCCGGCCACAATTCAGGCCACTGAATTTAAAGTTAAGGGGCTTTTTAATACCGGGATGTATCTTTATGATTCGGGGCTGGTTTTAACCAGTATTAAGGCAGCGCAGGATTTTTTTAAGCTTGGGGATTTAGTTACCGGTGTGGCTTTAAAAGTAGATAATGTTTATAAAGTCGAGCAAATAAAAGAAGAATTATATAGTAGTTTGGATGGCGCGGGTAATTTTGAGGCGCGCACTTGGATAGACGCTAATAGAAACTTTCTAAATGCTTTAAAATTAGAAAAAATAGTAATGTTTATTGTGGTGACCATGACCACAGTTGTCGCGGCATTCGGAATTGTAAGTACGCTGATTATGTCAGTGATGAGCAAAATTAAAGATATCGGAATCTTGCGCGCAGTAGGCGCCAAAACCAAAAGTATTTTGGCCATATTTTTATTTCAAGGGTTGGCGATGGGGCTAACGGGAATAGCCTTAGGATTTGCCGGCGGGGTGGCGCTGGCTCACTCGCTAAATAAAATAGTAGATTTTATTTCCCGGATTATCGGCCGGCCATTGATTCCGCAAGATGTTTATTATTTTGATAAGATTCCGACCAATATAAATTTTAATGATGTAGCGACGATTGTAATTTCGGCGCTGGTTATTAGTTTGATTGCTAGTATTTACCCGGCGTATTATGCCACGCGCATTAACCCGAACGAGGCGATTAGGCATGAATAAAGTTATTCGGGTGGAAGCGGTAAGTAAAGCCTATAAAAATAGCGCGCTGCCTTTAGAGGTTTTACGCGGGATAAATTTAGAGATACGCAAGAGCGAATTTTTAGCGGTTCAGGGGCCATCCGGCGCGGGTAAATCAACGCTCTTACATATATTAGGCGCATTAGATGAGCCGACTTCGGGCCGGGTTTTATTTGAGGAAAAAGATATTTATTCTTTGGGCGAAGAAGAGCGGGCAGATTTTCGTAACCGTAAGGCAGGGTTCGTCTTTCAGTTCTATCATTTACTGCCGGAGTTTAACGCTTTAGAAAATATAATGCTCCCGGGTTTAATTAAATCTTGGTGGGAGAGAAGAAAAATCGCGCATCAAGCTAAAGCGCTTTTAGAAAAAATTGGTTTATCCGCGCGCGCGACGCACCGGCCGAAAGAATTATCTGGCGGCGAGCAGCAGCGCGTGGCGATTGCCCGGGCGCTGATTAATAAGCCGCAAGTTCTATTTTGCGATGAACCGACGGGAAATTTAGATTCAGAAAGCGGAAAGAATATTTTAGGCTTGCTTAAAACTTTAAATAAAGAAGAAAAAACTACAGTAGTCTTAGTAACACACGATAAGGATATTGCTAAAGAGGCAGATAGGATAATTCAGCTAAAGGATGGTGTCATTGCGAGCGAGGCGTAAGCCGAACGAAGCAATCTTTATTAAAAGATTGCTTCGTCAGTCGCTTCGCTCCTTCCTCGCAATGACACGTATTCACTAAGGGGGCAGGATGAAAATCTATATCAATGGTAAATTCTATGAAAAACATGAAGCAAAAGTTTCTGTGTTTGACCATGGGCTTTTGTATGGCGATGGGGTGTTTGAGGGGATTCGTTCTTACAGCCGCTTGGTTTTTAAATTAAAAGAACATATTGACCGGCTTTATGAATCAGCTAAAAGCATTATGCTGGATATTCCTTTGAGCAAGGAAGAAATGATTAAAGCTGTTGTGAAGACTTTAAAAGAAAATAATTTACAAGATGCTTATATTCGTTTGATTGTTACCCGTGGCGAAGGGGATTTAGGGCTTGATCCGCGCAAGTGCCATGGCAATGCCACAATTATTATTATTGCCGATAGGATTGCCTTATATCCGGAAAAGTTTTATAAAGAAGGCTTAGTCATTGTGACTGTGCCGACAGTTAGGAATCTTCCTGAGGCATTAAATCCGCAGATTAAGTCGCTTAACTATCTCAATAATATTTTAGCGAAAATTGAGGCGATTAACTCGGGTTGCGACGAAGCGATTATGCTGGATTCTTTAGGTTATGTTGCCGAGTGCACCGGCGATAATATTTTTATCGTAAAAAATAATTATTTATACACCCCGCCGCAATGTATGGGGACTCTGCGCGGTATTACGCGCGATAGTGTTTTAGAAATCGCGACCAAAGCTAAAATTTCCGTGCATGAACATGTAATTACGCGGCATGAAGTTTATATTTCCGATGAATGTTTCTTAACCGGCACCGCAGCTGAGGTGATTCCGGTAGTTAAAGTTGATGGCCGCGTTATCGGCAATGGTAAACCCGGCAAGATGACGCTTAGTTTGATTAAGAAATTTAAAGAATTGACTAAGAAAGAAGGGGTAAGGTATTAAAATGCTTTGTAATAGTTGTAATAAAAATCCGGCAACCGTTCATTTGACTGAAATCGTGGATAGCCAAATGACTGAATTGCATTTATGCGAGGAATGCGCCCGCCAGAAAAGCGCGCAGATGGAAAGCCAGTTTGGCTTAAGTGAGCTTTTAGCGGGGCTAGCTGAATTTGGCAAACCCGCAAGCGGAAAAGATATCCAACAGCAGGTGAATATTAAGTGCCCTGTTTGCGGTCTTACCTACGCGGATTTTAAAAAAATAGGGCGCCTTGGCTGCGGTAATTGTTATGAGGCGTTTAAAAGATATTTGGCGCCTCTTCTAAAAAGAATACATGGCTCAAGCCAGCATGTGGGTAAATCACCTTCGAAGCTAGGCGCAGCTTTGACGGTAAAAGCAAAAAGTATAACCAGCGTGCCTGATTTGCAGGATTTAAAGTTTAGGCTTCAAAAGGCAATTGAGAGCGAGGCTTTTGAGGAAGCAGCTAAGTTGCGCGACCAGATTAAAGAATTGGAAAATAAATAAAGATTGCTTCGTCCCGCCTGCGGCGGGACTCGCAATGACACTGATAGAGGAAGAATATGAAATTAGATGATTTATTAAAACATTCTAGCGAATGGCTTAAAGGCACGGGCCCTAATTCGGATATTGTAATTTCCAGCCGCCTGCGCCTGGCGCGAAATTTAAGCAAATTTTCTTTTCCGCATTGGGCGGATCAAAGCACAAGTGAGCAGGTTTTAAAGTCTATTGAGGCGGCGGTTAAAAAAACAGATTATCTAAAAAATTCTACTAGTTTTTTGATGTCGGATTTAGACGGGGTAGACAAGCAATTTTTAGTTGAACGGCATTTAATGTCTTTGGAGCTGGCCCAGAAACAGGGCAATAACGCTTTAATCGTTGATGATGACGAGATCATCGCGATTATGATTAATGAGGAAGACCATATCCGCTGCCAGGTTATGCAATCGGGGTTTAATTTATTTGAGGCCTGGAATATTATTAACCGGATTGATGATGAATTAGCTAAGACTTTAGATTTTGCTTTTTCTAGTGATTGGGGATATTTAACCGCCTGCCCGACTAACGCGGGAACCGGGATGCGCGGCTCGGTAATGCTGCATTTGCCGGCTTTGGTTATGACGCGCCAGATTGAGCGGATTTTGGCCGCAATTTCAAAATTAAGTTTTACCACGCGCGGGCTTTACGGCGAGGGCACGCAGGCCAGCGGAAATTTCTTCCAGATTTCCAATCAGGTTTCTTTAGGCCATAGTGAAGAAGAAATTGTCCAGAATATTAACGGGTTGATTCGCCAAATTATCGATCAGGAAAAGCAGGCGCGCGAGATTATGGCTTCGCGCAACAAAGAAATGCTCGAGGATAGGGTTAATCGTAGCTTAGGCATTTTAAAGAGCGCGCATATTATAACCAGCCAAGAAACTATTGAATTATTGTCTATGGTTAGGCTAGGCTGTGATTTGGGAATGGTAAAAAATATAAGCTTACGCCATATAAACGAATTGTTTATTATTACTCAGCCTGCGCATCTGCAAAAAATGGAGAGCAAGAAATTTTCTTCGCAGGAACGCGATATAAAACGGGCGGAGATTATCAGGGAAAGATTAAAGAATACATAGGGAGGAGCAATAATGTTTAATAGGTTTACTGAACGAGCCAGAAAAGTTATTATTTTAGCTAAAGAGGAAGCGCGCCGTTTTAATCATGATTATATTGGCACCGAGCATATTTTATTAGGCCTTATCCGCGAAGGCGAAGGCGTGGCAGCTACAGTCTTACAGAAGATGAATGTATCGCTTGATAGTATCCGCCTTGAAATTGAAAAATTAGTCCAACCCGGGCCGAGCACGCAAATCATGGGCGATATCCCGTTTACCCCGCGGGCAAAAAAAGCTTTGGAATTAGCGGCTGAGGAAGCGCGCAATTTAGGGCATAATTATATTGGGACCGAGCATCTTCTACTTGGCCTTATCCGCGAAGGCGAAGGCGTGGCCTCACAGGTTTTATTAAATTTAGGTTTAGATTTAAATACAGTGCGCAATGAAGTAATGGAATTATTGGGTTCCGCCATCCCCGGCGGACAGCCGGCAGGAGGCGGCTCCGCGCAAGCAAAAACTAAAACTCCGGCGCTGGACGCCTTTGGCCGCGACTTAACTACTCTCGCCCGAGAAAATAAACTAGATCCGGTTATTGATCGTAAAGAAGAAATTGAACGGGTAATTCAGATCTTAAGCCGCAGGACAAAAAATAATCCTGTTTTGCTTGGCGAGGCAGGTGTAGGCAAGACCGCGATTGTTGAAGGCCTGGCCCAAATGATTATTGCTGGCAACGTCCCCGAATTATTAAGAGGCAAAAGGCTAATAGTTTTAGATTTAGCTTTAATGGTAGCCGGGACAAAATACCGCGGGCAATTTGAAGAAAGAATTAAGGCGGTAATGGAGGAAATCAAGCGTTCGCAAGACGTAATTATTTTTATCGATGAGCTGCATACTTTAGTCGGCGCAGGCGCGGCAGAAGGGGCGATTGACGCCTCAAATATTTTAAAGCCTTCTTTATCCCGCGGAGAGATTCAGTGTATCGGCGCGACAACCATGGATGAATATAGGAAATATATTGAAAAGGACGCCGCGCTTGAGCGTAGATTTCAAACCATAATGGTTGAGCCGCCGTCAGTGGCTCAGACGGTAGAAATTTTAAAAGGCCTGCGTGATAAGTATGAAGCGCATCATCGAGTTATATTTCGCGATGACGCGCTTCTAGCCGCGGCAAAATTATCTGACCGCTATATTCCCGGAAGATTTATGCCGGATAAGGCCATAGATATTATTGATGAAGCGGGCTCTCGCGCGCGGCTTAATGTTTTAATTGTGCCCCCGGAAATAAAAAAATTGGAAGAAAAAGTCGAGGGCCTGCGCAAAGAAAAAGAATCATTTATTAAATCCCAGGATTTTGAAAAAGCGGCGTCTTTGCGCGATCAAGAACGTCAAGCGCGCCAGGAGTTGGAGCAACTAAATAAAGAATGGTCTTTGGCGAAAGATAAAATGCGGCCTGAGGTTGGCGAAGAAGAAATTGCTAAAATTATCGCCCAGTGGACAGGTATCCCTATATTTAGATTAGAGGAAAAAGAGGGCGAGAAATTAATGAAGATTGAAGGCGAACTGCATAAGCGCGTGGTCGGGCAAAATGAAGCCATTGACGCTATTGCCCACGCCGTGAGAAGGTCGCGCGCCGGGATTAAAGATCCGCGCCGGCCTATTGGCTCGTTTATTTTCTTAGGGCCTACCGGTGTAGGTAAGAGTTTGTTAGCTCGGGCATTAGCGGAGTTTATGTTTGGCGATGAGGATGCTTTAATTCAACTGGATATGTCTGAGTATATGGAAAAGTTTAATGTTTCGCGTTTAATCGGCGCTCCTCCGGGATATGTGGGTTATGAAGAGGGCGGGCAGCTAACTGAGAAGGTCCGGCGCCGGCCATATTCAGTAATTCTGCTTGATGAAATTGAGAAGGCGCATCCTGATGTATTTAATTTATTATTGCAGGTTTTTGAAGAGGGCCGCCTGACAGATAGCTTTGCCAGAAAAGTTGATTTTAGGAATACAGTGATTATCATGACTTCTAACGTCGGCGCGGATTTAATCCGCAAGACCGGATCTTTGGGTTTTAAGGCGCAAAAAGAAGATGTTACTTATCAGGAGATGAAAGATAAACTTCTTGAAGAGGTTAAGCATACATTTAAACCGGAGTTTTTAAACCGTGTGGATGATATAATCGTTTTTAGGCCTTTAGTTAAAGAAGATTTGCTGCGCATTGTTGATATTGAAATAGCCCACGTTGCCGGCCGCCTTAAGGAACAGGGCGTGACTTTGGAAGTTAACCAGGAGGCAAAAGATTTCTTGATTGAAAAGGGCTTTGATCCGGTATTTGGAGCGCGGCCCCTTAAGAGGACAATACAGAGGTTTTTAGAGGATCCACTTGCCTCGGAGATAATCTCTAAGAAATATCAAGATGGCCAGGTAGTTAAGGTATCGCGTAAAAACGAAGAGCTATTTTTTGAATAATATGAAAGAATTCCTAATTTTAATAGGGGCAAGGACGTTTGAATTTTTCTACTTTTTCGGCGGGTTAATTAATTTGACCCTGCAGAATTTTTATTTTATGTTTATGCCGCCTTTTAACGGCAAGCGTTTTATCGAGCAGTCTAAAAAAGCCGGGGTAGACAGCCTTCCGATATCGGCGCTGGTGGCGATGTTTATCGGTATAATTTTTGCTTTGCAGACCGCGGTGTTTATGCAGCGCATGGGTTCGGAAATGTATATTGCCAGCATTGTTGCCCTTTCTTTAGTCAGGGAATTGGGCCCGGTAATTACCGCGCTGGTTGTAGCTGGGCGTGTAGGGGCTTCAATTACCGCGGAGCTAGGTTCTATGCAGGTGAGTGAGCAGATAGACGCGCTGGAGACCTTAGCGACAAATCCGGTGCAATATTTAGTGGTGCCGCGCTTCTTGGCCTTAAGCATTATGCTTCCGATATTAACTTTGTTCGCGGATTTTATCGGTATTTTAGGAAGTTATGTGATGTGCGTATACCGTTTGGGGATTTCTTCCAGCCTTTATATACAGGTTACCCGCGATTCAATTTTATTTAAAGATTTATTTACCGGTTTATTTAAAAGTATTTTCTTTGGTATGATTATTGCTATTGTCAGCTGTTATGAGGGCTTTAATGTTGAAGGCGGGGCAGAAGGGGTAGGCGTGGCCACAACGCGCTCGGTGGTTGAGTCATTTATTTTAATCATTATGGCAGATTGTTTCTTTACCGCCATATTTTATTTTGTATTCCCATGATCGACATAAAAAATTTATATAAATCTTTTAACAGCCATCAGGTTTTAACCGGCTTAAACTTGAAGATAGAACGCGGCACTACTTGCGTTATTATTGGCCGTTCTGGATGCGGCAAGAGTGTTTTGTTAAAACATATTGTTGGGCTTATGCATCCGGATAGCGGCGAGGTTTTTGTTGATAATAAAGAAATTAGCAAGTTAAATAGCCAAGAATTAAGCTCGCTTCGCATGAGGATAGGCATGGTTTTTCAGGGCGGCGCGCTTTTTGATTCTTTGACTGTAGGCGAGAATGTGGGTTTTGGTTTGATTGAGCATCAGCATATAGAGAAAAAAGAATTAATGGGCAGGATTGAAGAATCCTTAAGTTTGGTGGGCTTAGCTGGAATTGAAAATCTTATGCCTTCAGAATTAAGCGGCGGCATGAAAAAGCGCGTGGCGCTGGCGCGGGCAATCTGCATTAAGCCCGAAATAATACTTTACGATGAGCCGACTACCGGCGTGGATCCGATTACCGCGGACGCGATTAATGATTTAATCCGTAGCTTGCATGATAAATTGAAAGTTACTTCTATAGTTGTAACTCATGATATGAAGAGCGCGTATAAAATTGCCGATAGAATTGCTATGTTTTATTTGGGGAAAATTATTTTTGAGGGCTCAGCTGCCCAGGTTCAGGCCACGCAAGACCCGGTGGTGCATCAGTTTATCAATGGGCTTGCCCGCGGCCCGATTACCGACGGACTGGATAATTTAAATAAATATAAATGAGCTATATAGGATAAATGGAGGGGAAAAATGGTCTTTGGAAAAAGTAAGCTAGAATTAAAAGTTGGCGTTTTTGTTTTTACTGGGCTTATTATTTTAGTTATTTTCGTCCTGATGATCGGAAAATTTAAGACCTGGACCTCCGGGCATAAGGTGAAGGTTGTTTTCGGTTTTGTTAATGGAGTTAAGGTCGGCGCTCCGGTCCGGTTTGCCGGCGTAGATGTGGGCGAGGTTAAGGATATAGATTTTGTGGTTGACCCGGAGCAATTAAAAACAAAAGTAAAAATATCCTGTTGGGTGGATGATAAAACTAGGATTCCCATAGATTCAGCCGCTTGGGTAAATACTCTCGGGCTTTTAGGCGAGAAATATATTGAAATTATGCCCGGGAAAAATTACGCGCAGTTTCTTGCTCAAGATGAAGAGTTAATTGGAGAAGATCCGGTTCCCATGCAGGAAGTAACCAGATTAGCCAAGAGTATCGCCTACAATTTAGAGGCGGGTATTCTTAATATAAGGGAAGGTAAAGGCACGATCGGGAAACTTCTTTTTGACGACTCTCTCTATAATAATCTAGAAGCCTTTACCACCGATATTAAAAAGCACCCCTGGAAGCTTTTAATAAAAACAAAAGAGAATAAGTAAGGCGTAAGTTTTGCGTGGAAATAGCGGCTAAATGAAAACAAAGATTATATTTTCCTGCCAGAAATGCGGGTATCAATCGCCAAAATGGCTGGGTAAATGCCCGGATTGCAATAGTTGGAATTCTTTTATCGAGGAAGATTTTGTGCAAAACGCGCCGCGTGTGAATGAAAGGCCGTCTTTGTATAAAGATGGCCCGGTTTTATTGCGCGATGTAGAAGTTAAAGGCGCCGCGCGTATTAAAATCGAGATCTCGGAATTAGACCGGGTTTTAGGCGGCGGAATAGTCCCGGGTTCGGTTATTTTAATTGGCGGGGATCCGGGGATAGGCAAATCTACTATCGCGCTGCAGGTTTCTAGCCAACTGACTAAATCTAAAATTAAAGTTCTCTATATAAGCGGCGAGGAATCGGCCGCGCAGACAAAACTCAGGGCCGAGCGTTTAGGCCAGATTGATTCAGATGAACTCTATATTGTTAATCAGACAGATTTATCTCTAATTGTAGAATACATAAATAAAATTAAGCCGCAGGTTGTGGTGATTGATTCAATTCAGGTGATCTTTGAGCCTTCGATAGGTTCTGCTGCCGGCAGTGTGACCCAAGTCAGAGAAAGCGCGGGAATCCTAACACAGTTAGCTAAAACCAAAGGTATTACGGTTTTTATTATCGGCCATGTTACTAAAGAAGGCACGCTTGCCGGCCCGAGAGTTTTGGAGCATATTGTAGATACAGTGCTTTATTTTGAAGGCGATAGATTTTCAACTTATAGAATTTTGCGCGCGGTAAAAAACAGGTTTGGCTCGACCAATGAAATCGGGGTTTTTCAGATGGGCGCTGCGGGGTTGGCTGAAGTAAAGAATCCGTCGGAAATATTTTTATCTGAGAAGCCCGAAGACGTATGTGGGTCGGTGGTGACTTCTGTAATGGAGGGGACGCGGCCATTACTCGTTGAGATGCAGTCTTTAGTTTCGCATTCGAGTTTTGGTTATGCCCGTAGGCGCTCTCAGGGGTTTGATTTTAATCGTTTAAGTTTACTAGTCGCGGTATTAGAAAAAAGGATTGGCCTACATTTAGAAGCCGAGGATATTTTTGTAAATGTAGCCGGAGGCGTAAAAGTGGAAGACCCGGCAGCGGACTTAGCGGTGGCAGTATCTGTGGCCTCGGGTTTTCGCGATATAGTTGTAATACCGCAAACGGTGGTTATAGGGGAGGTAGGCTTAGCAGGAGAAATTAGAAGTGTTTCTCAGGTAAATCTGCGTATTAACGAGGCCGAAAGGCTAGGATTTAAACATTGCATATTGCCAAGGAATAATTTTAAGGGGTTAGAAAAGAAAGATTCTCTGGAATTAATTCCGGTTGCCAGCCTCAAAGAGGCTTTGGATATTTTATTAAAGAAGTAGAAACAATGGAGGCAGTTATATGAATTTACTATTATTGAGGTTGTTGTTTTTGGTGGGAAGTTCGGCTATTGGCTACCAATTGTTGGGGTCTCAAGGCGTGGGTTCAGGAATCGTCGGCATACTTATTGGCGCTGCGGTCGCGGGTATTGTTATTTTGGTTGAATTGGGGATGCGCCAGGTATCGGTTAAAGGGCTTTCCAGCGCGGTATTCGGATTGATACTCGGGTTAATTATGGCGAAGTTAGTTATAGACGCGTTATCTTTAGCGCCGATTACTCCGCAGGCATTCGCGGTGGCGAAAGTAACTTTGACTTTAATGTTCTGTTATTTAAGTATGGTTATTGCTTTGCGCGGCAAGGATGAGTTTAATATTATTATTCCTTATGTGCGGCTTAAGCGGCAAAATGATGCCCAGGGCGTGATTTTAATCGATACCAGTGTTATTATTGACGGCAGGATCGCGGATATATTAAAGACAAAATTTATCGATGGTAAAATTGTTATCCCGAAATTTGTTTTAAAAGAGCTGCAGCAAATTGCCGACTCAACTGACCCAATTAAGCGCCAAAGAGGCCGCAGGGGCTTGGAAGTTTTACACGTTATGCAAAAAGAGCTCGGGACAGATATTACATTTCATGAGGAAGAGATTACGGATACCCCTGAAGTTGACGCGAAGTTAGTAAAACTGGCAAAATTATTAGAAGGAAAAATTCTCACTGTTGACTTTAATTTGAACCAAGTCGCAAGTTTGCAAGGGGTTAAGGTTCTAAATATTAACGAGCTGGCCAATGCCTTAAAGTCGGTAGTTTTTCCGGGTGAGCATATGCAGGTAAAATTGCTGCGCGAAGGCAAAGAGCATAATCAGGCAGTTGGTTATCTTGATGACGGAACGATGATTGTGGTTGAAGATGCGCGCAGGCTGGTAGGCCAGGAAATAAAAGTTGTAGTGACTTCTGTGTTGCAAACTCAGGCTGGACGGATGATTTTTACAAAGTTAGATCGATGAGCTCTGTAAGTGCGATCGTCGTGGCTGCCGGGAAGGGTTTGCGCTTAAAGTCTAAAACCGCCAAGCCCCTGATAAATATAGACGGTAAACCGGCAATAATTTACGCTTTAAGAGTTTTAAATAAAGAGCCGCGCGTTAAAGAAATAATTATAGCGGCGAATCCGGATAATATTCAAGGTATACGCAAAGTAGTAAAGAAATATAGGATTAATAAGGCTAAGAAAATAATTTTAGGCGGGGCAAGGCGTCAGGATTCAGTATTTAACGGGCTTAAAGTGGCAGAGGGCGATATGGTTTTGATCCATGATGCCGGGCGGCCGTTTATCGATAGTAAAATTGTGCGCTTTTCAATAGCTCAGGCGCAAAAATCCGGTGCGGCTATTGTAGGGGTGCCGGTGAAGGCGACGATAAAAGCAGTAGGCAGTAGTCAGGCCTTAGTAGTTAGGGCGACGCTAGATAGAAGCCGGTTGTGGGAGATACAGACGCCACAGGTGTTTAATAAAGATTTACTTTTAGAGGCATATAGAAAATTTGGAAATGAAAAAGTTACTGATGATGCAAGTTTAGTTGAGAAGTTGGGGAAAAAAGTAAAAATTGTTTTGGGCTCATATAATAATATTAAAATAACTACGCCGGAGGATTTGGTTTTGGCGCAGGCGATAGCAAAGAATTTAAGATGATACAAAAAACTGGCATCGGCTATGATATTCACCGCTTAGTAGAAGGCAGGACGTTATTTCTAGGTGGAGTGGAGATTCCTTATGTTAAAGGGCTCTTGGGGCATTCTGACGCCGATGTTTTAATCCACGCTATTTGTGACGCCATGCTTGGCGCAGCTGGCGAAAGCGATATCGGCGAGAAATTTCCGGATACTGATCCTAAATACGAAAATATCCGCAGCACCGAGCTGCTTAAGATGATTGTTCATTTGCTTGAGCAGAGAGGCTGGCGCATTAATAATATTGATGCGATAATAATCGCTGAAGAGCCTAAACTCATGCCTTTTAAAAAGCAGATTAGTAGTAATTTGGCTAAGATTATGCATATTAATGAAGAATTGGTAAGCATAAAAGGTAAAACTAATGAAGGGCTGGGCGAGATTGGCCAAAAACAAGCGATCGCTAGTTTTGCGGTAGTAACGTTGATTAAGGAGGGTTAATATGAATTGCCTAATACAAATATTACTTTTATTAGTGGTTTTATCTCTTGCTAAAATTTTGATTCTTGCGGTTATTTTTCGCGAGGACATAATTGCGGCGCGCAAAAAAGACCCTGCGGCAAAGAGTTTTCTGGAAGTGTTGCTTTTGTATCCTGGGATGCATGCTCTAATGTGGTATCGCTTTGCGCACATTTTTTATAAAATGCATTTTTATTTTTTTGCGCGCCTATTAAGCCAGGCCGCACGCTTTTGCACTGGGATTGAGATACATCCGGGGGCTAAGATCGGCAAACGCTTTTTTATCGACCATGGCATGGGGGTTGTAATTGGTGAAACTGCGATTATTGGCGATGACGTGCTTTTGTATCAAGAAGTGACTCTGGGCGGTACAGGCCTGGAAAAAGGAAAACGCCATCCGACTATTGGAAATAATGTGGTTATCGGAGGCGGGGCTAAAGTATTGGGTAATATTATGATCGGAGATAATTCTTATATTGGAGCCAATGCCGTGGTTAATAAGGATGTCCCTGCGAATTCTACCGTGGTAGGCGTACCAGGCAGGATTACTAAGCAGGATGGGAAAAGAATAGATGTCATTTTGGACCATATTCATATCGTAGATCCGATTATGCAGAATATAGAAGAGTTGGAGAAGAGAATTGAGAAGCTGGAGAATAAATAATGCGTAACAGTTCAACCATTAGAAGTGTTCGTGTCATTGCGAGGAGCGATAGCGACGAAGCAATCTTTTTAAAAAGATTGCTTCGTCCTTCGGGCTCGCAATGACACTGACGGATACTTCTATGAGTTGAATCAATACAATAATGCCTATCCAGATTTATAATTCATTAACTAGAAAAAAAGAATCCTTTGAGCCTTTGAAAGCGCCGCAGGTGAATATGTATACCTGTGGCGTGACTGTTTATGACGAATGTCATATAGGGCATGCGCGCAGTTTGTATATTTTTGATGTGATTCGGCGTTATCTGGAATATCGTGGATTCAAAGTTAATTTTGTGCGCAATATTACTGATATTGACGATAAGATTATTAACCGCGCCAATGAATTGAAATGTAATTGGCAAGAGTTAGTGGATAAATATATTAAAAGTTATTATGAGGATTTGGAATCACTTGGCGTGGCTGCGGGGATTAAGGATGGGGACGCGGAGCCGCGGGCAACTAAAAATATCCCGCAGATAATTAGGTATATTGCGGCATTGATTCATAGCGGTTTTGCTTATGTTACGGATACAGGCGTTTATTTTAGCGTGCGCAAATTTAAGGATTATGGGAAACTTTCTGGGCAGGGTATTGATGATATGTTAAGCGGTGTGCGTAAAGAATCTGATGAGGCTAAGGTTGATCCGCTGGATTTTGCGCTTTGGAAAAAATCTAAGCCGGGAGATCCTTCTTGGGAGAGCCCTTGGGGCGCTGGCCGTCCGGGTTGGCATATTGAATGTTCGACTATGAGCCAGAAATATTTGCGCTGCGACACTTTAGATATTCATGCCGGCGGCCGCGACTTAATCTTTCCGCATCATGAAAACGAGATTGCGCAAGCTGAGAGCGCAACGGGAAAACAATTTGCTAAATATTGGATTCATCATGGGCTACTAACGATTAATTCACAGAAGATGTCTAAATCGTTGGGTAATTTTATTACTATAAAAGATTTTTTGGCGAAATATAAAGATGCGGATATTTTAAAATTATTCTTTTTATCCGCGCATTACTCGCATCCCATTGATTATAGTGAAAAAAAGATAGAAGAAACAATTGCCGCATTAGAGAGAATTCATATATTAATAGATAAAATCGACCGTGTAGTCATCAGTCATCAGTCACCAGTCACCAGTGAAAGCGTTAAAGAGATAGAAGATTTAAGGATGAGATTTGTTGAGGCGATGGATGATGATTTTAATGCGCCGCAGGCCTTAGCTTGCGTATTTGATTTAGTGAATTTAGTGAATAAGCGGCTAGGGGACGGTTCTCTGCGAGAACCGTCCCCATTTATCTTCAGCGTGCGCGACACCCTAAAAGAATTTTTAAGCATCTTAGGTATTTCGCTTGAAGCTGTTAAAACCGGCTCATTTAGTGATGAAGAAATTACGCTCAAGATCGCTGAGCGCGAAGAAGCACGCAAAAATAAAAATTACGCTCTTTCAGATCAGATCCGCAAAGATTTAGAAGCACAAGGCATTATTCTCGAGGACGAAAAGGGTGTTACCACTTGGCGTAGGAAGTTGTAGGAAAATAATTATGTCAGGCAAATTTATTACATTTGAAGGCTCTGAAGGGTGTGGGAAGAGTACGCAGTCTAAGATGCTCTATGATTATTTGAAAGAGCGGGGCGAGCCTGTGGTGTATTTGCGAGAGCCGGGGGGCGTTAAGATTAGTGAGAAGATTCGCGATATTTTGCTCGACGCGAAGAATGATTTGATGTCGCCGGTGTGTGAGATGCTGCTTTATATGGCAGCGCGGGCGCAGGTGGTTGCGGAAATAATTGAACCGGCGCTAAGGGCGGGTAAAATAGTAATCGCTGATAGATTCTTGGATTCAACTATTTGCTATCAGGGTTTTGGTTTAGGGATGGATGTTAAGGAGATAAAATATATTGGCGCGATTGCCACGCATAAGATAAAGCCGGATTTAACAATATTTTTGGATTTACCGATTGAAAAAGGGCTTAAGCATCGTGAATTTTCCAAGGATCGTATTGAACAGCGTTCATTAGAATATCATGCGCGGGTAAGAAATGGTTATTTAGCATTAGCAAAACAAGAATCGCGTAGAATAAAAATAGTTAAAGTCGCTGAGGATAAACTTACTACGCAAAAAGAGATTAGGAAACTGGTGATACAACGTGTCATTGCGAGGAGCGTAGCGACGAAGCAATCTTGTCAAGATTGCTTCGCTCCCTTTGGTCGCTCGCAATGACACATCCTTTCGTTCACAGATTGGTGAGACGATATGTCATTTTCTGATATAAAAGGTCAAGATAGTTCTTTGGAAATATTGCAAGGCCACATGAAGAATGCGCGCTTGGCGCGGGGGTATCTTTTTTTGGGGCCGGAGGGCGTGGGTAAGGTTCTGACCGCGAAAACTTTAGCCAAGGCGCTAAATTGTAAAGAAAATAATTTAGATTCTTGCGATAAATGCCCGTCTTGTTTAAAAATAGAGAGCAACCAACATCCGGATGTGCATATTGTTGATAGTGAGGATGCCGAGATTAAAATTGAAGATATTCGTAACCTGCAAAGCCAGATAAGTTTAAGGCCTTACGAAGGCAGATTTAAGGTTTTTATTATTAAGAATGCGCATAGCCTTAATCAGGCTTCCGGCAATGCTTTCTTAAAGACGCTTGAAGAATCTCCGGGTGAGAGCGTGATTATTCTTTTAAGCGATAAGCCAAATCTATTGTTAAAGACAATAATTTCGCGCTGCCAGGCGATTAAGTTCTATCCAGTTCCTAGGCTCAATTAGAAAATGTTTTGTTTAGTGAGTATGCTTTAGGAAAAGAATTAGCGCATTTCTTGGCTTATTTTTGCGAAGGCCGCTTAGGGGCGGCTTTAAGCCTTAAAGAGGCGGATATATTAAAACATAAAAACTTGATTATTGATGAATTTGTGCTTTCTAGAAAGTCAGGAATAGATAATTTATTGGGGCAAAAAAGAAGCCAGGTGCGCGCTTCTTTGAATATTTTAGCAAGTTGGTTCCGGGATATGTATATTTTAAAAATAGGCACGTCTGGTAGCGAGCTGATTAATTTGGATCGTAAGCCTGACTTATTAAAAAATATACCGCGTTACACATTTACGGAACTGGATGATATTTTAAGGTTTATTTCACAGGCAATTTATTATTTGGAGCACAATATAAATGTAAAATTGCTGCAGGCAAACTTAAAGGTGGAGCTATGGAAGGCGTAATTTTTGTCAGATTAAGAGATAAGGGCCAAGTTTATTCATATATTAAGGGCAGCGTAAATTGTAAAGAAGGCGATTATGTAGTGGTTGAACACGACCGTGGGATGGATTACGGGCAAATTGTCGCGGCGAAAGAGGCTTCCGCGGAAGATAAAGAATCTAAGGACGCGCCAAAAAGGATTATTCGCCTGGCCGAAGAAAAAGACTTGAAACAAGTTTGCGAAAATAGATGTAAGGCCAAGGAAGCGTTTATTTCTTGTGTTAAAAAAATAGAAGAGCATAAATTGGATATGAAACTAGTTTCCGCGGAATATTCTTTTGACCGTTCCAAGATTGTTTTTTATTTTACTGCTGAAGGCCGCGTAGATTTTAGAAATTTGGTTAAAGATTTAGCTAAGATTTTTAAGGCGCGCATTGAATTAAGGCAGATTGGTGTGCGTGATGAGGCTAAGATTTTTGGTGGTTTCGGGCCGTGCGGGAGAGAGCTTTGCTGCGCTAAGTTTTTAAAAGATTTTGAGCCAGTAACGATTAAGATGGCTAAAGAAGAGGGGCTATCGTTAAATCCGCCTAAAATATCCGGGATTTGTGGCCGCTTAATGTGCTGTTTATCTTTTGAATACGAGACTTATAAAATGTTATCTAAGGGCTTGCCCCGTGAAGGCGAACGTATCACTACGCCTCAGGGGAAAGGCAAAGTAATCAGTATTAATGTGTTCAAACGCTCGGCAACTGTGGAATTAGAAGATGGCGGCGCGCAGGTCAAAGTGATTTTCCCAGAAAAATAATATGGCAAATAAATTCTACATTACCACTCCTATTTATTATGTAAATGCTGCCCCGCATATCGGGCATTCTTATACTAATATTGCCGCGGATGCTTTAGCGCGGCAGATGCGTTCGGTTTTAGGCCAGGCGGCAGTGTGGTTTTTAACCGGCACTGACGAGCATGGCCAAAAGATACAAAAAGCCGCTCTAGAAGCTGGGCTCAAGCCTCAAGAATTTGTAGATAAAGTGGGCCAGCAATTTAAAGCTTTGTGGGTTAAGCTAAATATTTCTCATAACGATTTTATCCGCACTACAGAAGAACGTCATAAAAAAACCGTGCAGCGTTTCTTGGATATTCTTTATAAAAAAGGCGATATCTATGAGGCGGTTTACAATGGCTGGTATTGCACGCCCTGCGAAACTTTTTGGCCCGAGACACAGTTAACGGAAAATATCTGCCCGGATTGCCAAAGGCCAGTAGAAAAAATAAGTGAAAAGAATTATTTTTTTAAATTATCCAAATATCAGGATTGGTTGATTAAGCATATCAAGGAAAATAAGAATTTTGTCCGCCCGGAAAACCGTCATAATGAAATTTTAAGTTTTCTAGAAGGTAATCTTTTGAATGATTTATGTATTTCTCGCCCTCGGGCGCGATTATCCTGGGGCATCCCTTTGCCCTTTAGCGCGGAGCATGTGGCTTATGTCTGGTTTGACGCGTTGATAAACTATATTAGCGCGGTGGGTAGTTTTAATGAGCAGGGAGAATATGCGTCTAAATGGTGGGCTCAAGATTCCCAGGTTGTGCATTTAATTGGAAAGGATATTTTGCGCCATCACGCGGTTTATTGGCCGATTATGCTGCATGCGGTGGGGATAGAGCTGCCAAAAGATATGACTATCTTTGCTCATGGCTGGTGGCTGATTGGGGATTCTAAGATGTCTAAGTCTAAAGGCAATGTGGTTTCGCCTTTGGACATGGCGGATAAATATGGCATAGATACTTACCGCTACTTTTTATTGCGCGATGTGCCCTTTGGCCTGGACGGAAATTTTTCGGAAAACGCGATTATTAAAAGATTTAATGGAGATTTGGCTAATGATTTAGGCAATCTTGTGTACCGCACGTTGACTATGGTCGAGAAATATTACCAAGGCGCGGTTCCTGATGTGGATATTCATAAATTAAAATTAGATGAAGCAGCCGAAGCCATAAAAGTTAAACTTAAATCTGATTTTACTGATAAAATAACTTTAGATTTGCGCGCGGATCATGATTTTAATTTCAGTTTGGCTCTCTTTGAGATCTGGGAGTTGATTAATTTAGCTAATAAGTATGTTGAGCAAACCAAGCCTTGGAATTTGGCTAAAGAAAATAAAGCCGAAGAGCTTAAAATATTTATTCGGCTGTTAGTCGATGTAATAAGAGCGACTGCAAATTATATTAAAGCCTTTATGCCCGAGACGGCTAAGTCGATTAAAGAACAGTTGGGCCAGGAGCAAATACATAAAGGGATTCCTTTATTTCCGCGTATTGAATCAAAAAATAAATAGATGTTTTATTTTTGTAGGGGCGCCCCTTGTGGGCGCCCTAATGATGATCGGGCGGCCATAAAGGCCGCCCCTACATACACACATGTTAATAGATACCCACTGCCATTTAGATTTTTCAGATTTTGATTCAGACCGCGATGCAGTTATTTCTGGCGCCCAAGAAGAAGGTATTAATTATATTATTAATATCGGCTCCAGCCTCAAAGGTTCCCAAGATTCGGTAGCTCTAGCTAAAAAATACGATTGTGTTTACGCAACTGTAGGGCTTCATCCGCATGAGGCAGATCAATTTCCGGCTGATGTTGAAGAGGTAATAGAGGCTTTAGCGCGAAATAATAAAGTTGTGGCAATTGGTGAAGTGGGTTTGGATTATTATAAGAATTATTCGAAACCCGAAAACCAAATGCCGTTATTTAAAGTTTTAGTTAATGTAGCTAAAAGATTAGATTTACCTTTAGTGATTCATAGCCGTCAGGCGCAGGTTGATACTTTAAAAGTATTAAAAGAGGCAATGCCGATACGCGCGGTGGTGCATTGTTTTTCCGGGGATGATAATTTTTTAAAAAATTGCCTTGATTTGGGATTTTTTGTTTCCTATACTTGTAATATTACTTATAAAAAGGCCGGGGATTTACGAGAATTAGTTACAAGTACTCCTTTAGAGCGGATGATGTTAGAAACCGATGCGCCGTTTTTGCCTCCGGAAGGCATGCGTGGGAAAAGAAACGATCCGTCTTATGTGAAATTATTAGCGCAGGAAGTGGCAAAACTAAAAGGCTTAACTTTTGAGAAGATAGCTGAGGTTACTACTTCTAATGCCATAAAGTTTTTTAATTTAAAATGAATTCAAAAATCGCCATTACAAAATGCCCTAGTTATGAATCAGCGCTCGTGCAGGATTCCGTTAGGCGGGCAATTGATTTATTGGGCGGGATAAGTAATTTTATTAAACCCGGCTCACGAGTTTTAGTAAAGCCTAATCTTTTAATGGGAGTTGCGCCTGAGGCAGGGGTATGTACGCATCCGGAAGTAATCCGCGCAGTAATAAGAATACTTAAAGAAATAAATTGCAAAATTTCTTTAGGGGATAGCCCGAGTGTTTGGGGAATACATATAGAAAACGTGGATAATGTCTATGAGCTTTCCGGAGTAAAGAAAATATGCCTTGAGGAAGGCGTAGATTTAATTAAATTAGAAAAGAGGCGTTGGCACGGTAAATTTATTCTGACTACGGCGATAGATAATTGTGATTATATAGTTTCTATTCCTAAGTTTAAGACGCATGGGTTGACGACTTTAACCGGGGCAGTAAAGAATCTTTTTGGGTTAGTTTCCGGGACATATAAAACAGAAGTGCATAAAAAATATTTTATTGTGGATGATTTTGCTGGAATTTTGGTTGATATTTATGAGAAAGTTAAACCCGCGTTAACTATTATTGACGCAATTACGGCGATGGAAGGCGATGGCCCGGGCACAAGCGGGAGCTTGCGGCAATTAAATTTAATTCTTGCTTCAAGTGATGGGGTAGCGTTGGACGCGGCTATGGCGCGGATTATGGGGGTTAACCCATTGGATGTGTTGACTAATAAAATAGCTTATAAGCGCGGCTTGGGCGAATTAGATTTTAATAAAATAGAGGTTAAGGGGGAGAAGTTAGAAGATGTTATTGGAAAGCCGTTTTTATTACCAACTTCATCCATGGCTACAAAGCTTCCTAAGCCAGTTATTAATCTAATAAAATTATTAATTAAGCTGCGGCCGTATGTTTTGTATGAGAAATGTATTCGATGTGAGGCATGCGTTAAGGCTTGTCCGAGTAAGATTATAAGATTAAATAATAATTGGATAGCTTTTGATTATTCAGGGTGTATTGCCTGTTTTTGCTGTCAAGAAGTCTGCCCTAAGGCGGCGATTAAGGTGAAGAAGAGTTTGTTGGCGAGGATAATAGGGTTATAATATTATGATTTCCCCTCCCCTTGCGGGAGGGGCTAGGGGAGGGGGGAGAATAAGCGTTTCTACCCCCTCCCTCACCCTCCCCACAAGGGGGAGGGAATTGAGGAGATTGATGCATGGAGATTAAAACAATAGAATGGAGTAATGGTTGTATTAAATTAATCGACCAGACAAAGTTGCCGCTGGAGTTTAAGTACGTTTATATTAAAGATATAAAGAAGCTTTGGCATGCAATCAAGGTGATGCAGGTGCGCGGGGCGCCGGCGTTGGGCGCGGCTGCGGGATTAGGCGTATATTTAGGGGTTAAGGATTCTAAAGCTGTGAATTTTGCGCGATTTGAGAGAGAGTTGAATAAAGTAATTGTTTATATTGGCTCATCGCGGCCTACAGCGCGGAATTTATTTTGGGGACTAGAGAGAATGCGCCAGGTTGCCTTAGACAATAAAATTCATCCGATAGCTTTTATAAAAAAGGCATTATTTAATGAAGCGCAGAATATAATAGAAGAAGATCGCGTTAGCTGCCGCAATATAGGTAAATACGGGGCTAAGCTTTTTAAAAGCGGGGAGGCTATTCTTACGGTTTGTAATGCTGGAATATTAGCGACGATTGATTATGGTACGGCATTGGGCGTAATATATCGGGCTTGCGAAGAGGGTAAAAAAATAAAAGTATTTGCCTGCGAGACTCGGCCAATGCTGCAGGGCGCGCGGTTGACTGCTTGGGAGTTATTTAAAAAAGGCATCGATGTAACATTAATTTGCGATAATATGGCGGCCACACTTATGCGCCAGGGTAAAATCGATAGGGTTATTGCTGGCGCAGACCGGATTGCGGCAAATGGCGATACGGCGAATAAAATAGGCACTTATTCATTGGCGGTTTTAGCTAAGCATCACAAAATCCCGTTTTATATTGCCGCGCCTAAATCAACTTTTGATTTAAAAATAAGTTCAGGAAAGGGTATAATTATAGAAGAAAGGCCGCGCGCGGAAATGACGGAGTTATTTTTTGCTAAAGCAATCGCGCCTCGCGAAGTAAAAGTATATAATCCGGCATTTGATGTTACGCCGAGTGGGTTAATTACGGCGATAGTAAGTGATAAAGGAGTTATTAAGGCTCCTTATAAAGAAAATATTAGAAAGATGTTATGCTGCTAAATAAAATCGGTGAATTTGGATTGATCGAAAGATTTAAAAAGCATATTAAGCTTGATTCTTCGGTGGTGAAGGGCTCAGGCGATGATTGCGCAGTCATAAAGTTTACTCAAGATAAATACATGCTTATGACCTGCGATATGATTGTTGAGGGGGTTGATTTTACTCTTAAGGCCAAACCGGAGTTAATCGGCAGAAAGGCAGTGGCGATTTCTATTAGTGATATTGCCGCTTGCGGCGGGACCCCGCGGCATTGCGTTATTGCCATGGGGATTCCTAAGAATATGCCGGTTGAAATAATAGAGCGTATTTCCCAAGGTATGTTTGATCTTGCAAAAGTTTATAAAATAAATATTGTTGGCGGGGATATAAGCCGGTCAGAAAATTTAGTTATTGATGTGAGCATGATCGGTGAAGTTGAAAAGAGAAGGCTAGTTTTAAGAAGCGGCGCGAAAAAAGGGGATATTATTTTTGTGAGCGGCGAGCTTGGGGGCTCGATCCGCGGAAAACACCTAAGTTTTACCCCTCGCCTTAAAGAAGCCAGGGTGTTGGTTAATAAATTTAAAATTAATTCTATGATTGATATTTCTGATGGTTTAACCCAAGACCTTATGCATATATTAAAGGAAAGCAAAAAAGGCGCGGTAATTTATGAAGATCTTATTCCGGTGAGCCTGGACGCGCGTGGTTTAGAAGAGGCGCTTTCGATGGGCGAAGATTTTGAACTTCTGTTTAGCGCCTCTAAGCAAGAAGCAAGAAAGATTATGAAATTAAAAACGCATAATTTTTACGCTATCGGCGAAATTTTAGGCCAAAGCCTAGGCTTTAATATAGTAGATAAAGTAAAGAGGCAAAAGCCTTTACGCCCTAAGGGGTTTAGGCATTTTTAATTATGCAGATTATTTCTAAGTCACCCAAAGAGACCTTACATTTAGGTAAGAGAATGTCCCAGCTTCTAAAAGGAGGGGATATAATCTGTTTATTTGGCAATTTGGGTTCAGGGAAAACAGTTTTAACTAAAGGCATCGCTTGGGGGATGGGTATAAAAAAAGAAAAGGTGGTTAGCCCGTCTTTTGTGCTTATTCGCCAGTACACTAAAGTTAATCCGCCGCTTTATCATTTTGATTTATATAGATTAAAGGATCCTAAAGAAATAATTGATTTAGGCTATGAAGAGTATTTCTATAATGGCGGCGTGGCGGTCATTGAATGGGCGGACAGGTTGGATTATCTTTTGCCTAAAGAATATTTAAAGGTGGAGTTATCTTTGGCCAAAGATCTGAGCAGATTAATTAAATTTAAGGCTTACGGGGCGCGTTATGAAACATTACTGGAGAAAATAAATGAAGATTTTAGGCATTGATACTACGACTAAAGTTTTAAGTATCGGCGCTTATGACGGCGTAAAAATTTATGAATATAATATTGAGCTTGGGGTCAAACAGGCAACGCTACTAGCGCCAATTATAAAAAGAATACTCGATGCGCTTAAGTGGAAGATAGAAGATGTGAATTATTTTGCCTGCGGCCTTGGCCCGGGTTCTTTTACCGGTATACGCGTGGGGTTGGCGACGATAAAAGGCTTTGCCTGGGCGCTAGATTTACCGATAGCCGGCGTCGAGACTCTGGATTTATTGGCCAGTAACGCCAAAGAAGAATCAGGTATAATTATTCCGCTAGTTGATGCCAAGAGAAATATGGTGTATGCTTGTATATATCAGACAAGCGCTAATGGTTTGAAGAAAAAATCGCCTTATCTATTAATAACCATGGATGAATTGATTAAAAAAATCAAAGCCGCGAAATACAAGGCAAAGTTGATATTCCTAGGAGATGCAATCCCCCTTTATAAAGAAAAACTTATTTGCGAATTAGGCGAAGTATCTATTTTAGACAAGGATTGCTGGTATCCCAAGGGCCACAATATCATTGAGCAGGCTTTAATAAAGATAAAAAGCAAAAAAATAAGTAACACGTTTAATATTGAACCGATTTATCTTTATCCGAAAGAGTGTCAGATAAGGAAGCATTAAATATGCGCGTAGAGATTAAAGTTGTTAGCTACCGGCCGACCTGGGCAGAAGTTAATTTAGATAATATCGCCCACAATTTTGCCCAAGTTAAAAAAATAATCGGCCCAAAAGTCAAAGTTATGGCTTGTGTTAAGGCCGATGCCTATGGGCATGGCATAATTCCGGTTTCCAAAAAATTGGAATCTTGCGGCGCGGATTATTTGGCAGTTGCTTGTATCGACGAAGGAATAAAACTTAGGGAAGATAATGTTAAACTGCCAATTTTGATTCTGGGCATGATTTTTGAAAAAGATGTCCCGGCGCTATTTGAATATAACCTTATTCCTACGGTATGTACCGAGGAGCTTGTTATTGCCATAAACGGCTATGCTTTAGAAGCAAAACTTAAGGCGAAAGTGCATATTAAAGTAGATACCGGCATGAACCGCATCGGGGTGTTGCATAATGATGCGTTCGATTTTATAAAAAAAGCCAGTAAGCTAAAATTTATAGATATCGAAGGCGTCTTTACGCATTTAGCCTGCGCGGATGTAAATAGCGAGTATACTCAGATACAATTAAATTTATTTAATCAGCTTATCGGCCAGCTAAAAAAAGAAGGGATCCGTATTCCCTTGGTGCACGCGGCAAACAGCATGGGCGTTATCGGATATAAAGGCAGCCATTTTAATATGGTTAGGCCAGGCTTGATGCTTTACGGGTTATATCCTAAAAAAGATTTAAAAATAAACCTTAAAGCCTCACTTGGCCTTAAAACAAAAGTAGTTTATATTAAGCGGTTGCCTAAGGGCCAGGGAATAAGCTACGGCCATATCTATATTACTAAAAAGGATACTACAATTGTAACTTTACCTATCGGCTATGGCGACGGGTATCCACGCAATTTATCTAATCAGGCTTGGGTTTTAATTGGGGGTAGGTGTTTTAAAATCAGCGGCAGGGTTTGTATGGACCAAATTATGGTTGATGTGGGAAAAACAAAAGTTAATATAGGCGATGAAGTAGTTTTAATTGGGCCACAAGGCAATAATAAAATTACTGTTGAAGAATTAGCAGAATACTCCGGAACTATTTCTTATGAAATTACCTGTGGATTAGGTTCGCGGATTCCGAGGATTTATATTTAAAAAGATTGGCCTCGCCCGGAGGGCTCGGCACTTCCTCGGACATTCGTCCTCGGTCGCTTCGTTTTGTTTAACGTAGTTTGCGGATTAGATAGATGCTTGTGGAAAGCACGATGATATGGCTGGTAGATACTGCAATTAACGGCGGCAAATATCCGCCTTTGCCTAGTGCCACGCCGATTGCCGACATTACATAATAAACAAAACCCACCATAATTGAAACTCCCAAAGAGGCCAGGCCGGTTGCGCGCTTAGTCATTTTAAAGGCAAAAGGTATGCCCATTAGAATAATAATTATGTTGGTTAGCGGCGTGGTAAATTTCTGATAAAGGTCTACTTTTAGGTTTCTAATTACTGTAGTTGCCCCGCTTTTAGAAAGCCTCCAGATATAATCCTGAAGTTCGGCAATGGTCATTAATTCCTGCCGCTGCCTTTGGTGCAAGAATTCCTGAGGAGATTCAGGAATAGTCATTATTTCTTCCGGCATATATTGCGGCTCATCAATAACCTGCCCGCTTTGATCGAAATTATAAGTTATGCATTGATAAAATCTCCAAGTTCCGTCTTTATAAATTCCTTTATTCGCGACCATTTTTTTGGTAATGTTTTGTTTTTCGTCGTGCTCTAAGATTACGATTTGCTCCATCGTCTCGGTAGCTAAAGAGAACTTATTTACAAAAAACAGGCGGTTTTTTAAGCCATACATGGAAAGATTAGTAATTGCCGCGCCTTCTTTTTCTTTTATTCTATCGGTTTGGCCTTCAATAACCGCGTGTAGTTTTTCGGTGGTGATTAAAGATTGCGGGACAAATTTATCGTTAACCCAAAACACCACAATGCTGATAATGACTCCGAAGAGAAGTGAGAATTTAGCGATTTGCCAAATACTTAATCCTGCTGAGCGCATGGCGATAATTTCGTTGCCTTTATTAAGCCCGGCAAAGCAATACAGCGTGGACAGGAGGCTGGCAATTGGAGAAACCTGGACAAAGATAAGCGGTAAATACGCTGAATAATAACTAAGAAGAATATCGAGGCTGATTTTTTGTTTCAGGATATTGCTTAAATTGGTAAAAGTATCAATAACTAAATAAAGCAGGAAGAAAGTTAAAAGGCAGCCAAAGAAAATACTTATTACGGATTTAGCTATGTAGCGGTCTAATATGCGCATAATTTATAGGTAAGCCAGGCTCCTATGGCTCCTAAAGCGATATTAGGAAGCCACATTACAAATAACGGGTTAATTACTGAACTTTGCAAAGCCAGCGCCTCGCAGCCGATTAATATAGGATAATATATTCCGGCGATAATTACCGCCATGGCAAAATTAATGGATTTTTCGCGCCGGCGCGTGATTATGGCTAAAGGTATGCCCATAAGCACAAAAAAGAAACAGGAGAATGCCAGGACTATTTTTTCCTGTACGCGTACGACCAGCGGTATTGGGTCAACTCCGGTTTTGCGCATTTTACTGATTTCGACTTGTAGTTCTTTAATGGTCATTTCTTTGGGCTTTTTTTCAACCTTTCCTTTATCGCGCATTTGCGCGAGGTTTAAGGTCATAAAATAGGTCTTAAAATTTAATTTATAGAAATTTGCCGGATTTTCCGGGTCAGGTTCGTCGGAGGTGCCGTCCATAAGTTTTAATTTCATAATGCTTTTTTCCGGCACCGCGATAAACTCGCCCTTTTTAGCGACGATAGTGCGGGTGGGCTTGTCTTCTCCTTGAGGCTCGTAAATACGCACATTGCCTAAGCGGTTTCTTTTCTGGTCGACGCTATAAACAAATAAAATATATTTTTCGAAAGAATTAATAAATACTCCCGGCTCAAGCGCGGCAGTCGGATTTTTAATCCCGACATCAATCAAGGTTTTGCGCGAGGCAAACTGCGCGTAAGGAATTACCCGGTCATTAAAAATAACTAAGAGTAAGCTTAAGATAAGCCCGATAGTTAAGATGGGCGCGATAAGGCGGAAGATATTTATGCCGCTTGCCCGAATAACAATAATTTCATTATCGCCGGAAAATCTGCCCATAGATAAAAGCACCGCGGTTAATGCCGCGATTGGCAGGGTGTAAGTCAGAAGGTAGGGCATCATAAACAGAAATATCTTGGCAACACTGATAATATCCACACCTTTATTAATGATTAGGTCGGCGATTTTGATTAGGTTGCCTAACATCATAACAAAGGTCAGCGCGCCTAATGCAAGAAATAGCGTAGCAACAAATTCTTTTAAAAAATAATCACGTAAAATTTTCATGAGATCCTTCGTCGCTTCGCTCCTTTAGGATGACAGGCTAGGTGGAATTTAGGCCTGTCAATTGGCCAGTGTCAGGGCGAAGACGATGTTTGCTCCGGATTCTTTGAGGGTGCGGGCGGCTTCGGAACAGGTAGCTCCTGTAGTGAGGACATCATCTACAAGCAAAATGTTCTTTCCTTTGATATCCTTATTTTTTAAGGCGAAACTTCCCCTTACGTTATCAAATCTTTGATTTATGCCTAATTCCGTCTGGGTTTTAGTATGGCGGACACGTTCCAGCGCGCCGTCTAAAAGCGGTTTGTTAAATTCTTCGGCAATAGCCGCGCTTAAAATATGCGCCTGATTAAATTCTCTTTCGCGCAGCCGCGCCTTAGAAAGCGGCACAGGCAATATCAGGTCTATGTAATCTATCGGCAGGCTGTATTCTTTTATGAAATTGATCATTGGTTTAGATAATATTTTGCCGAGGTGGCTTTTGTTTTTGTATTTAAATTCATGGATTAAGTTTTCAATAGTCCCTTCGTAAACATAAGGGCTAAAGGCGCGGTCAAAGTGCAAAGGTTTTTTAAGGCAAGCTCCGCAGAGGTGTTTCGCGAAGCTCTTTTTTTCCAGATGCCTTCCGCAGGAGTGACAAAAGGGAGGTTTATTTATCTTAACCTTACCCCAGCATTTGCCGCAAACCATATTATCAACCGCAAATTCGCCCTTAAGGTGGCTTTTGCAGACGATGCAGGTCTTGGGGTAAAGGATATCTTTTATACCCATAACAAGTCCGCGCAGCATACCTATATAATACAACTAAATTTTGATTTGTCAAAAATTTTTGTGTTATTGGTTTTTATAAAATTAATGTTATAATATAGGCTCGATGAAAAAGATTATTATCATATTGACTAGTATCGCGCTTTTGTCAGGCTTGGGGAGCGCGTTTTTTACTATATTCTTCGATCAGGCGGTGATTGTCCGCCGCGGCACTATTTACCGTCAGAAAACCGAAGAAAAAGTAGTGGCGCTTACCTTTGATGATGGCCCATCTGCGGTATGGACTCCGCAAATATTGGATGCCTTAAATAAGGCAGGAATTAAAGCGACATTTTTCATGTTGGGCGAGCATGTTTTGAAGTATCCGGATGTTGCTCGGCGCGTGGCAGAAGAGGGCCATGAAATAGGTAATCATACGCAGGACCATCATGTTTTGGTTTATTACACGCCCCAAGAGCTTGAAAAGGAGATTAAAGACGCTGAAAGCGCAATTAAAAAAGTAACCGGGGTAACTACGAAATATTTCCGCCCGCCCAAGGCTTGGGTTACAGATGAAGAGAAGAAAAAAATTAAAGAAATGGGCTATGAAACTATTCTTTGGTCACTAAATTCCAAGGATTGGGTAACTTTTGATGATAAATACATCATTAAATATATTATGCATAATGTCCGCCCGGGTGATATTATTTTATTTCATGATTCAGGCGGCACGTTTTCAACTGAAGGCGGCGATCGCCATGAGACTGTTTTGGCGGTTGGAAGGTTGGCGGAGAAATTAAGAGAAAAAGGCTATCGTTTTGCCACTATAACCGAATTATTGGAGAAAATTCAGCATGATTAAAGAAAACGGCAAGTATCTTTTAATTTTAATTATTTTATCCTATGTTTTTCTTTTCTTAGGCAATGGGCTCTTAGAACTTACTAATCCGGATGAAGTTTTTTACGTCCAGACTGCTAAGGAAATGGTGCAGCAGAAAACTTGGGTGACTCCGTATTTATTCGGGGCTCCACAATTTGAGAAACCGATATTTTTATATTGGATGCTGCGTGTAGGATTTATTATTTTCGGCGTTGATTCTAATTTCGGCGCGCGCTTTTTTCCGGCGCTCTTTGGCATGATTGGGGTTTTGGCGCTCTATTATTTGGGATTGACTGTTTTTAAAAATGCCAAAAAGGCTTTTATTTGCGCGCTTGTACTTGCCTCCGGCGGGCTTTACATTGGGCTTACGCGCACGGTATTTACTGATATGATTTTTTCCGTGTTTATTCTTTTATCTATGGCTGCCTTTTACATTGGATATTGCCGTAAGGAAAGAAAAGCCTTGGGGACATTGGGATTTTATGTCTTTATGGGGTTAGCTGTGCTTACCAAGGGGCCGTTGGGATTTCTGATTCCCTTTGGCTCAGCAGCGTTATTTTTAATTATTAAAAAAGATTTTAAGTTTTTGCTTTCAAAATATTCTTTTTTTGGGTTATTGTTATTTATAGGCATATCTTTTCCTTGGTATATTTTAATGATCCAGAAATACGGACGCACCTTTACCTATGAATTTTTTTATAATGATCATTATCGCCGGCTGATTGAAGCCGAACATCCTTTGGCGGATACCTGGTATTTTTATCCAGGCTCGATATTCGGCTGTATGTTTCCCTGGACGCTGTATTTAATAGTTGCCGCGTATTATTATGTTAAACGGTTTATTAATAAGCAGGTAAGCGTACTGGATATTTTTCTGGCCTGCTGGATAGGCGTAACTTTTATTATTTTTCAATTTGCGCATTCTAAGCTTACCAGTTATATTGTTCCGCTTTTCCCTGCGCTGGCAATTATTGGCGGAGAGTTTATTTACAGTATAATAACCGCAGAGAACAAAAACCGCATATTTTTTGTGATTTCTTTGATTATGTGCGCGCTTGTGGAATTAGTTGCCATAGGCGTATTAGCAACGCAA
>JAZDEX010000033.1:0-2105 GCA_043808405.1 Candidatus Omnitrophota bacterium | reverse complement strand
ATTTGCTAAAGATTTCAACAATCTCTCTCTGGAAGAGCTGAAATCCCGTCTTACCTATCCATCCAGCGAGCGGGTGTTTCTAATGTATGAAGCATTGCGCAAAGGCCTAAGCGTAGACGAACTTTATAATCTTACCTATATATGTAAGCTTATAGAGCTCATCCACGCTAATACCTTTACGCAAAGCCTCATACATCAAAAAAATGCGTTCGCTGGAAGGATACGCCAGCTTTAACCTTAAATCATCTAAAGATAAACTATTAAAATCTTTCACAAATCCCAGTCCATAACGCCCGGTTTCAAGTGAACGAATAGACTTTTGGAATCCTTCTTTAAAAGTCTTACCGATACTCATTACCTCGCCTACTGCCTTCATCTGTGTGCCTAAAATATCTTTGGCCTGGCGGAATTTCTCAAAAGCCCAACGGGCAAATTTAATTACTACATACTCACCCCAAGGCTCGTATTTTTCCAGCGTGCCTTTTCTCCAATAAGGAATTTCATCAAGTGATAAACCGGCAGCTAATTTTGTAGAAACGCGCGCAATAGGAAATCCAGTTGCCTTAGACGCAAGCGCGGATGAACGCGAAGTACGCGGATTAATTTCAATAACTACTAAACGGTCATCTTTTAAATTATGCGCGAATTGTATATTTGTCCCGCCCACAACTCCAATTGCATCCACTATTTTGTAAGAAAACTCCTGCATCTTTTTTTGTAAGGGAAGCGGCACAGTTAACATCGGAGCCGCGCAAAAACTATCTCCGGTATGCACACCCATGGCGTCAATATTTTCAATAAAACAAATTGTAATTTTCTGATTTTTCTCATCACGCACCACTTCAAGCTCCAACTCCTCCCAACCAATTACCGCCTCTTCCAATAAAATCTGATGTATGATACTAGCATTTAATCCGCGGCGGGTTAATACCAGCAAATCCTCATTATTATATGCAATCCCGCCTCCGGTTCCACCCATAGTATAAGCCGGGCGTATGACTACCGGATAACCTAATTCCTCGGCAACTTTTAAGGCATCATCCTCGGAAAGGCAAATTTTCGAACGCGGCACAGGAATGCCAAGCTTTTTCATCGTGTCTTTAAATATTTCCCGGTCTTCTCCGCGCTCAATCGCATCCGCCTTAACCCCAATAATCTTTACATTATATTTATCCAGCACCCCTGCCTTATGTAATGCCGAAGACAAATTAAGCCCGGTTTGCCCGCCTAAATTCGGCAGCAGCGCGTCAGGCCTTTCCTTAATAATAATTTTAGTCAAGCTTTCAATTGTAAGCGGCTCGATATACGTATGATCAGCTGTGCCCGGGTCGGTCATAATCGTCGCGGGGTTTGAATTCACTAAAATAATCTCAAAACCTTCTTCGCGCAAAGCCTTACAAGCCTGCGTGCCGGAATAATCAAATTCACAAGCCTGGCCAATAATAATAGGGCCAGAACCAATAATTAAAACTTTCTTAATATCTTTTCTTCGCGGCATAATCATCCTCCTTTTTCACTGAAGCACTGAATAATACTGAAAACTTTTGTCTTCTGAGACACTGAGCAATAAAAAAACAAAGTCTTTAGGCTTAGCATCAGTATTTCAGCGAAGCACTATTTTTTTCTTCTCTCAGTGCCTCAGCAAACACTATTTTTCTCCTTCTCAGTGTTTCAGTGATTAATATTTAGGCAAGCCCAGGCAAAAAAATAGGCAACCCTCAAATTCTTGAGAATCGCCTAAAGATACCCTTCTTTTAATTTTACTGGTAACGCCATAAACCCTGCACCTTTAAGAACCTGAATTTAATTTTCACTATTGTAGCGAGCGTAAGCCTTAGAGTCAAGTAAAATTGCTTTCAGACCAAACAATGTAATTAAAATCCTAATGCACGATTATGGTTTTATCTAAATTATTTGGATTTTTAAGCAAAAAGACAAACGGAATAACGCAAAGTAGAAGCATGGTAGAGAGATAAAACGCGTCGGTAAAAGAAAAAAGCGTGGCTTGCTGCATTAGTTGCTGATAAATAACCCCGTTAGCCGCATGAGTGCTGACTGCGCCGGTTTTAAGCCCAAGCACAGCCGCAGCTTTACTTACGCCCAGC
>JAZDEX010000032.1:0-3947 GCA_043808405.1 Candidatus Omnitrophota bacterium | reverse complement strand
ATTAGCAACGCAATCTTTATATGTGGAATATATTTCTTCTAAAATATTTATTTATTCGGTTTTTGTTTGTTTGTTGGCCTTCGGCGGGGCGCTGCTTATTTTTACTCTAAGGTATAAATTTTTTAAGGCCGTAATATTATCATCTTTCTTAGTCCCGTTTCTTGTGTTATCCGCATTTAGCATGCATCACTATATTGACCCCTATGTTTCGTCTAAAGAGGCATGCAAGTATCTTTTAGAAAATTATAAAATTAACAGCCCGATAATTTGCTCTAAGTTTTACGCGCGCGGGGTGAGGTTTTATACCGGCAAAGAAGTAGTTGTGGCTTTTGATAAAGGTTTTTTTAGCCCGCATCCTTTGGAATTTGTTAATAACGATGAAGAGGTGCGTACTTATCTTTTAGAGCATAAAAGTTCATATTGCGTGTTTAAAAAATCTTCGGTAGACGATATGAGGCGCGTTTTGAATATGGATAAGCTTTTTAAGGCTACTGAATTAAAGAAAATCGGTAATACTTATTTGTTGAAAATAGAGTTGGCGAAGGAAAGAGAAAACTATGGAAAATGAAAATTTGCAGGAATTAAAAACGAAGCTTTTGGCGATGATGAAGCAGGAAGCGTTTAAGCGCGGGAATTTTGTTTTGTCTAGCGGCAAGACGAGTACTTATTATTTAGATGGGCGAGTAATTACGCTTACGCCTATAGGCGCGTATTTGGTGGGGAGCATAATTTTAGAGCTTATTAAAGATAAAAATATCGATGCTGTGGGTGGGCCGACTTTGGGCGCGGATCCGATGGTAGGCGCGGTAGCGGCGCTTAGCCATCTAAAAAATATTTCGCTTAAAACTTTTATTGTGCGTAAAGCTGTTAAGGAACACGGCACTGGCCGTCAGGTGGAAGGCCCGGCATTAAAAGAAAATGCAAAAGTGATTTTGGTTGATGATGTGGCGACTTCCGGTAAAGCGCTTTTGGAAGCAAAAGAGGCGGTGGAAAAGCTAGGGTTAGTAATCGATCATGCTTTGGTGATTGTGGATAGATGTGAAGGGGCGAAAGAAAATTTGGCGAAGGTGGGTTTAAGGTTGGAATCTATATTTACTATAAAAGATTTTGGTGTATAACATGTGTCATTGCGAGGAGCGCGAAGCGCGACGAAGCAATCTTTATAAAAAGATTGCTTCGCTCACTTCGTTCGCTCGCAATGACACGGTATAATCGTGGATACAAAAAAGATAATCGTAGTGGGCGCAGGGCCGGCTGGGATAATGGCGGCAATTCGCTCAAGTCAGCTAGGCCAAGAAGTAACCCTCGTTGAAAAGAATTCTATCTTAGGCAAGAAACTTCTTTTAAGCGGTAAAGGCCGCTGTAATCTTACTAATTTCTGTGAGTTAGATTTATTCCTTAAAAGATTTTCCGGCAACGGGCAGTTTTTGCGCGATGCCTTTAAGAAATTTTTTAATAGTGATTTGATGGAATTTTTTGAAAGAAGAGGTTTGAAATTAAAAGTCGAGCGGCAGGAGCGCGTTTTTCCGGAAACTAACCTTTCCGCCAGCGTAGCCGGGGCTCTTGAAAAAGAATTATTGCAAAATAAAGTTAAAATACTTTATAAGGCTCAAGCGCAAGATATAAAAATCGAGGATGGCCTGGCTCAAGGGATAATTTTAATTAACGGCGAATTTATTCCGGGTGATAAAGTGATTCTAGCAACCGGCGGTTTGTCTTATAAATTTACCGGATCAACCGGAGAGGGGCTGGATTTAGCTAAAAAATTAAAACATGAAATAGTGCCGCCTCGTGCGGGCCTTGTGCCATTAGAAATAAAAGAAAAGTATCCCCAAAAATTGGAAGGCCTAGTTTTAAAAAATATAGTTTTGGAATTTTCTGATGGAAAAAGAAAAATAGTTTCTGATATTGGAGAACTTTTATTTACCTCTTTTGGTATTTCTGGGCCGCTGGTTTTATCTTTAAGCGGGCGGATTGTAGATTGGTTAATCGAGAAAAAAGATGTTTCTGTGGGTATAGATTTAAAGCCGGCATTATCCGAAGAACAGTTAAATAATCGCTTAATTAGGGAATTTAAGGCCGCGCCTAAGAAGAGCATTAAGAATACTTTAAAGAGTTTATTGCCTTTAAGTTTAATTGATGTATTTTTAGAGGTTGTGAAGATTGATCCTTGGAAAACAGTTAGCCACATAAGCGTTGATGAGCGTAAGCGTATAGTCCGAATTTTGAAAGATTTTCGTTTGAATATTAAATGCGCGTTGCCGCTAGAGAATGCTATGGTTACTCAAGGCGGGGTGGCGTTAAAAGATATTAATCCGCGCACGATGGAGTCGCGTAAAATTAAAGGGTTATATTTTTGCGGGGAAATGATTGATTTGGACGCGGATACCGGCGGTTTTAATCTTCAGGCGGCGTTTTCTACCGGGTATTTAGCTGGCGAAAGTGCGGCGGCATGAGAAAAATCTATTTAGCCTCTGATTCTAAAGCACGTAAAAAACTTCTTTCGATATTGGGTTTAAAGTTTAATGTCTATCCTAGCAAAATAGAGGAGAAGGTTTGTGTTGATAAATCTTATGTGGCGCTAGTGAAAGATAATGCACTGCGCAAGGCTCAGGATGTGGCGGGGAAGGTTAAGAGCGGGGTGATTATTGCCGCGGATACTATTTGCGTGCAGGATGGTAAGATTTTCGGTAAGCCTAAAGATTTAAAGGATGCGCATAAGATGTTGAAGGCATTATCGCGGAAACCGCAATGGCTTTATACGGGAATCGCGGTAATAGATAAAAATAAAATTTTAGTGGATTATGAAAAAACAAAAGTTTATATGGATAAATTAACGGATACCCAAATAAAAAATTATTTTTCCCAGGTTTCGCCACTAGATAAGGCAGGAAGTTTTGATATTCAAGGTAAGGGCGCATTTTTTATCCGGCGCATTGAAGGCTGTTTCTATAACGTCGTCGGTTTGCCTTTAAGGAAATTATATCTTATGTTGAAGAAATTGAGAATAGAGGTATTTCTTTTAGTCTGCGGTCTCTGGTCTGCGGTCTCTGGTCTTTCTGGTTGTTCCACCGAATATAATATTGCCACTGGCAAAGAAGAATCTTTTTACTATTCGACGGATAAGGAAGTGCAAATGGGCCAAGCTATTGACCGGCAGGTGAGGCAGGAATTAAAAATGGCTGAGGATCCTTTATTGAAAGTGCGAGTGGATGAGATAGGCAAAAAAATAGCCGCGGTTTGCGACCGTAAAGAAATAGATTATCATTTTGAAGTTTTAGAGGATGATGAAGTTAACGCCGTATCGCTTCCCGGAGGGTATATTTATATTAATAAAGGCTTGATTGCCAAAGTTGCTAATGATGACGAGCTTGCCGGCGTTGTTGCCCACGAAGTTGGGCATATTGTTGCCCGCCACAGCATAAAGAAACTTCAGGGCAGCCAGTTGTATTCAGTATTTAGATTGCTATCTATGGCAACGCCGCAAACCGGGCAGGTTGGCGCGGCCGCGGACGAAGCATTTACGCAATTAATGTTGGGTTATTCTCGGGAGGATGAGCTTCTCGCGGACCAGTTAGCTGCGCGTTATATGAAATTAGCCGGTTATGATCCGCATGCGATGATTGCTTTTCTGCAGAAACTCGATTATATAAATAAGCATAAGCCGTTACAACCGCCGAGATATTATAAAACTCACCCCTATGTCCCGGATAGGATTCGCGTGGTCAAGCAGGAATTAGGTGAAAAGATAAAATTCGCCGATTATATAAATATTGAACAATTGCCACATGAATAATCGTGTCATTGCGAGCCCGAAGGACGAAGCAATCTTACATTAAAGATTGCTTCGTCGCCTGCGGCTCCTCGCAATGACACTGTTAAGAATACATTCGTTTTCGACACGATATATTCATGAGAAAACAATTATTAATTTATTTTTTCGTATT
>JAZDEX010000031.1:0-5262 GCA_043808405.1 Candidatus Omnitrophota bacterium | reverse complement strand
TTACCAGCGTTTCTTCAGGCGACGGCCCGGTAGATGCCTGTTTTAAAGCCATAGATAAAATTACTAATATTAAAGTTAAGCTTGAAGATTATCGTATTGAGGCGGTTACTGCCGGCCAAGACGCATTAGGAGAAGTGCATTTAAAGTTGCGCACGCAAACTGAAGTGGCCTCCGGCCGCGGCTCCAGTACGGATATTATCGAGTCATCGGTTAGGGCGTATATTTCTGCAATAAATAAATTAGAATCTAAATGACCAACCAAGTCTATGGTTTAATTGGTTATCCGGTTAAGCATAGCCTCTCGCCACTAATGCACAATGCGGCGCTGGCTGAATTAAGAATCAACGCCGAATATAAATTATTTCCTTTAAAAGAAGAAGAGCTGGGCGATTTTTTAAAGAACGCTGCTGGAAATAATATTTGTGGCTTAAATATTACTGTCCCCTATAAAGAAAAAGTAATTCCTTTCCTAAGTAATTTATCCCAAGAAGCAAAATTAATCGGCGCGGTAAATACCGTCAAAGTAAATAATAATAAACTCGAGGGTTTTAATACTGATGGAGAAGGTTTTATTCGGCACCTTAAAGATTTAGGATTTATAGCTACTAATAAAACTATTGCTATTATTGGCGCAGGCGGGGCAGCCCGGGCAATTTGTGTATATTTATCTAGGAATAATCCTAAGAAAATATTGATTTACGATATAGATAAAACTCGCGCTTGTGGATTAATTAAGCATTTGCAGGGTAATTTTAGCGGCACCGTATTTAACAGCGTAGATTTAGTTACAGATTTAAATATTCAAGAAAGCGATTTATTAATTAATGCTTCGTCGAATGGAATGAGAGAGGAAGACGCGCTTTTAGTGGAGGCTAAAGAAATTAATAGCAAAATGTTGGTTTATGATTTAATATATAATCCAAGACAAACTAAGTTACTTGAAATGGCGCAAGTTCAAGGCGCGCGCGTATCGAATGGCTTAGGGATGCTTTTGTATCAGGGTGTCGCGGCATTTGAACTTTGGACTGGTAAAATTGCTCCAGTTGAAGTTATGCGTAAGGCCTTAAACGAGGGGGTAAAGAATTTATGATTGGTCAAATCTTAGCATTTATTTTCGGCGCAATAACGGGCAGTTTTTTAAATGTTTGTATTCATCGCATGCCGTTAAGTGAATCTGTAGTTTGGCCGCGTTCGCACTGCCCAAAATGTAAAAAGCAAATCCCGGGGTTTGATAATATTCCTTTTATAAGTTTCTTGCGGCTTGGCGGTAAATGCCGTTTTTGTAAGCAAAAAATATCGCTGCGTTACCCGTTAGTTGAGTTATTAACCGCCATCATGTTTGTAGTTTTATTTAAGCATTATGGCTTAAGTTATGATTTCTTTGTTTATTTAATTATGAGTTGCGGGCTGATTATCGCAACATTTGTGGATATCGACCATCGCATCATCCCGGATGAAGTTTCTGTGGGCGGACTGATTGTGGGTTTTATTCTTATTTCTATCAAGGGAGTGAGCTTATCGCCTTTTAGTATGAACTTTAAGCCAATGCTAAATTCACTTCTAGGTATTGTTATCGGCGGCGGGATAATTTATTTAACCGGCGCGCTTTTTGATTTAATTTATTTTAAATTATTAAAAAAACCACCGATACAAGGCGAAACTTCTTCGATGGGCGGGGGGGATGTTAAACTTTTAGCTATGATCGGCGCGTTTTTGGGGTGGCAGAGGGCGCTGGTAACATTTTTCTTAGCGCCGTTTCTCGGCGCGGTAATCGGAATCATAAATTTAGTTACTAAAAAAGACCACACTATCCCCTACGGCCCGTTTCTGGCAATTGCTGCTTTGGTATCTATGTTTTGGGCAAGCAAAATTATAAGTTTCGTTATTCGATAAAAAAACAAGGGAAAACAAGGGACCGTTTCTATTTTTCTTCGAAAAATAGAAACGGTCCCAGGATTCCAGGATTCCAGAAAAATCCACATATGTTAAGCCAAGACAAGTGGCAAAGAGCCGGGTTTAAAAGAAGATCAGGCGTGCTTGTGCCGTTATTTTCGATTTATTCTTCCCAATCTTTAGGAATCGGCGATTTCGATGATCTGAAGATACTTGTTGATTGGGCAAATAATACTGGTAATTCCATTTTACAGCTTTTGCCTATGAATGAGTTGGGCCCAGTACGCTGTCCGTATGATTCTATTAGCTCTTTCGCGTTAGAACCCGCTTATATTTCTTTACGTTCTCTTTCTGGAATAAATCAAGTTATAAAAGAAAAAATTGAAATAGCACGAAAAATATTTCCTGTTGGTTTGGGGCATGTGGATTACCGGATTAAAGAGGCAAAAGTTAATATTTTACGTGAAATATATTTAAATGCGGATTTAGAAGATAAAGAATTTAAAAAATTTAGCGAAGATAATTCTTATTGGTTGGATGATTTTGCGCTATTTGTAGTGTTAAAGATGCGCAGTAATGGCAGCGCTTGGTTTGGCTGGGAAGATAAGTATAAAAATCGTTTTCAATCAGCGCTTCATGAATTTAGCTGCGAAAATCACGAAGAGATTATTTTTCGTAAATGGCTGCAGTGGTTAATTGCTAAACAATTTGGTGAAGCTAAAAAATACGCGAATTCTAAGAAGGTACTTTTAAAAGGCGATTTACCGATTTTAGTTTCCCGCGACTCAGCCGATGTTTGGGTAAACCCGCAATTTTTTAAACTAGATTTTGCCGCTGGAGCCCCGCCGGATATGTATTGCGCTAAAGGGCAACGCTGGGGTATGCCGACTTATGATTGGGAAAAAATTGCCGAGGACGAACACAGGTATTTGAAAGAAAAACTAAAATATGCTAGAGAATTTTATGATATTCTAAGGGTTGATCATGTAGTGGGGTTATTTAGGATTTGGAGTATTCCTTATAATGATCCGTTAGAAAATCAAGGCCTGAATGGATTTTTTGATCCGCGCGATGAGCATCGCTGGGGCGAACATGGTTGGAGTATATTATCCGCGATGTTAAATAATACGGATATGCTTTTATGTGCTGAAGATTTAGGTATAATCCCGCGAGTTTGTACGGACGCTTTAAAGGAATTGGGTATTCCTGGTAATGATGTTCAGCGCTGGGTTAAAGATTGGAATGTGCGCCATGATTTTTTAGGCCCGCAAGAATATAGGGAGTTTTCCGTGGCCATGCTTTCCACGCATGACACTACAAATTGGCCGGCATGGTGGGAGAATGAAGCAGGTACAGTTGATGAGGCGCTTTTTATGCGTAAGTGTAATGAGAGAGCAATAGATTTCTTAAAAGTCAGTCCAGAATTATTCGATGTAGCGTTATCTTGCCACGGAAGATTGCGCTGGAGAGATAATATCGATTCAGTTGAGAAGTTGGTTGCTATATTAGGAAAGAAGAAAGAAGAGTTAGCTGATTTTATAGAATTGTATTTAAATAGCTACCAGGAAAAAGAAAAATTGTGGCAGCATTTTGGGTTTGCCGGCCCCTTGCGCGAGAAATGCGACAGCGGAATTACTTATCAGGCTATAAAGATAGTTTTAGATTCCAAGGCCATATTTTCTATTAACAACATTATTGATTGGCTTTATTTGTCGGATATTTTCAAGAATGATTCTTATTCCTACCGCATCAATGTTCCCGGTACGGTTAATTCTAGTAATTGGTCATTGACTTTGCCGATCTCTCTGGAAGATTTACTGCAACATAAAATCAATCCCGAAATCCGCAAAATGATTATCTCTTCAGGAAGATCTTAATATGGCGTTATTAGAAGGGCCGGAATTTTATATTTCTAAACGAGTCGGCAAGGCAATGGTTGATTACAAGATGCTTGAAGACGGTGATAAGATATTGGTCGCTGTTTCAGGCGGTAAAGATAGCCTTACGATGCTTAAGGTGTTAAAAGACCGCCAGCAGTTTGTACCCATAAAATATGAGTTAATAGCTGTGCATGTGGATATGGGTTATCCTTGTCAGCACCCTAAAATATTAGCCAAGCATTTCGAGAAGCTCGGGGTTAAATATCATATTGAGAAAATAGATATTTTAAAAGGAAAAACCCGTAAAGATATTTCTTGTTTTTGGTGTTCATGGAATAGAAGAAAGGCGCTCTTTACGGTAGCTGATCGCTTGAAGTGCACGAAAGTGGCGCTGGGCCATCATAAAGACGATATTGTTGAAACAATTTTATTAAATATGTTTTTCCATGGAGAGATATCGTCAATGAATCCGCGCCAGGAATTATTTAAAGGAAAAATCGTGATTATTCGGCCTTTAGCTTATGTTGATGAAGATATGATTGTAAAATTTGCGAAAACCCTAGATTTCCCGCACCATAAATGCGCCTGTCCAAATTCGCTTACCTCAAACCGTACCAAAATGACCGAGATCATTAAGGATCTTAAGAAAACCTGCCCTAGCGTCAAAACTAATATCTTCCGCTCAATCAAGCGCATAAAAAAAGATTATTTGCTTTAATAACTAGAGTTCAAGTGCTATAATAAATTTATGATGTGGATAATTCTTGGAGCGTTTTTATTGTTATCGGTGGCGACTATCGCTATAGTTTTTAGAATTTCATCACAGGTTAATGACCGCCTTGCTCAGATGAATCAATCTTTGCAGGAGGCCAACAAGGTTATTAGCCAGAATTTAGGCAGTACAGCATCGGTATTTGGTAATGTGAAAGAGCAATTAGGCCGGCTTGAGTCGACTAATCAACAGATAATTGCAATTAGTAAAGATATAACCAGCCTGCAGGAGCTTTTGCGCGCTCCGAAATTTCGCGGGGCAATGGGGGAGACTCTTTTAGAGAATCTTTTATCGCAAGTCCTGCCTAAGGAGCATTACCAGGCGCAGTATCGTTTTAAATCCGGTGACGCAGTAGATGCAGTTATTCATTTAGGCGAGCGCTTAGTTCCGGTGGACGCTAAATTCACCTTAGAGAATTTCCAAAAGATGCTTGATGCTCAGGATGAGCAGGTAAAAAACGATTTTCGCAAGAAATTCATTCAGGATGTGAAAAATCGCATCAATGAAATTGCTTCTAAATACATTTTGCCGTCGGAAAATACTTATGATTTCGCGCTGATGTATATTCCGGCAGAGAATGTTTATTATGAAGTAATCATTAAAGAAGACATTTTTTCTTATAGTATGTCCAAGAAAGTTATCCCGGTTTCGCCTAATACATTTTACGCGTATCTGCAGGTAATTTGTTTGGGGCTCAAAGGCCTCAAAGTTGAAGAG
>JAZDEX010000030.1:0-10977 GCA_043808405.1 Candidatus Omnitrophota bacterium | reverse complement strand
GCCGCAACGCTGCTTGGCGTTACCGGTTCTGGCAAAACTTTTACCTTAGCCAATGTTATTGCCAAAGTTAATATGCCAACATTGGTTATTTCGCATAATAAAACTTTGGCAGCCCAGCTATATTCAGAATTTAAAGAATTTTTCCCACATAACGCGGTGGAATATTTTGTTAGTTATTACGATTACTACCAGCCTGAAAGTTATATTCCTTCAACGGATACGTATATAGAAAAAGATTCATCAATTAATGACCGGCTTGACCGCTTGCGTTTATCAGCGACGAGTTCGCTTTTGTCGCGCAAAGATGTTTTAATCGTGGCGTCGGTTTCCTGTATTTATAATTTGGGTTCGCCTGATGACTATCGGGAAATGCTAGTTTTTATTGAGAGAAATCAGGAAGCTGGGCGTGATAAAGTAATCGCGGATTTAATTAAGATTCAATACGAAAGAAATGATTATGAATTTGTGCGCGGGCGCTTGCGTGTACGCGGTGATGTCCTGGAAATTTTTCCTTCTTATGAAGAGACGCCTTTGCGTATCAATTTCTTCGGGGATAGAATAGAGAAAATTACTGAATTTAGTCCTGTGTCAGGCGAGGTTATTAGCGAATTAGAAAAAGTTGCTATCTATCCGGCAAAACATTTTGTTATTTCACAGGATAATATCAACGATTCATTAAAGCAAATAGAAAAAGAATTAGAAGAAAGGTTAAAGGAGTTGCGCAGTCAAAATAAATTATTGGAGGCACAGCGCCTCCAGTCGCGCACGCATTACGATATGGAGATGCTTAAGGAAATTGGCTATTGCCATGGTATTGAAAATTATTCCCGCGTTTTGTCTGGCAGGCTGGAAGGCTCTCGGCCATATTGTTTAATTGATTATTTTCCGGATAAGTTTTTAACGATCATTGATGAGTCGCATGTAACTATCCCGCAAGTAGGCGGGATGTATGCGGGGGATCGCGCCAGAAAAGAGACTCTCGTTAATTATGGATTCCGTCTGCCGTCATGCCTAGATAACCGGCCGTTAAATTTCCCGGAATTTAGGGCTTTAGAGAAACAGGTGATTTATGTTTCCGCGACCCCGGCTGAATATGAAATAAAGGATTCGCAAGGTAAGATAATTGAGCAGATTATCCGTCCGACGGGGTTAGTGGATCCTGAGATAATTATTCGCCCGACTAAAAATCAGGTCGAAGATTTAATCAAAGAAGTTAAGCAGCGCGCTGCTAAAGATGAGCGCGTGTTAGTGACTACGCTTACTAAACGCATGTCTGAGGATTTAACGAATTACTTGCAAGAAAAAGGATTAAGGGTAAAATATCTACATTCTGAGATCCAGACTATTGAACGCTCAAAAATTCTCAGAGGTTTGCGTAAAAAAGATTTTGATTGTTTGGTGGGGATTAATTTGCTGCGCGAGGGGTTAGATTTACCCGAGGTGTCGCTGGTTGCGATTCTAGACGCGGATAAAGAAGGGTTTTTACGCTCGGCTACCGCATTGATTCAGGTGGGAGGGCGCGCCGCGCGCAACATTAACGGCACGGTTATTATGTATGCAGACACTGTAACTGGTTCAATGAAAAAAGCGATTTCTGAAAGTCAGCGCCGGCGCAAGATTCAATTAGAGTTTAACGCTAAGAATAAAATCACTCCACGCTCTATAAAGAAGGCGATAAAAGACGGTATAGAAGATTTAGCGCAAGCGGAAATCTTTGTGCGAGGCTTGACTGGCGAGGCTAAGGATGAGTATGAGTTGAATAAATACGTATCCGAACTTGAATATGAAATGGAGATTGCCGCGCGCAATTTGCAATTTGAGAAGGCAGCGCAAATTAGGGATAAAATACAGGAGTTAAAAACCGTAACTCGTAAACCGTAACTAGTAATTCGTAATTTTAAGAGGTTTTGCTCTAAATTACTAGTTACGAGTTACTAGTTACAAGTTACGAAAATCAAATATGTTGCTAGTTATTGATATAGGTAATACTAATATTAGTTTTGGGGTGTTTAAAGGCGATAAACTAATTAGGCGTTTTGATATTTCAACTAAAGCCTATCAGTGTCATTGCGAGGAGTCCGCCGCAGGCGGACGACGAAGCAATCTTTTTAAAAAGATTGCTTCGGTCCCCTTCGCTGCGCTCAGGGCCCCTCGCAATGACACGGGTAGAGATGCTTGCTCTTGCAATGATACTATTTGTGATGCGATTATATGTAGCGTTGTGCCTCAGGCGGCTTCTGTCTTAATCAAGGATTTGACAAGAATTTTTGGTAAGCAACCCTATATAATAGGTAAGGATGTAAAAGTGCCGGTTAAGAATTGTTATTCTAGGCCTAAAGAAGTCGGCCAGGATCGGCTGGTGAACGCTTATGCCGGGATTAAGCTTTATGGCGCGCCTTTAATTGTAGTTGATTTTGGCACCGCGATTACTTTTGATGTGATTTCGAAAAATAAAGAATATTTAGGCGGGATGATTTTGCCTGGCCTAGGGCTTTCGCTTGATGCTTTATCTTGGGGGACAGCGCTATTACCAAAGATTAAATTAAGCGCTCCTCAAGAATTAATTGGCCGTAACACAAAAAACAGTATGTTAAGCGGAGTGGTTTATGGTTTTGCCGCGCTTACTGATGAATTGGCAAAAAAAATTAAAAATAAGATCGGCGTGAAGGCAAAAGTTATTGCTACGGGTGGAAATATAAAATTAATCGCTAAATACTGCCGTAATATAAATAAAATAGATTCGGACTTAACTATGAAAGGCATAAAATTAATTTATGAAAAAATTTAATTCGTGTCATTGCGAGCCTCGACGGTACCGTCGGGGCGAAGCAATCTTTTTGGTTTTATTTTTATTTTTCGTGCAATTTGCCTTTGCTAATCCCGGCCCGGAGTTTAGGGATAAGGTAAGCAATTTAAAATGGATTGCCTATGCCCCGACTAATTTTGATCCTACGGCTAATCGTTATCCTTCAGATGAATCATTGTTGCGGGATTTGACATTACTTTATAATTATGGATTCCGCGGGGTAGTTACTTATGGCGCCGCGTCAAGTTTAGCCGATATTCCGCGCATTGCTAAGAGTATTGGATTTCAGGGCGCAATTATGGGGATCTGGGATATTGATAGCCGAGAAGAAATAACTAACGCTACTCTTGCTGTGGAATATGTCGACGGCTACTGTGTAGGCAACGAAGGTTTAAATTCTCGGTATTCTCTGGAAGATTTAAATCAGGTTATCGCTTCACTTAAGCACTCGACCGGTAAACCGGTTACTACTACCGAGCAGATTTTTGATTATTATAATGATAAAGTGCTTAATATTGGTGATTGGATTTTTCCTAATATCCATCCTTTTTTAAGCGAAGTAAAAGAGCCCAAAAAAGCCGTGCAGTGGATAGGCAAGCATTATAAATTATTAAGAAAACACGCTGGGCCGGAAAGAATTATTTTATTTAAGGAAGTCGGTTGGCCTACATCTGGCGCGTCTGAAGCCACAGAATCAAATCAGAAAAGATTTTTCTTAAACATGCAAAAGTCCGATGTCCCGTTTGTATATTTTGAGGCTTTTGACCAGCGCTGGAAAGATAATCTTTCAGTTGAGCCGCATTGGGGGTTGTTTACTCCTCGCCGTAGTTCTAAGAGATTCGCCTCCTCAGTAAGGTAGCAGTAAAATTTTATACACCCCGCGCTAAGTTGTATTGCGCGGGTGTGCCTTTTCTGGGCAAAAAAAATCCTTGACAAAAGTATAGAATTACTTATAATTAGCACTCTTAGGGGTAGAGTGCTAATTACGAAAACAATTGAAAGGGAGGTGTAGGAGATGGATATCAAACCGTTAGGTGACAGAGTAGTGATTCAGGCTTTAGAGGCAGAAAGTAAAACTAAAGGCGGGATACTTTTACCGGATACCGCGAAAGAGAAGCCGCAAGAGGGTAAAGTAATTGCTGTTGGTAAGGGCAAAACTCTAGACAATGGCACAGTTGCAACACCGGAAGTTAAAGTGGGCGACAAGGTTCTTTATGGAAAATATTCCGGGACCGAAATTACCACTAAAGAAGGCCAGGAACTTTTAATCATGCGCGAAGATGATATTTTAGCAATCGTGAAATAATAGGAGGAGACAAATGGCAAAACAGTTATTGTATAGTGACGAGGCGCGCCGCAAGATCTTAAGCGGTGTTGAGAAATTATCCGCCGCCGTCAAAGTGACTCTGGGGCCCAAAGGGCGCAATGTAGTCATTGATAAGAAATTCGGTTCACCCACAATTACTAAGGACGGTGTAACCGTAGCTAAAGAAATTGATTTAGAAGATCCTTTCGAAAATATGGGCGCTCAGATGGTTAAAGAAGTTGCCGAAAAAACATCTGATATCGCCGGCGACGGTACGACCACCGCGACTATTTTAGCGGAGTCGATTTACCGCGAAGGCTTAAAGAATGTTACTGCCGGAGCAAATCCCATGGCTTTAAAGCGCGGGATTGAAAAAGCAGTAGAAAAAGTTATCGAAGAATTAGGCAAACTTTCTACGCCGATCAAAGATAAAAAAGAAATCGCGCAAGTTGCTTCTATTGCCGCGAATTCCGATAAAATAATTGGCGATTTAATTGCCGATGCGATGGATAAAGTAGGCAAGGATGGCGTTATTACCGTTGAAGAAGCAAAGTCAACTGCCACTACCTTAGACGTAGTCGAAGGTATGCAGTTTGACCAGGGTTATTTATCGCCCTATTTTGTAACTGATGCCGAGAAAATGGAAGTTCTTTTGGAAGAGCCTTATATTTTAATTTATGAAAAAAAGATTTCTTCTTTAAAAGATATCCTGCCTTTACTCGAAAAGATTGCCCGTACCGGAAAGCCACTTTTGATTTTAGCGGAAGAGGTTGAGGGTGAGGCATTGGCAACATTAGTGGTGAATAAAATCCGCGGGACATTCGTGGCTTGCGCGGTTAAGGCGCCGGGTTATGGCGATCGGCGTAAAGCGATGTTGGAAGATATCGCGATCTTAACTAACGGCAAGGCAATTACCGAGGATTTAGGTATAAAGCTAGAAAGCGTTGATATTGAGGATTTAGGCCGCGCGAAAAAAGTCAAAATCGACAAAGAGAATACTACTATTGTTGAAGGCGCAGGTAAATCGCAGGGTATCAATGGCAGGATTGCTCAGCTTAAAAAACAAATCGAAGGTACGGATTCTGAATATGATCGCGAAAAACTACAGGAACGTTTGGCGAAACTTGCCGGCGGTGTTGCAGTGATTAATGTAGGCGCGGCAACGGAAACCGAAATGAAAGAGAAAAAAGCCCGCGTGGAAGATGCTTTGCATGCCACAAGAGCTGCTGCTCAGGAAGGTATTGTTCCCGGCGGCGGCGTTGCCTTTATTCGCACAATCGCGGCATTAGATAAACTAAAGCTCGAAGGCGATGAAAAGGTGGGCGTGGCTATAGTCAAAAGAGCGATTGAAGAGCCTTTAAGGCAGTTAACTTTTAACGCTGGCCTAGAGGGTTCAGTGGTTGTTCAACGCATAAAACAGGAAAAAACTAACGTAGGTTATGATGTGAATCAAGATGCTTATGTAGATATGATTGAAGCAGGCGTAATTGATCCCACAAAAGTAACCCGTTCAGCCCTGCAAAATGCCGCCAGTATCGCAGCGCTGCTGTTGACTACTGAGGTATTAATTGTAGATAAGCCGGACAAGGATGACAAGATGCCGCAAATGCCGCCAGGTGGTATGGGTGGAATGGGTGGTATGGGAGGGTATTAAAAGTTTAAAGTTTAAAATTTAAAGTTGTAAATAAAAAGGGGCGGAGATGAAAATCTTCGCCCCTTTTTGCTATTTTCGTAAAAATGACACTATTTGTTGATTGACAAATAATTATTTTGTGATTAAATAGATAATGACAACGGGGAGGTGGCAAGGATAGCCGCCTGAGAGTTTTGCTAAAGTTACGCAGATTACCCGATAAACCTGATCTGGATAATGCCAGCGTAGGGAAGGCGAAATAAGTTTTAACCCTTATGCTTTGGCTGGCGTAAGGGTTTTTATTTTGTATAAGGCATAGACAGATTCAAAAAAGGAGGAGATATGCAGTTAGATGATATAAAGATTTCTCGGGCGATAATTGAATCGTACCAGCAAAAATTATTAGATGCTCTTGATGTAGATGTGGCTATTGTGGGCGCGGGCCCGGCAGGGATGGTTTGCGCTTATTATTTGGCTAAAGCAGGAAAGAAGGTAGTAATATTTGAAAGAAAGTTATCTGTAGGAGGCGGGATGTGGGGCGGTGGGATGATGAAAAATAACTTGACAATTATGCATTTGTAATGCATAATTGTCATATGTACATAAATAGGCTCCTGGCAGGATACATATTAAAGGCATCGCGCTCATTTCCGGTTGTTCTTTTGACCGGCCCGCGGCAATCAGGTAAAACTACGCTTTTACGAAAAATTTCTGAAGACAAACGTAATTTTGTCAGTTTGGATGATCTTGTCCTGCGCAATTTAGCTATCAATGACCCTAAGTTATTTTTTCAACGTTTTAAGCCGCCTTTAGTTATTGATGAGATTCAATATGCCCCAGGACTTTTGTCGTATATAAAATTATTAGTTGATGAAAAAGCCACAAAACTAAAAAAAGCAAATGGGCTTTTTTGGCTTAGCGGTTCGCAAAATTTTACCTTAATGGATAATGTTTCGGAGTCGCTCGCCGGCAGGGTTGCGATTATGAAGCTTTTAGGATGTTCTCATTATGAATATTCTAATGACGTACCTGTTGATAAGCAAAAGCCTTTCTTTACTAAAGGGGCCAAAATATCCGGCACGCCGCTTAATGTTAATAAATTATTTAAGTTTATTTTGCGCGGAGCAATGCCTAAGTTATTAGCCGATAAAAAAGTTGATGCCGAGCAGTATTATTCTTCTTATGTTCAGACTTATATTGAAAGGGATATTAGGGGGCAAATTGGCGCGGGAAGCCTAATGGCTTTTGAAAGTTTTATCCGGCTTTTAGCCGCAAGGGCTACTCAGCTATTAAATATGGCATCCCTGGCTCAGGAAATCGGTGTATCATTAAATACTGTGAAATCATGGGTTAGTTTGCTTGAAAAAACTTTTCAGATTTATATATTAAGGCCGTATCATAGCAATCTTAATAAGCGCGAGATTAAGACGCCAAAGGTTTACTTCTTAGATACGGGTTTACTTTGTTATTTAACTCAATGGCAAGACTCGGCTACGGCATTGGCTGGGCCAATGGCAGGCGCTATATTTGAAAATTGGGTTGTGTCCGAATTAATAAAAAGCTATTGGCATAGGGCAAAAGAGGCGCCTTTTTATTTTTATAGGACTAAAGAGGGAATAGAAATAGACCTATTTTGTGTTGAAGCAAATAAAATTATTGCTTCAGAAATTAAGCTTTCGGCTACGCCTAATATTGGATCTATTCAAAATCTAGCGCGCTTGGTTAGCAAGAAGATAAATATTAAAGAAGAGTGGGTTTTTTCTCAATCAGAGGCTATGTTACCTTTGACGTCTAAGATTACTGTTTTTCCTGCCAGCTGCATATTTTAGAAAATCGCCTTGAAAAATGCTTGATTTTATGGCATACTTGGCTTGTAAAGAGCAAAATTGACAATTTGGAGTAAATCTACTGATAAAGGCAAACTCGGAGTAATCCGGGGACGCTCTGACGCTAAGTCGGAGCCCCGACTGAAACGTCGGGGCAAAGCTACCTGTCCTATACAATAATACCTATATAGGGTAGAGGGGCTGCCAAAGGGAAAAGTAATTTAAACCCTAAAGGTTGCGTTGGATGCCTTTGGGGTTTTTTATTTTTGGAGGATTAAAATGAAGATCAAAATCTTAAGTTTAATTATTCTTGCCGCGTGGTTAAGCTTAATTTGCGTTTCTTTTAGCTTGGCTAAGACTGTTTCCGTAGGTAATACTAAAAACATATCTATTTTAGTCCCTGAATGTAAATCTAAAATCAGCCAAAAGGCAAAGGCAAAAGTAGGGCAGGAAGAGGCTCTTATTGCTGAAGGTTTCTCTGTAATGAATGCTCCGGGCGAGCCGGCAATGCCATTTAAAGACATCTCTTTAATTGTGCCAGCTAATACAGATACAGATTCGCTGCAAGTTATCTTAGTTGGCGCAACTAAATCTGAAATAAAAGAAGGCTACCCACATAATATCGCTCCTGCGCCTCCGTTTGCTACATACATTAACAATAAGGTAGTTTATATTTGGGGTGATGAGAATAAGCACATCGATAAAGAGGGAACCGGGCGTAATCAGGATACTTATGCTCAGGACGCGGATTACCCCAAAAATAATCTCCAAATTGTGGATATCGGCAATATGCGTAAGTGGAAAATAATCAAAGTTAGATATTATCCTTATACCTATAACCCTCGCTCAGGTCGGCTTTTTAAAACCGAAGGCGGCAATATCCAAATAGATTGTAAATTGAATCCCTCGAAGGGCCTTTCTGCTAAAACGATGCAAGATTCGGCATTAGATGATTTTGCCGCTAAATTAACTGCTAATTTTGAACAAGCAAAATCAGACTACCCCAATCCTTTAGCTAAAGACGGCATAGCCCCGCCGCCGGCTAATCCCGGCTATCTTATTTTAACTACTAATTATATTCTTAATGATAATGGCAATACAAAACTTCAGGATTTTATCAATCATAAGAAAACCCGCGGCTTTGAAGTGTATGTAGCAACCGAGGATGCTTGGGGCGGGGGGACAACTACCGATGAGCGGGCAAATAATATTAGGAAGTACCTACAGAATAATTATATTGATAAAAACCTTAAATATGTGTTGTTAGTGGGGAATCCTAGCCCAGCGGATAACTTAGTATACCCACGAATTGATGGCAGTTTTATTCTTTTTAATGCCCCTGATACTTATCCGATAAATAATCATAATCTCTTACTAGGCGATATGGAGAAGGTAAGTGTACCAATGAAAGTGGTTTATGAATGGGCGAGTTACTGGCCTATATCTACAGATTATTATTATGCTGATCTTACCGGTAATTGGGATCTAAATGGAAATGGGGTTTATGGAGAGGCGAGAGGGGACTATTTTAATATATCAGCTGATGGAACAGTTTATACTCGCCGCAGTGATGGAGTAGATCTTATTCCAGAGGTAATTGTCGGCAGGATTCCTTTTTATGGGAATTTTACAGATTTAGATCATATTCTACAAAAAACCATTGATTATGAATTTGGAGTTTTTAATGGTGACTGGATGAAGAATGCGCTTATCAGTATTATGCCTTCTGATAAATTTACTACTAAGTATTCCTTGGGCGAGCAAATTAAACGAGATATTCTTGACCCAATAGGAGCTTTGACAACAAGGATTTATATTGCAGGTTATGACGCTTATCCGCCTGTGGAATTTACTTATGATTGGCTGCATGTTGCGGGGGATACGTTAGTATTAGCCGCATGGCAGAAGCACGCCGGCATTCATATTTGGGCCGCGCATGGCGGGCCTACAGGCGCAGGTAACGTATTTTCTATCACAAGCTGCCCATCTTTAGACGACCGCTATCCTTCTTTTACTTTTCAATCTTCTTGCTCCAATGGTTGGCCTTATACTGAATATAATGCAGGATATCAACTTTTAAAAAACGGGGCAATTGTTACCGATAGCGCTAGTATTTATTCACGATATATACTAGGTGAAACTGATTTTACTAATAGCGGCACTGATGCTGGTATTGCTTATCAATATACCCGAAACTTAATGTTTTGGCATTTGTCCTGCGGCGATGCGCATTACATGGCAATGTATACGGTTCCAACGGTGATGTTTAACCCTTTGTGTGGCAGCCTTTTTCCGATATTAAATAATATCTATGCGTTTAACATCTATGGCGATCCTTCATTAAAATATCCAATAGGGTTAAGCCAAGTGCCGGTAAGCGCAAAAATGGAAATTCACGATATCGATAATAATATTACCATTACAAATTCTAAATCAGTAATTTTAAAATGTTATTTGGAGGATGCTTCAGGCCATACAGGGGCTTTCAGCAAGATAAAATTTTCTAATGATAACATTACTTGGTCTGATGAAGAAGGCTATAAAGCTTCAAAAGAATGGGATTTAACTCCGGAAAATGGTTTAAGAACAGTATATGCGCAAATTTTAGATTATGACGGTCAATGGCAGTCTTGTTCTGCACAGATTTATCTGGATACTGAGGCGAAAGTTACAACTGCGATTACGGTTACTCCAGATGTAGAATGGATCGATCAACCAATTAATATTAGTTTAAGCGCAAGCGATATTGAGCGCGGGCAGGATTGCTCAAACACTGCCAAAATATTCTATTCTTTAGACGGAAAATATCCTACAACTGAATATACAGGGCCTTTTACAATTTCTAAAGCAGGTCCAACTACGATTAAATGTTTTTCTCAAGGCGCATCCGGTTTAAAAGAGGATCCGATTCAATCTAAAGTTGTAGGGATTGATAAAGATAAACCTATCGAAACTTGTTTGTATTGCTCTAGCATACTTTGTAGTTCAGGTTCACGTACGCGATCCATAAGATTGTTTGTCTTTGTAAAAGATTATTTATCAGGGATAAGGGAGGCGAAATTTGCGGAAACTTCTGATGATTTAGAAAAAGCTTCTTTCCAGCCGATTTCGTTGGAGTATACGAGTAATCCAAATTGGGTAGAAGGGTCAGAATACGCTCTTACGTCGTTTACTCTATCGAGCCCGGGAGATGGGCATAAAACCATATATGCCCAATTTAAAGATGCCGCAGGCAATAAATCAAACGTAATTTCGTGTTCTACGCTTTTAGATACTACAGCGCCTAGCCCTCCAAGTAATATTGTAGTGCGCGTGGCGGATAATACAGTAAATCAATTAAATATTAAGTGGGACGTTTATGTTAATAGTTCTCTGCGTTACGATTGCCGGATATATAGTTCTGATC
>JAZDEX010000029.1:0-5687 GCA_043808405.1 Candidatus Omnitrophota bacterium | reverse complement strand
AGCGAAATACTCAAGCCGCCCTTCAGGGTGGGGTTTTAAGCGGCGAATGTGTATAGATGATAATTGATCAGGACTTACAAAAAACACCTCTTTATGAATCTCACGTAACTTTAGGCGCAAAGATTGCACCTTTTGGCGGATGGCTCATGCCGATTCAATATGAAGGCATTCTGGCAGAGCATGAATGGACGCGTAAGAGGGTTGCGTTATTTGATATTTGCCATATGAGTGAATTTATGTTCGAGGGGGACGCGAGTTTAAGCGGGCTTGACCGTGTTGTTACACAAAATATAGTTTCAATGCCTGTGGCGAGCTGTCGTTATGGCTTTATGCTTAATGAAACAGGTGGAGTGCTGGATGACCTTGTCGTTTATCGCCTGAAAAAAGATTCTTGGATGCTGGTAGTCAATGCTGCGACTATCTTGGGCGATGAAGCAAATTTAAGAAAATATCTTTATAAAGATGCAAAGCTAGAAAATATTTCGGCTAAAATCGGAAAGCTTGATGTCCAAGGCCCGGATTCCCAAGAGGTGCTTAAAAATATATTTGGCGAGGGTATTATAAAACTAAATTATTACACTTTTGCGAACTTCACTTTTGGTCGAGAAAGTTGTATAATTAGCCGGACGGGTTATACTGGTGAATTAGGCTTTGAAATTTATATTTCAGCTGAGCGTGTAGTAGAATTATGGGATTTCTTGCTTAAGGATAAACGTGTTAAACCCGCAGGGCTTGGTTGCCGCGATACATTACGCTTAGAAATGGGGTATCCGCTTTACGGCCAAGACCTAGATACAAATCATACGCCTTTGGCAGCAGGTTTTGCAAAGTTTGTGGATCTTTCTAAAGATTTTATCGGTAAGCCCGCTTTATTAGCCGAGCAGAAAAATGGATCTGAAGAGCGTTTAGTTTGTTTTAAGGCCAATTCTCGCCGGGCGCCGCGGCATGGGTTTGCGATATTTGATGGAGAAAACCGCGTGGGCACAGTAACTAGTGGCTCTTTTTCACCCAGCATGCTAGTGGGCATAGGTATGGGTTATGTCCGCGGCAATTATAAAATCGGTGATCAGTTGATAATTAAAGATTCAAACATCGAAATACCGGTAACTATTATTAAGAAAGCATTCTATATAAAGTAGTGTCATTGCGAGCCCGAAGGGCGAAGCAATCTTTATTACAAGATTGCTTCGTCGCGCTTTGCGCTCCTCGCAATGACACGGAAAGCGAGATAGCTAAATGAACATTCCTAAAAACCTTTTTTATACTAAGGATCATGAATGGGCGAGGGTTGAGGGTAAGGCTGCTTATATCGGAATTACGGATTATGCGCAAGCCTCGCTGGGAGATATTACTTTTGTGGATTTGCCTAAAAAAGATCAAGTTTTAAAACAAGCTGAATGTGCGGCTACGGTTGAGTCGGTAAAGGCGGCTTCTGATGTGTATTCGCCGTTATCTGGGAAAGTTTTATCGGTTAACGCCGAATTAGCCGCGCATCCAGAGGCAGTTAACCAGGCGCCTTATGAAAAAGGATATTTTTTTATTTTAGAGCTTTCAAATGAAACTGAAAAAGCAAAACTAATGGATGCTGCTAGTTACCAAAAATATGTTGAGGGGCTAGCTAAATGAATTATATTCCTCACACCGACGCCGATATTGCCTTAATGCTTAAGACTATAGGTGTGTCGAGCGTGGACGAACTTTTTAAAGATATCCCGCAGGCGCTCAGGCCGAAGTCATTCAATATCCCACCGGGAAAATCCGAATTTGAAGTCACGGAAAATCTGCGCAAACTTTCCGAGAAAAATACCAAGAATTTAATTAATTTTGTTGGCGCAGGGTTTTATGATCACTTTATTCCCGCGGCAGTTGACGCGATTACCAGCCTTCCGGAATTTTATACTGCTTATACGCCTTATCAGCCGGAGTGTTCCCAAGGATGGCTGCAGGCAATATATGAATATCAAACGATTATTTGTGAATTAACGGGCTTAGATGTTGCCAATGCTTCATTATACGACGGGGGCACGGCTTTATATGAAGCGGCAATGATGAGTATTAGATTTACCGGTAGAAATAAAATTATTATTGATCAGGGTTTAAATTTAATTTATCGCACCATGCTTTATACTTACACCTCTAATTTATCTATTGAATTTATAGAAATACCGGTTATGCATGGGCAAAGCTGTCGTGAAGAATTGGCTAAACATTTAGATGATAAGACTGCGGCAGTAATTTTACAAAATCCTAATTTTTTTGGCGCAATTGATGACCATAGCGATGTAGTAGAGAAGGTGCATAAGGTTGGCGCGCTAGCCATTGCTTCGGTTTATCCGGTTTCTTTAGGGGTTTTAAAATCTCCAGCGGAAATGGGTTTTGATATTGCTACCGGTGAAGGCCAGAGCTTAGGGATTCCATTATCTTTTGGCGGGCCATATTTAGGGTTTATGGCGGCAAAAAAAGAATTAATGCGCCAGATGCCGGGCAGGATTGTAGGTGCAACTGTTGATTTAGACGGCAAACGCGGATTTGTTTTAACCCTTCAGACGCGTGAGCAGCATATCCGCCGCGAGAAAGCAACTTCTAATATTTGTTCTAATGAGGCGCTTTGCGCTTTGCGCGCGGCAGTATTTATTGCGCTTTTAGGCCGAGACGGTTTAAAAGAATTAGCCGAACACAATTATCAAAGGTGCGAATTCACTAAAGAAGTTTTGTCGCGTGTTCCGGGGGTGGAGGTAAAACGCAGTTCGCCGACATTTAATGAGTTTACTATATGTTTACCTTCGAGAGCTGATGAGGTAGTCTGCCGGATGATTGAAAAAGGTTTTGCCTGCGGGTTCCCGTTAGGTAGATTCTATAAAGGAATGGATAATTATTTATTGATTGCGGTGACTGAGAAAAGGACTAAAGAAGAGATTCGTTTATTAGCTTCGAGTCTTGAAGCGGTATTATAGCGTGTCATTGCGAGCCCGAAGGGCGAAGCAATCTTATATCAAAGATTGCTTCGTCGCCTGCGGCTCCTCGCAATGACACATTTTGGATAAAAAATGAAACTTATATTTGAAAAACATAAAGAGGGAAGGCGTGGGTTTTCGTATACTAAGGTTGATGCCACTGGTGTTAAGCCTTTACCGGAAAAATATTGCCGTAAACTTCAGGCTCGTCTGCCGTCTTTAAGCGAATTAGATGTGGTGCGCCATTATACAAATTTATCGCGGCTTAATTATTCTGTAGACACTAACTTTTATCCTTTGGGCTCATGCACAATGAAATATAACCCTAAATTTACTGAGCGCGTTGCGCGCTTCGAGGGATTTGTTACCACGCATCCTTTATTGCCGCAACTTGCCGGCGGGGGGATGCTGGCGCAGGGGTCGCTGGAAGTTTTATATGAAACTGAAAAATTGCTTTGCGAAATTACCGGGATGAGCGCTTTTACTTTGCAGCCTTTAGCAGGCGCGCATGGTGAGTTAACCGGGATTATGTTGATCGCCGCCTATCATAAAGATAAGGGCGCGCGGCGTAAATATGTAATTGTTCCGGATTCATCGCATGGGACAAATCCTGCCAGTGCCGCTATTGCCGGCTATCAAGTTAAAGTCATTCCTACCGGGCCCGACGGATATATGGATTTAAGTGAATATAAAAGAGAGCTTAATCAAGATGTAGCGGCAGTTATGTTGACCTGCCCGGATACTTTAGGTATTTTTAATCCGCGGATTAAAGAAATTTCGGATCTGGCGCATAGCGTTGGGGCATTAATGTATTATGACGGCGCAAATTTAAACGCCATGTTAGGTAAATGCCGTCCCGGAGATATTGGTTTTGATGTGGTGCATTTAAATTTGCATAAAACTTTTGCCACTCCCCATGGCGGAGGTGGCCCGGGCGCAGGCCCGGTTGGTGTAGCTGAACATTTAGTGGATTTCTTGCCGATATCACGTGTGGTGCGCCGCTTGGACGGGACATTTGCTCTGGATTACGAACGGCGCAAAACTATTGGTTACATCGCGCCTTTTTACGGAAATTTCGGGGTGATACTAAAGGCCTATGCGTATATGTTATATTTAGGGAAAGAAGGATTGATTAAAACTTCTGAGATCGCAGTATTAAACGCTAATTATTGCTTAGCTCGTTTAAAAGAATATTATGATTTAGCTTTTGATAAAACTTGTATGCATGAATGCGTTTTTTCGTGTTCCCGGCAGGCCAAAAACGGGGTGCATGCGCTGGATATTGCAAAATATTTAATTGATAAAGGGTATCATCCTCCGACGATATATTTTCCACTGATTGTTAAAGAGGCGTTAATGATTGAGCCGACAGAGACGGAGTCTAAAGAAACGTTGGATGAATTTATTGAAGTGATGATTGAAATTGCCCGCCTTGCCAAAGAGAATTCTTCTGTTGTTACGAGTGCGCCAATGCATATGCCGATTAAGCGCCTTGATGAAACTAAAGCTGCGCGCGAGCTCAATTTACGCTGGCAGCCGTAATAAATAATTATCCAATGAAAACATTTCGACTTATCATATCTGAAGCTGCTTACGCCACTTATAACATGGAGTTGGATGAGAAAATATTCTCGCGTTTCTTAGAGGATAGAATTCCGGTATTTCGTGTGTATCGCTGGGCCAGGCCTGCGTTTACTTATGGGGCCTATCAAAACCCCGAGGCTGAAATTGATCTGAAGCAGTGCGCACTCGACGGTGTGGAGGTAGTTAAGCGGATTACCGGCGGAGGAATACTTTTTCATCATGATGAAATAACTTATAGCTTTGTTTGTGATAAAACCGATGTGGGTGAGCCAAGTAATGTGTTTGTTTCTTACCGGGAGATTTGCGCGTTTTTAATTAATTTTTATGCGTCGCTGGGCTTGAAAACAAATTTTGCCCTTGAATCTAAAGATTTTAAACATAAAAGCGCTTCGAGTGAGCTATGTAGTAATTCCTACGAAAAATATGATATTTTAATCAACGGAAAAAAAATCGGCGGCAATGCCCAGAAGCGTAAACGGCAGGTTATATTTCAACATGGCTCAATTCCGATGAGCATTGATTGGAATTTTGTGCGTAGATATATTAAAAATTTACCTTTGGATATAGCAATAAGCGTCACTAGCTTATCGGAAGAATTGGGTTTAATCCCGGAGAAAGATATTATAGAGCAAAAGCTTGTTGATAGTTTTAGTAGCGCATTTGGCATAGAGTTTATTGAAGAAAGTTTTTGTGTCATTGCGAGGAGCGCGTAGCGCGACGAAGCAATCTTTTAGTAAAGATTGCTTCGTCAGTCGCTTCGCTCCTTCCTCGCAATGACACAGTATACCTGGCTCTTTGTTTTTTAACACAAGTTAACTAATATTTTAATATGAAACCAATATGGCTTAATAAAAAAATAAATCTTGGTGCTTGCGCTGATGTTAAGCAGCTCCTACGGGATTTGCGGGTGGAAACAGTTTGCGAGCAGGCGCTTTGTCCGAATATGGGGGAGTGTTTCGGACGCAATGAGGCTACTTTTTTAATTCTCGGCCGTCATTGTACGCGCATGTGCAGTTTTTGCAATGTGGATAAAGCTATTCCTTTGTCTGTGGATTTAGATGAGCCCAGACGTATTGCTCAGGCAGTAAAAAAACTTTCACTAAAACATGTGGTTATAACAAGTGTTACCCGCGATGACCTCTCTGACGG
>JAZDEX010000028.1:0-20906 GCA_043808405.1 Candidatus Omnitrophota bacterium | reverse complement strand
TATATTAGTATATAATTGTTGCCTTATATCGTGAATTTAACTGTCTTTTGACAATAGTAAAGGAGAGCGCCAAATGTATGCAATAGTTGTAGTTGGAGCACAACAGTATGTAGTAAAAAAAGGCGATGTTATTGAGGTGGAGAAGTTAGAGAGCGAAGAAGGTAAAGATATTAAATTAGATAAGGTGCTTTTGGTCTCTAAAGAGAAAAAGATCGAAATTGGCCAGCCTTATGTTCCCGGGGCCTGGGTTGTAGCAACTGTTACTGGCGCGACTAAAGGCGCGAAGGTAATTTGCTATAAATACCGCCGCCGTAAATCTAAAGATTGGAAAGTTGGCCACCGTCAGAAATATACTGAGCTTAAAATTAAGGAAATTGAATTTAGTTAACCGGCTAACTAACTATGTTTATTGATCAAGCCAAGATTTTTGTCAAGGCCGGCGACGGCGGCCGGGGCTGTTATAGTTTTTATCAGGATAAATATACGCGCCACAAGATCCCTAATGGCGGAGACGGCGGCCGCGGCGCGGATATAATTTTCCGCGCGGATAGAAATTTACACACGCTTTTAGATTTTCGTTATAACCGCCATTTTTACGGTAAACACGGCGAGCATGGCTCAAGTAATAATAAAAAAGGCAAAGACGCGCCTGCGATTATCATCCGTGTTCCGGTGGGCACATTGGTTAAAGAAGTAGCTACGGATTGCGTTTTAAGGGATTTAGATCAAGACGGCCAGGAATTGCTTGTTGCCCGCGGCGGCAAAGGCGGCATAGGCAATGATAGTAAGCGTATTCGCGAAGCTTTGCCTGCGGGTTTAGGCGATGAAAAAGAACTGGCTTTAGATTTAAAATTAATTGCCGATGTGGGGGTGGTGGGTTTTCCGAATGTGGGAAAATCTACTTTGATTTCTAATATTTCCAACGCGCATCCCAAGGTAGCGGCGTATCCATTTACCACTAAGTCGCCGGTTTTAGGCGTGGTTAGATTTGAAGATGATTTTTTTGTGATTGCGGATATCCCCGGGCTTATTGAGGGCTCCTCAACAGGTAAAGGCCTAGGCGATAAATTTCTACGCCATATTGAGCGCACAAAAATTCTGGTGCACTTAATCGATATGCCTGCTTTTGAGGGGCGTGATCCGGTTAAGGATTATAAAGCGATAAATTTGGAATTAAAACAATATAACGCGGAAGTGGCGGGTAAACTGCAGATTCTTGTGGCTAATAAAATGGATCTGGAGGGGGCGAAAGAAAATCTGGCGCGGTTTAAAAAGTTAGTTAAAAAGAAGATCTATCCTATTTCAGCTCTAGAAAAACAGGGCCTGGAGGAATTAATTGAAGCTATCGCAGGAAAATTATAAAAGAGTAGTGATTAAGATTGGGAGCAGTATTTTGTATTCCGCTAAAGGCTCGCTTGACGAAGCGCTAGTCAATAGTATTGTCAGCCAGATAAAGGAATTATCAGATAGTAATGTTGAGGTGGTTTTGGTTTCGTCGGGCGCGATCGCGCTGGGCATGGCCGCCTTAAAATTAGAGTCCCGTCCCAAAGAACTTTCCTATTTGCAGGCTATAGCTTCTATCGGGCAAAACGAGTTGATGCATGTTTACCGTAATTTTTTTAAAAAAGCCGGCCTTAATTGCGGCCAGGTGCTTTTGACCTGGGAAGATTTTAATGAACGTAGGCGTTATCTTAACGCTAAAAATACGCTTTTAACTTTGTTGAAACTAGGAGCTATTCCGGTAATTAATGAAAATGATACGGTTTCAACTGATGAGATTAAATTTGGGGATAATGACCGCCTATCGGCGTTAGTCGCGACTTTGGTCTCGGCGGATTTACTGGTGATTCTTTCTGATGTGGATGGGCTTTGGGATAAAGATAAAAAAATAATTAAAATTGTGGATAAAATTACCGCGGAAATAAAGGCGTTTGCCTGCCCGACTGCGCGTAAGACTTGCGTCGGGGGCATGATTACAAAATTAAACGCGGCAAAAATTGCGATTGATTCCGGCATTCCTTGCGTGATTGCTAAGGGCAGCCGGCAAGGCGTTATTTTAGAGGCAGTTAAAAATACTGCCGCGGCCGGGACTTTATTTATTCCTAAAGATGTGCGCTTAGCCGCTAAAGAACGCTGGATTGCTTTTGGCACAAAATCAAAAGGCAAGATTGTGGTTGATGAGGGCGCTAAGCGCGCGCTTTTAAATAAGAAGAGTTTATTATCTGTGGGCGTAGTGGGAGTCGAGAATAACTTTGAACTTGGCGATATTGTCAGTATTGTCGATACTAATGACAATGAAATCGCCCGCGGCAAAGTTGCAATTTCGGCTAAGCAATTAGATAAAGTCAAAGGCAGCCGTTCGGACAAGGAAGTTGTGCATTGCGATAATATTGTAATTTTGTAGATGAGGCGGGTAGATGGGCGGGTCCTTATTGTGTCATTGCGAGCGAACGAAGTGAGCGAAGCAATCTTTATTAAAAGATTGCTTCGTCGGGCTTCGCCCTCCTCGCAATGACACGAAATAGCAGACTATGAATCTAAAAACTGAATTAACCAATATAGCCAAAAAAGCACTGGATGCTTCGAGAGAATTGTTATCTGTGTCTTCCGAAGCTAAGAATAAAGTTTTGTTAGATTTGGCAGAAGCGTTAATTGTTGAGAAAGATGCAATCTTAAAGGCAAACAAGATTGATATTGCTCATGCCGAGAAGGCAAAATTATCTCGCGCATTTATTGACCGGTTGACTCTGAATGAAAAGAGAATTCAAGAGATGGCTGATTCTTTGCGCCAGATGGTGAGCTTGTCGGATCCGGTGGGTGAGGAAATTAAGGTTTGGGATCGGCCCAATGGCCTTAAAATTCATAAAGTGCGCGCGCCTATCGGGGTGATTGCTATAATTTATGAGTCGCGGCCGAATGTTACTTCTGATTGCGCTGGGCTTTGTTTGAAATCCGGCAATGCTGTGATTTTGCGCGGCGGAAGCGAATCTTTAGAATCAAATTTAGCGATATATAAAATTATTCGTAAAGTCCTAAAGAGAAATAATTTTTCGGAAAACGCGGTGAATTTAATCGCGATTAAGGATAGGAAAGCAGTTGATGTTTTATTGAAATTGACCGATTATATTGATTTAGTTATTCCTCGCGGTGGGGAAAGCTTGATTAGGCGCGTAGTTGGAACATCGCATATTCCAGTAATTAAGCATTATAAAGGCATTTGTCATATTTATGTCGATAGTAAAGCGGATTTGAATATGGCGCAAAGGGTGTGTTTTAACGCGAAAGTACAACGCCCGGGGACTTGCAATGCTATGGAAACGATGCTGGTAAATAAAGAAGTGGCAGGTAGATTTCTGCCGGTAATGATTAAAGCGCTGCAGGATGCGGGAGTCCAAATCCGCGGCTGCGCTTTAACTAAGCAAATTGCCAAGAATTTTAAAATAAAAAGAGCTAGTGATAAAAATTATCATACTGAATACCTGGATTTAATTTTGTCGGTAAAGGTGGTTAAAGATTTGAATGAGGCAGTCGGGCATATTAATAAATACGGCACAAAACATTCAGATAGTATTATCACTGAGAATCAGAAAAACGCCGCGGAATTTTTAAAAAGGGTGGATTCTGCCTGTGTTTATGTAAATGCCTCAACGCGTTTTACTGATGGCTATCAATTTGGCATGGGTGCGGAAATCGGCATATCAACTGATAAGCTGCACGCCCGCGGGCCAATGGCGCTGGAAGAGCTGACTACTTATAAATATATGGTCTTTGGCAATGGGCAGATAAGAGAATGAAAATAGGCGTACTTGGCGGCACGTTTAATCCTATACATATTGGCCATTTGATTTTGGCTGAGGAAGTGCGCGAGAAGCTAGGGCTGGATAAAATTATTTTTGTCCCGGCATGCCGGCCGCCGCATAAAGACGGTTCAGATATAATCGATGCGGCTAATAGATTTGAAATGATCAAGACGGCAATTGCGAAAAATAATCATTTTGCCGTTTCGGATATAGAAACTAAAAGAAATGGGCGTTCTTATACGATTGATACTTTAAGGGAATTTAAAAAGGTGTATCCGCAAGACGAGCTATATTTTATTATCGGTTCGGATTTATTAAAATATTTGGATGATTGGAAGGATTTAAACGAAATTATTAAGATGGTTAAATTTATCGCGGCAACCCGTCCGGGATACCCCTTAGAGAAAATACCATCTTATATTTCCACAATTCCTATCCGCGCTGTGGATGTTTCGGGGTTCGAGATTCGCCAAGCGATTAAAGAAGGCAAGTCATTTAGATATTTAGTTCCGGAATCAGTATTTAATTATATTTCAAAGAATAAGTTGTATATATGAAAATAAAAGTTTCTCCGTCATTATTATCCGCGGATTTTAGCTGCTTGGCTCAAGATATTAAGCGAGTTGAGGATGCTGGCGCGGATATGCTGCATATAGATGTAATGGACGGGCATTTTGTGCCGAATATAACTATTGGCCCGGTGGTGGTTAAATATATTAAGAAAGTTTCGCATGTGCCGCTTGATGTGCACTTAATGATTCGCAGCCCCGAGAAATTTGTGGATGCGTTTGTGGATGCGGGCAGTGATATGATTACAATGCACATTGAAGCTATCTCAAGTTCAAAATTTAAAATTCAAAGTTTGAAATTAAGGAAGCAAGGCGTAAAAATTGGTGTTTCGCTAAATCCGAATACACCTTTATCTAAGATTAAAAATATCCTAAAATATGCGGATTTAGTTTTGATAATGTCGGTGTATCCGGGATTTGCGGGGCAAAAATTTATTCCGGAAGTTTTGCCTAAAATAAACAATCTACGATCGATCTATAGCGGAGATATTGCTATTGATGGAGGTATAAATGAAGAAACCGCTAAAACGGCTATTCAGGCCGGGGCAAATATTATAGCTGTAGGCTCGTATATTTTCGGGGCCAAGAATATTAAGCAGCTAACAGAAAGGATTAAAAATGTCAGAGACAAATAAAATTAAATTTGGCACGGATGGATGGCGCGCGATTATCGGCGATACTTACACTTTTGAAAATCTAAAAATTCTTTCACAGGCAGTAGCGGACTACGCCGGAGCGGATAAGAAAATAGCCGTAGGTTTTGATACCCGCTTTATGTCCGCTAAATTCGCCAGGATTACCTCTGAAGTATTAGCTGCTAATGGTGTTAAGGTAACGCTTTCTGACCGGCCTATCCCTACTCCGGCATTAAGCTTTGCGGTTAAGAATAGAGGTTTGGATTTAGGTATAATGATTACCGCATCTCACAATCCGCCGGAATATAATGGTTTTAAAATTAAGATTGCTACTGGTGGGGCTGCGGGTTTAGAGGTAACCGGCAAGGTTGAAGAGTTGCTTGGGCGTAACGCGCCGAGAGAAATCAGCGCTGAAACTAAGGGTAATATATTTGAAGATAATTTAGTTAAGGAATATGTAAAATTTATCCGCAATTATATTGATTTTAAGCGGATAAAAAACAAGAAATTCAAGGTTTTGGTTGATGTTATGTATGGTTCGGGTGATAGTTTTATTGCCGAGATATTAAAAGGTTCGAGTATACGCCTTGAGCTTATGCGCAATACTATTAATCCGTCTTTTGGTGGAGGCCGTCCTGAGCCTCTGGAAGAGCATTTGGGCGAATTAAAGGCGCGGGTTAAAAAAGAAAAATTTGATTTAGGTATTGCTTTAGACGGCGACGCAGACAGGATCGCGGCAGTTGCTCCGGGGGGTGTTTTTATCCATCCGCAAAAAATACTCGGGCTTTTGGCTTTGCATCTTAGCCAGGATCGTAAGTGGTCCGGCGGCGTAATCAAGACTATCTGCGGGACTACGATGATTGACAATATCGCAAATACTTTGGGGATTGAACTTTATGAAACCCCTGTCGGCTTTAAATATATATCTAGTGTTATGGAGCGTGAAGATATTGTTGCCGGGGGCGAGGAAGCCGGAGGCATGGGGGTTAAAAATTATATTCCTGAGCGCGACGGTTCAATGGCAGGGCTATTACTTTTAGAAATGATGGTTTACCGCAATAAAGATATTTTGAAAATTTTAAATGAAACCGAAAAACAATTCGGAAAATATTACTATTTACGTTTAGACCTGCATTTAAACCGGCAGGTGGTTTTAAAAAAAGAAGGCCTGCCTAAAGAATTGTTAGGTAAAAAAGTAATTGAGATAAAGGATTTTGACGGGCTAAAGCTGATTTGCGAGGACCAAAGCTGGCTGATGTTCCGCGGTTCGGGCACTGAGCCGATTATGCGCATATATTCGGAAGCAAAGAATTTACTTCAAGCAAAAAAGTTGTTAGAACTGGGTGAGAAACTAATAGTATAATTTTGTTATCCGGTTAACAAATATATGTTGTATATAATATCTCGGGCCATATTTTTCGTAATATTAAAGATTTTCTTTGGCTATAAAATTATCGGCCGGGAAAATATCCCCAAATATGGCGGCTGTATTTTAGCCGGCAATCATTTAAGCTATATTGACCCGGCGGTTTTGGGTTGTGGCTGCGCGCGAAGAATAAGTTTTATGGCTAAAGAAGAGCTCTTTAGAAAATTTTTCGCGCGGGTTTGGCTTAAAGGCGTAGGCGCGTTTGCCGTGAAACGTAGTGCCGCGGATTTATCGGCTTTAAAAGAGGCGCTTAAGCGTGTTAAGGAGGGCGGCATCTTGGCTTTATTTCCCGAGGGTGGGCGAGTGCAGGATAGTTTTTCGAGTTCACCTCATGCGGGCATAGGTTTTTTGGCGGTAAAATTAGGTTGCCCGGTGATACCGGTTTTTATTCGAGGGTCGGATAAAGTGCTGCCCAGGGGCGCGAAATTTACCCGTTTTCATAAAGTATCGGTGCGTTATGGGCAAGCAATTCAGATAGGCAAGCATAAGGATTACGCGCAAATAGCCGAAGATATCATGCAGGGTATTAGAAATTTATCTTCGCAGCAATGAAAATTTTTTTAGTAAGGGAGGTGCTTTTTAAAGTTTAGAAGTTAAAATTAGAACCATGATTAGTGTCATTGCGAGGAGCCGTAGGCGACGAAGCAATCTTTTTAAAAAGATTGCTTCGCCCTTCGGGCTCGCAATGACACTACTAAAAAATAAAAATCTCTAGGAGGAAGTTTAAAATGTCAGTATCAGAATTAGAAGAACTATATAATCAAAGTATAAAAATAGTTAAAGAGGGTGAAGTTGTTAAAGGCAAAATTATTGCTGTATCAGAAAAAGAAGCTTTGGTCGATGTTGGATTTAAATCTGAAGGCGTGATAAGCGTTAATCAATTCTCCTCTGAAGATTTAAAAGTTGGCAATGAGCTTGATTTTTTGGTTGAATCAGTTGAAGATGATAAGGGTATGATTATTTTGTCCCGCGATAAAGTAGTGCGCATTCAAGGCTGGGATAAGATTTTGCATAATTCCAAAGAAGGCGATCTGACTGAAGGCAGGGTTTCTAAAAAAGTCAAAGGCGGATTTTTAGTTGATGTTACCGGTATTGAAGGTTTCTTGCCGGCGTCGCTTTCCGCTTTTAAAGGCGTGCAGGATAAGGATGTTTTAGGCAAGGTCTTTAAATTTAAGATTGTAAAAATCAATAATTTAAGGCGCAGCATTATTCTGTCCCGCAAGGAAGCAATTCAGAAAGAAAAAGAAGAGAGCAAGGATAAACTCATGCAGGTTTTAAAAATCGGCGGGATTTATCCGGGTACGATTAAAGCAATCACTGATTTTGGCGCTTTTGTGGATTTAGGCGGCATCGACGGCCTATTGCATATCACGGATATGTCCTGGTCAAAGATCAGTCATCCGTCTGAAATCGTGGCTTTAAGCGATAAAATAGAGGTTATGGTCCTTAATATGGATAAGGAATCAGGAAAAGTTTCTCTCGGGTTAAAACAGAGATTTCCGGATCCCTGGCAGGATATCGAAAACAAATATAATGTCGGCGATAAGCTAAAGGGTAAAGTTGTGAATATCTTGCCTTACGGCGTATTTGTGGAACTGGATAAAGGCATTGAAGGCCTGATTCATGTTTCCGAGATCTCTTGGACCAAAAGAATCAATAACCTTAAAGATCTGTTTGCTGTCGGCGATATGGTTGAAGTTCAGCTTCTAAATATCGATAAGGATTCACGCAGGATTTCTTTGAGTTTAAAGCAACTAGAGCAGAATCCTTGGCTTGAGGCAGCGGCAAAATATCCGGTTGAGACAAAGGTGTCGGGAAAAATCAGAGGGTTTACTGATTATGGCGCGTTTGTGGAGCTGGATAGTAACTTAGAGGGTATGATCCATGTTTCAGATATGTCGTGGACCAAAAGAGTCGCGCATCCGCAGGATGTTTTGAAAAAGGCTCAGAAAGTCGACGTGGTTGTTTTATCAGTTGACGCGCAGAACCGCCGCATTTCTTTGGGGCTAAAGCAGCTTCAGCCGAACCCTTGGCCGGAGATTGCAGTCAAGTATCCTTTGGATACGGTTTTAGAAGCTGATGTCGTAAGCATCACCGATTTTGGCGTATTTGTAAAAATAACCGATGATTTAGAAGGTTTGGTTTACGCCAGCGAAATCGATAAAGATACGGTTAGTGGGCTAAAGCCGGCTGATAAAATAAAAGTAAAAGTTATCAAGGTGGATGTGGAGCAGGCGAAGATTGGCCTAACTGCTAAGGTATAAAACAAATGTAGGGGCGCCCCTTGTGGGCGTCCCATAAATGATAGGGCGGGCACAAGGCCCGCCCCTACAGCCAATAATGGTAAATATGGATATCGCTAAACAATTGGAGATCATTAAACGTGGTGCAGTAGATATAATCTCTGAAGATTTGTTAAAAACAAAATTAGCTAAAGCTGTGCCGCTGGTGATTAAGGCGGGTTTTGATCCGACTGCGCCAGATATTCATTTAGGGCATACGGTCTTATTAAGAAAATTACGTCAATTCCAGGATTTGGGGCATAAAGTGATATTCTTAATTGGAGATTTTACCGCGCGCATCGGAGACCCGACTGGCAGGTCACAGTTAAGAAAGCAATTGACCACAGAAGAGGTTGCTCAAAACGCGGCAACTTATAAAGAGCAGATTTCAAAAGTTTTGGATATAGATAAAATTAAAGTGGTGTTTAATAGTGAATGGTTCGAGAAGATGTCGATCGTGGATATGTTGAGGCTTACAAGCCATGCTACGATTTCTCAGGTGCTCTCACGCGCGGATTTTAAGAAAAGATTAGCCAAGGGCGAAGATATTTCGTTATTAGAGGCGATGTATCCTGTTTTGCAGGGTTATGATTCAGTTGTTTTGAGAGCGGATGTCGAGCTTGGCGGCACTGACCAGATTTTTAATCTTCTGGTTGGGCGGGATTTGCAAAAAGATTTTAAGCAAGAATCGCAAGTTGTAATTACCATGCCGCTTTTAGAGGGTATTGACGGCGTGCAGAAAATGAGTAAATCCTATGGCAATTATATAGGGATAAGCGAGCTGCCTAAGGATGTGTTTGGTAAGATCATGTCTATTTCGGATGAGTTAATGTTTAAATATTACGAGCTCTTGACCGATGAGAATATGGATGCGGTTAAGAAGATGCATCCGCGGGATGCTAAAATTCAACTTGCCGAGATAATTATCACGCAATATCACTCTAAAGATACGGCAGAAAAAGAAAAAGAGAATTTCCAGCGCGTATTCGCTCAAAAAGAGCTGCCTCAGGATATTCCCGAATACAAAACTGATGGCAGCCAGACAATAGTTAATATTTTGATTAAAAGCGGCTTGTCTAAAAGTGGGAATGAGGCACGCCGCTTAGTCGAGCAAGGCGGGGTGATATTCGAAGACTCGAAGGTTATTCAGGGTGATTTTATTATTAGCCACTCAGGTGTATTAAAAGTCGGCGCCAGAAGGTTCTTGAGGGTAATTGTCTAAATCCCATCCTAAATGCTTAAAAAGTTTAAAGCGTTAGATCTTTTTACTAAGAATATAATTGTAGTTTTCTTCAGTAGTTTTTTGTGCAGTTTTTTAAATCTCGCCTGTCAGCTTTTAGTGGCCCACAAACTTATTCCTTCGGATTTTGCAGCTTATAATTCTCTTATTTCCATATATTCGTTGCTGGCTACGCCGTTAGTTACTTTGCAAACTGCGTTAGCTAAGTATATCGCGGAATTTAAGATTAATAATGAATTGGGCAGGGTTTCGGGCCTATTGTCCGGATTCCTGAAAAAAGCAATAGCGTTTTCTGTGTTTGTGTTTGTAGCCTTATGTTTTATTTTTTCGTTGTTAATGCCGGGTTTAAAAATAAATTCTTTATCCTCGGGATATATTCTTGCCGGGATGCTGGCAGCAGCGTTGTTTACTCCGATTTTTTTAGGAGGCATACAGGGCATGGAGCTATTTGGTTGGCTGAGTACCTCAACCGTTTTGTCAGGATTTGTAAAACTGGCCCTAACTTATTTTTTTATTTTCTGGGGGTATAGTATTAATGGCGCGTTAGGCGCTTTTTTGGCTGCCGCTATTTGTTCAGCAGCTGTTTCTTATCTGCCGCTTAAAAAGTATATTTCATTTAAGAAAGTTGCTTTTAGGCCTGATTATCGGGAAATTTTTATTTACTTATGGCCGGTTGCGATAAGTATATTTTGTTTTACCGTATTAATAACTTCTGATATGATTTTAGTTAGGTATTTTTTTGATACTATTGATTCTGGAGTGTATGCGTTAGCTCAGATGGCCGGTAAAATATTCTTATTTCTTCCGGGGGCGATAAGCGTTGTGCTGCTGCCTAAGACAAGCGGCCTGAGTGCCAAGAAAATGAATACTGTCCCGGTATTAATGCAATCAATAAGGTACGGGTTTATTCTGTGTTTAGCCGCAGTTGCGGCATATAATTTATTTCCTGTATTTGTGTTGAAAGTATTGACGGGGAAAGCATTAACTGAATCTATTTTTCTGGGCCGGCTATTTAGCGTCTCGATGAGTTTTTTTGCTTTGTTGTTTATTTTAATTACGTATTTTTTGTCAATAAAGGATTTGCGCTTCATCAAATATTTGGTTGTGTTTACATTTTTAGAGATAGGCGCGATAACTTTATTCCATCAGAGCCTGGTTGTGGTGCAGGTTATTCTTTGCCTTAGCGCTATCGCGCTTTTTGCAATTCATTTAAAATTAGCTTTCGATGAAAAACATTAAAGAAAAAATATCGATAATTATGCCTGCCCCTTAATGAAGCGGATCGTATTGCTTCTAGCATTGATGAAACCGTTAAGGCTTTTAATGATTTTGGCTGCTCGTGGGAATTGATCGTTATGGATGACGGCTCAAGTGATGCTACTTTTCAGGAGGCGCAAAAATGCGCGCTCAAATATCCTGGTAAAGTTATTATTAAAAGAAATTCTTTTAATATCGGCAAAGGCCGCGCTTTAAAGAGGGCATTTCATTATATAAGCGGAGATTATGTTGTATTTTTAGACGCGGATATGGATTTGCCTCCAGTGCAGATATCTACTTTATTCGATATTATGTTTATGGATAACGCGGATGTGGTAATAGGCTCAAAAATGCATCCAAATTCTGTGGTCGAGTATCCTTTGGGGCGCAAGATTGTGAGCCTTATTTATTATTTATTGATCAGGGTGTTATTTAATTTACCTTGCCATGATACACAGACTGGGTTGAAACTATTTAAGGCAAAAGTTTTGAAAGATGTTTTCACTAGGGTTTTAGTAAAGAAATTTGCATTTGATTTGGAGCTCTTGGCTAATGCGCATCACTTGGGTTATAAAATAGCGGAAGCGCCGATAATTTTACATCCCCGCCGGCCATATGGCCGTATTGGCGCTCAGTCAATGTTGACTACTTTTTGGGATACTTTAGCTGTATTTTATCGTTTAAGGATATCAAAATATTATGACCGTATCGATTATCATCGCCGTAAAAACTTGGGCCGAGAATTTAGAAGAATGCGTCGCTAGGTGCGCGGAGCTGGATTTCAAAGATTTTGAAATCATAGTTTTGCCTGATGAAAATAGGGACTGTCCCCGCAGGGGACTGTCACTATTTTCGAACACAGAGCTGAGCCTCGGTCGGCAGCCACCCGCAGTAAGGATAATTTCTACGGGTCCTGTAAAGCCGGCAGATAAACGTGACATTGCTTTAAAACATGCTAAGGGTGAGGTCTTAGCATTTTTAGACGATGATGCTTATCCGGTAAAAGACTGGCTAAGAAATGCTTTACTGAATTTTGAAGATAAAGATGTGGCGGCAGTGGGTGGGCCGGCAATAACTCCATTGAATGATAGTTATTTGCAGAAAGCCAGCGGTAATATTTACGCGTCATTTTTAGTAAGCGGAAATTTTCGCTATCGTTATATTCCCCAAAAGAAAAGAAAAGTTGATGATTTTCCCAGTTGCAATTTTTTGGTGCGTAAATCCGTAATGGATGAACTTGGGGGGTTTGACACCAAATTCTGGCCGGGAGAAGATACCAAGCTTTGTTTAGACATTACAAAGAAGCTTAAGAAAAAAATAATCTACGATCCGCGTGTTTTGGTATATCATCATCGTAGAAAAGTATTTTCCCCGCATTTAAAACAAATCGCAAGTTACGCCTTTCATCGCGGGTATTTTGTTAAAAAATACCCCGAGACTTCGCTAAAATTAGCCTATTTTATTCCAACGCTATTTTTATTATTTCTAATTGGCGGATTTATTTTATCTTTTTTTTGCGCTTTTTCTAAGGCGCTATATCTTGAGGTTTTAAGTTTATATTTAATTTTAGCTTTTGTGACAAGTATCTCGATCCCGATAATTATAACGCCATTAGTGTTTGTTGGAATTGTATTAACGCACCTAACTTATGGATTTTATTTTGTAAAAGGTTTATTTGCGCCTAAGATGCCAGAGGAATAGTAGAGGTGTGTCATTGCGAGGAATCCCGCCAACGGCGGGATGACGAAGCAATCTTTTGAAAAAGATTATGAAAATCATTATTAGCTATCCGCCATTAGATACACAAAAAGGCTGTGCTACTTTAGGGCAAAATCGGCAATTTCAATATTTTAGGGAGCCGACATTTATTTATCCGATTGTCCCCGCGCAGGCCGCAACTTTGTTAAAACAGGCAGGCTATGAAGTTATTTGGAACGATTGTTTGGCTTTAGGGTGGAATTATGAGCAGTTTATTGATTTTATTCGACGGGAGAAACCGGATGTAATTGCTTTTGAAACAAAAACACCGGTAGTGAAGCAGCATTGGAAAATCATAAATGATATTAAAAGACCGCAGACTGTAGGCCACAGGCCACAGACTGTTTTATTTGGTGATCATGTAACTGCTCTGCCTGAAGAATCATTTCAGAATTCAGAAGTTGATTTTGTTTTAACCGGCGGGGATTATGACTTTTTGTTATTAAATCTTTGCAATTATTTAGACCGCAGACTGCAGACCGCAGACCACAGACCATTTTCGCTAGAGCCGGGCATATATTATCGCGAAAATGGGCAGATAAAAGATACCGGTAAATTTAAGCTTAACCATGATTTGAATTTAATTCCCTTTATTGACCGCGAGCTTACTCAGTGGCGTTCATACGCTTATCAAAACGGAAATTACAAAAGGACTCCTGGCACTTATATAATGAGCGGACGTGATTGCTGGTGGGGCAAATGTACGTTTTGCTCTTGGCCGACGCTTTATCCTAAATTTAGGTCGCGCTCTCCGGAAAATGTTTTAAATGAAATAGAAGAGCTAGTTAATAAGTATGGTGTGCGCGAAATCATGGATGATAGCGGTTGTTTTCCGACGGGTGAGTGGCTCAAAAAGTTTTGCGAAGGTTTGATTTGCCGCGGATTAAATAAAAAAATATATATAGATTGTAACATGCGTTTTGGCGCGCTTTCGCAAGAAGATTTCAAGCTGATGAAAAAAGCGAATTTTCGTTTGCTTTTATTCGGGCTAGAATCAGCGAATCAGAAAACATTAGATAGAATTAATAAAAATCTTAACGCCGATAAAATTATTGGAGATTGTAAAGCGGCAACTAAAGGCGGTTTATTTCCTCATATTACCATTATGTTTGGCTATCCTTGGGAAACTTATGAGGATGCGCTTAAGACGTTAAATTTGGGTAAGTATTTATTAAGAAAAGGCCTGGCTTATACTATGCAGGCAACGATGATGATACCTTATCCGGGCAGCCCATTGTTTGAGGAATGCAAAGCGAATGGTTGGCTGAGCACATTAGATTGGAATGATTATGATATGAAGCAGCCGATTATGCGCACGCAAATGCCACAAGAGCAGATTATGAAGCTCGTCCAGGGTATGTATAGCGTATCTTTTCAGCCAGAATTTATTATCAGAAAAATATTCTCCATTCGCGATTTGGATGATCTCAAGTATTATATGCGCGCCGCAAAGAAAGTCTTCGGCCATTTATTAGATTTTAAAAGAAAAATATGATGTTTGCCTCTGGCAATATTCCTCGCTCATAAGCGATTTTGCCCTTCGGGCCGCCAATGATCTTACGCATTTCGGCGGCTAAAAAACTCGCCCTTTTTTACTTTAGTAAAAAAGGGCTCGAACAGTTTTAGCCGTTCCTGTGCTGTCGTACCGCTTCGGCGGTACTCCACAGGAATACCCGAAATGCGTAAGCTCCATTGGCTAAAATCGCTAAATTCGCTCGAAATATTGCCAGAGGCAGGAGACATGTGAATGAAATTTTCGTATTTAATTAATGACGATAATCAGCTTTTAATTAAACCGACGGAAGCCAAGGATGCGGTAGTGGCTAAGGGGCGGCTTACGGTGGATAAGGATAATCGTCTTATTTATTTGCTTGATGAGCGGCCCCAGTGGCGCAAGTCCTATGGCTTGCCGGCAAAGATTATCTTTAAGGGTAAGTGGCGGTTGAATGAGAATCATGATTTGGAAATGGTTTTAGATGGGAGTTCTAAACAATTTGAAAAGGACATTCTAACTATTAAAAGCAGTATAATTTCCGTCGATAAGAATAATTTAGTTTTTGAGGTAAAAAGTTATGATGTTGAAGGCTTTTTACACGCGCAGATTATTAAGTTAAGCGGTGTTTGGTTTGCTGATGAGAATAATCGCCTAAGTTTGAAGGTGCAAAAACGTATTCCTGATACCCTAACTTTGGAGGGTAATTGGCAAATAAATGCTAATCAGCAGATAACTTATATTTATCAGAAGATTGAGCTTAAAACTAAAGAAAAGATTGCGCAAACTTTATTTTTTGAGGGTTTCTGGCAATTTTCTAGCGCAAACCAGCTGGCTTATATATTAAAGGCAGGTTCAGAATCAAGGTTCGAGTTTCGCGCCCAAATAGAGAGCCCAAATATTTATCCTGAAGAAGGATTGATTAAATATCGTTTGGGCCTGGGAGTCAAGAGAGATAGCCCTAAAGAAGAAAAGGTTATTTTTCTTTATGGTGATTGGAAAATTAACCGTGATTTAAGCTTGAATTTTCAAATTGAGCATGGTAATGGCTTGATTTCCCAAATGCAATTTGCCGCGCAAGTATCTTTTGGCAAACATGAGGTTATTTTTGCCCTTAAAGACAAGCGTGGCGAGCCTTTAAATATAAGCGTTACATTTACTTATAGCTTTCTTAAAGCCACGGATACTCAGGCATTTTTGCGCCTTAAAGCAGGCGCAAAAGAGGCAGGTTTTGATATCGGAATGCGCATCCCTTTTTAGGATTTATTCCTTCCCAATCTTGTAATATTTTGGTATAATTTATAAACTTAACTTAAGGAGAAAATGTTTATGAAAGGTATAATTTTAGCCGGCGGAAAGGCCACTAGGCTTTATCCGATTACCCGCGGGGTATGTAAACAATTGCTGCCGGTATATGATAAGCCGATGATTTATTATCCTTTGTCTGTGCTTATGCTTGCAGGGATCAAGGATATACTTATCATTTCTACGCCTGAGGATATTCCGCGTTTCAAAAATGTTTTGGGGACAGGTAAAGATTTAGGAATTAAGATTTCTTATGCCTCGCAAAAATCTCCGCGCGGGATTGCCGATGCTTTTATTGTCGGCGAGAAATTTATTGGCAAAGATAGTGTTTGTTTAATTTTAGGAGATAATATCTTTTACGGCAATAATTTAGCTGAGTTATTTCAAGATGCCAGCGCCCTGGAGTCTGGGGCTTATATTTTTGGTTACTATGTGAAAGACCCCGAGCGTTACGGCGTAATAGAGTTTGATAAATGCGGCAATGTTTTGTCGATAGAGGAAAAGCCCAAAAAGCCTAAGACTAATTGGGTTGCCTGCGGGATATATTTCTATGATAATAATGTTGTTAAAATTGCCAAGAAAATTAAGCCTTCTGCCAGGGGCGAAATAGAGATTACCGATGTGAATAAGGAATATTTAAGGCAAGGGAAACTTAAAGCCGGATTCTTAGGCCGCGGCTATGCCTGGCTTGATACAGGTACGTATGACGCTTTAGTTGACTCGTCGCTATTTATTAAGACTATCGAGGAGCGGCAAGGTTTAAAAATAGGCTGCATTGAAGAAGTCGCGTATAGAAAAGGTTATATTAATAAAAAGCAATTAGAGAATTTGGCTAATGCGATAAAGACTAGCTATGGCGAGTATTTAAGAAGAGTTTCTAAAAATGAATAAAAATATTCTTATTATAGGTAAAGGTTTTGTAGGCTCAAGAATCCATGAGTGCCTTGGTTGGGATATCTCAGATTTTAAGATTGCTTGTTTTGAAGACGCGCAAAAGGTTATTGATCAATTCCATCCTGAAATAATTATTAATTGTATCGGCTACACGGGAAGAAATGTAGACCAGTGTGAACTTAATAAGGATAAAACTTTAACTGCAAATACATTTGTTCCGTTGATTTTAGCCGAAGCTGCTATTAGAAATAATATTAGGCTGGTGCATATCAGCAGTGGATGTATCTATCACTTTGGTTATGATAAAAACGAGCCGATTCTTGAGAATCAGGTACCAGATTTCCTAGATCTTTATTATAGCCGTTCAAAAATATACTCTGAAGCTGCCTTGAATATCCTGGCTAAAAAATATCCAATTCTTATTTTAAGGATTCGTATCCCTTTAGATAATCGCCCGCACCCCAAGAATATTCTTACTAAGCTTATTGAATATAAAAAAGTTATCGATGTGCCAAATTCTATTACTTATATTCCGGATTTTCTTAAGGCATTGGAGCATTTAATTAATATAGATGCCCGCGGAATTTACAATTTGGTTAATAGTGGAGGCTTGCGCTATAAAAACCTGTTGGATGTTTATAAAAAATATAAGCCGGATTTTAACTATGAAAATATAGATCATAAAAAATTAAACTTAGTTCGGACGAACCTGATTCTTTCTACAAAAAAACTGGAGGACTCCGGTTTTAAGGTCAGGCCGATAAATGAGGTTTTGGAAGAATGCGTAAAAAATTATCTAAAATCCTAGTCACCGGGGGCGCAGGCTTTATCGGCAGCGCCTTTGCTAGGCAAGCTATAAAAAAAGGTTATAAAGTTATCATTGTTGATAAGTTGACTTATGCCGGCGATGTAAGAAGATTAGCGGTGATTAAAGGCAAATATAAATTTTATAAGGTAGATATTTGCGATCAAAATAAGATTGAGCGGATTTTTGAAAAAGAAAAACCTGATTGCGTAGTTAATTTTTCCGCCGAGACCCACGTCGATAGGAGTATTAAAAGCGCTAAAGAATTTATTGAAACTAATGTTGTCGGCACAGAAGTGCTTTTATGCGCGGTAAGGCAGCATAAGATTAAAAAATTTATTCAATTATCCACTGATGAGATATACGGAGATATTAAAAAGGGAGAATTCTTCGAAGATTTCCCGCTTAATCCCAGCTCGCCATATTCTGCGTCAAAAGCAGCGGCAGATTTACTTATAAAATCCTATATTCGGACTTATAATTTTCCCGCGATTATTGTTCGGCCATCGAATAATTATGGGCCGTGGCAGTATCCTGAAAAGTTAATTCCTCGGGCAATCCTTACTGTGCTTAAAGGTGGTAAGATACCGGTTTATGCTAAAGGTAAAAATGTGCGCGAATGGCTTTATGTGGAAGATTGCGCCAGTGGCATATTAAAAATCCTAGAATCCGGTAAAATAGGTGAAATTTATAATATTGGCAGCGGACAGGAAAAAGAGAATATTTATATAGTTAAAGGCATTCTAAAGGCGATGCGGGCAGATAGCGATGGTTTTGAGTTTGTGCGCGACCGTCCCGGGCATGATATTCGCTATAAGCTTAATTCAGATAAATTAAAAAAAGATATTAGCTGGGAGCCGAAAGTAAAAATTGATGACGGCTTAAAGTTTACTGTGAATTGGTGCTTGGAAAATAAATCTTGGTTATTGAGTAAATCAGAAGAAGTAGCAGCGTTATATAAAAAATGATGATTATAAATATTATTGGTTTGGCAGCGGCGGTGTTAACTAGTTTTGCCTTTATCCCCCAGCTTGTTAGGGTAGTGCAGACTAAATCAGTCAAAGATTTAAGCCCGATTACGCTGGGCCAACTTACTTTAGGCGTTTCGCTTTGGCTTGTTTATGGTTTTTTGCGCGAAGATGTTGTTATTATTTTGGCAAACGGGGTAACTTTATTATCTTTAACTTTATTATGGGTATTTTATTTTAAATTTAGTTTTCTTAAAGTAAAAGTAGCTGAAGATTGAAAGCTAGAGGGTATTTATGTCCATTGTTGTTGTCACCGGCTCTTGTGGTTTAATCGGTTCAGAAACAGTTTCTTTCTTCTGCGCTAAGGGCTTTCAAGTTGTGGGCATTGATAATAACATGCCTAAATTTTTCTTTGGCCAAGACGGAGATATTCTTTGGAATAAGCAGCGCTTGGAGAAGAAACATAAAAACTACAAGCATAACGCTATTGACATTCGCGACGAAGCTAAAATAAATAAACTTTTTAAAAAATTAGGCAAAGATGTAGTTTTAATAATTCACGCCGCAGCCCAGCCGTCGCATGATTGGGCAGCGCGCGCGCCGATGATTGATTTCGGAGTTAACGCCAATGGGGCGCTGGTAATGCTCGAGGCATATAGGAAAAATTGCCCGCAGGCAGTGTTTATTTTTACTTCAACCAACAAAGTCTATGGCGATCGGCCAAATTTACTGCCGCTGGTTGAATTGGAGAAAAGATTTGAATTGCCTAAAGAACATCGGTATTATAAAGGCATTGATGAAACGATGAGTATTGATAATTGCCTGCATAGTTTATTTGGGGCCTCAAAAGTTGCCGCGGATATTTTAGTGCAGGAATACGGTAAATACTTTGGTTTAAAAACTGTAATTTTCCGCGGCGGCTGCCTTACTGGTCCGTCGCATTCCGGCGCGGAATTGCATGGATTTTTATCTTATTTAGTTAAGTGCTGCGTTACGAAAAGAAAATATAGGGTTTTTGGTTATAAGGGTAAGCAGGTGCGCGACAATATTCATTCTGCGGATTTAGTTAACGCGTTTTATCATTTCTTTATGGCCCCGCGCTCTGGGGAAGTTTATAATATCGGCGGCTCGCGTTTTGCCAATGTTTCAGTTTTAGAGGCGATAGAAATTATTGAGCGCATTAGCGGCAATAAAATGGATTACGAATATGTAGATCAAAATCGAAGAGGCGACCATATTTGGTGGATAAGCGATGTCTCTAAATTCCAATCGCATTATCCAGACTGGAAATATAAATATAATATTGAAGATACTATAAAAGAGATTTACGAATCTCAGCTATCAGCTAAAAGCTAAAACGATATGAATTACCATACTATTTTGATTACAGGCGGGGCAGGATTTATTGGAAGTAATTTGGCTATTTTCTTTAAGCAGAAATATCCAAGCGTAAAAGTTATCGCTTTAGATAATTTGAAACGCCGCGGATCTGAACTTAATTTACCTCGCTTGAAGGAGAATGGCGTTGAGTTTGTACATGGCGATATTCGCGCGCCGGAAGATTTAGTATTAAACACAAAAGTAGATTTATTAATTGAATGTTCGGCTGAGCCATCGGTGCTCTCAGGGCTGGATAATAATCCACTTTATATTATAAATACTAATTTAACCGGCACGATTAATTGCTTGGAGTTGGCTCGGAAAAATAAAGCGGATGTGGTCTTTCTTTCGACAAGCCGCGTTTATCCGTATGCGCCGATAAATAATATTAAGACAAAAGAATTAGGAACGCGGTTTGACTGGGTAGAGGCGCAAAAAATAAGCGGTTGGTCAAAAAACGGTATAAATATGGATTTTACAACTTGCGGCCCGAAGACTTTTTACGGCGCCACAAAATTGGCCTCAGAATTATTGCTGCAAGAATATATTGTTAATTATGGCATTAAGGCGGTGATTAACCGTTGCGGGGTAATTGCCGGGCCTTGGCAATTTGGAAAAGTAGACCAGGGAATTTTTACTTTTTGGATGTTGGCGCATTATTTTAAGAAGAGTATTAACTATATCGGTTTTGGCGGCAAAGGTAAGCAAGTTAGGGATATTTTACATGTCCAGGATTTATTTGAGTTGGTAGATTTAGAAATTGCAGCAATGAATAAAATAAGCGGCAATATTTATAATGTGGGTGGCTCACGCGATGGCAGCCTGTCACTTTTAGAAACTACTAAGCTTTGCGAGCAAATCACCGGCAATCGCCTAAAAATCGGCTCGGATAAAACTGATCGCCCTGGAGATATTAAAATTTATTTAAGCGATAACGCGAAAGTTAAAAAAGATTTAAGCTGGCAGCCTAAAAAATCACCGGAAGAAACTCTCTTGGATATTTATACTTGGATAAACAATAACGAAAAGCAAATAAAATCTAGCTTATGAGAATTTCCCCTCCCCTTGTGGGAGGGGTCAGGGGAGGGGTAGAAT
>JAZDEX010000027.1:0-2673 GCA_043808405.1 Candidatus Omnitrophota bacterium | reverse complement strand
TGGGCCGGCTCACCAAAGAAGAAACCGAAGGTATCCTGCCTTTAATTCAGGAAGCGCTCAAAGTTATGTAGGTTTTATGCTGGAACACCTCAAGGCACATTTAACGGGTAAGGTTATTATTTTAGGTATGGGTAATCCCTTGCGCAACGATGACGCTGCCGGTTCCCTACTGGCGCAGCGGATTAAAGATAAAGTGCCATTTACAGTCTGGGATGCCGGCTCAAGCCCGGAGAATTATCTGGGCCGGATTATCAAGGAAAACCCGGATAATCTGGTTATATTTGATAGCGCTGATTTTGGCGCTTGCGCCGGAGAATACAGGGTTTTTGACGCCGAGGAAGTAAAAACCACCAATTTTTTCACCACCCATAATTCTTCGCTCGCCCTGGTCATAAACTACTTGCAAAGCCAGATTAAGACCGATATAATTATTTTGGCAATACAGCCAAAAGCAGTTATTTTCGGCGATAAAATCAGCCCCGAGATGGAATCCGCATTAAATAAATTAGAAAGCTGGTTTTGTAGCGCAGCCAAAAAAGGGGTAGGATGGAAAAAAATATTTATCTACTTATTCCGGTTTTATTTTTAATTTCCGGGTGCGCTCCGTTGATTGTCGGAGCGGCAGTGGGCGGGGTAGGGGCTTATGCGATTAGCAGAGATACTATCCAGGGGCAAACCGATAAGTCTTACGAGTCTCTTTGGAATGCGGCTTTGGTAGTCGCAAGGATCCGCGGCACGATAAAGCAGGAAGACTATCCGCATGGCCGCATCAATCTGGAGGTAGATTCCAGCCGGGTAGAGGTAAACTTAATCCGGCTTACGCTGGCTACGACGACCTTAAAAATATCCGCGCGTAAATACCACCTGCCGAATATTAATTTAGCGCAGGAACTTTACCTGAAAATAATCGAAGAGGCCAAATGAGCAATTTAGCCAACATACTTACCTTTATGAGCCTTGTTTGCGGATTTATCTCTCTGGTTTTTTCTCTGGAAGGGCATTTTACCTTTGCCGCCTGGGCGATTATCCTTTCGGTTATCTTTGACGGCTTAGACGGGCAGGTAGCGCGGCGTAATCCTGTCCCGAGTAATTTTGGCAAGGAATTTGATTCTCTAGTAGATGTGGTAGCCTTTGGCGTAGCCCCGGCGATATTAGGGTATTTATTTATCTACCGCGATTTTCATCTTTGGGGGACGCTAGCGTTATTGGTTTATTTATCGGCAAGTGTCGTCAGATTAGCAAAATATAATATTACGGGCAAAGAAGAGATGGCCAATTATTTTTACGGGCTGCCTACTACTGCCAGCGGAGCGCTGCTGGCAGGATTTATTTTAATGTTTAGAAAAGAAAATTTTGTGTATTCGCCTAAATTAATCCCCTACCTTTTTTTAACGCTCGTGCTATTATTGTCTTATTTAATGCTCTCGCGCATAAAATACCTGAATTTAGACGGCTTAAAGAATATTCTGGGCAAAAACACAAAGGTCGCTCTTTTTTCCGCTATTATTATTTTTATACTGGCAGCTTTATTTAAGAAGGCAGGCGTTATTACCTTTACGGTTTTTGCCGGCTATCTTATTCTCTCGCCGCTATTGGTAAGAAGGCGTAGATTATAGGTAAAATTCTTGGCTTTTCGCCAATCTTGTGGTATTATTGTGTCTTGTTAATTCGCCGAGATAGTTCTCCTCCTACGCCCTATAATAGATTAGCAATAGCTTTGATGGGCTTCGGAGGATTCGCGAATAGTTAATAGCCGAGATAGCTCAGTGGTAGAGCGCGGCCCTGAAAAGGCCGGCGTGGGGGGTCCGATTCCCTCTCTCGGCATTCTTCTTTACTCCTTAGCTTTAAACTTCTTCTCTTGAATTACCTCGCCAGCCTCATATTTGCAAAAATATCTTTTTAATTCCAAATGCCATAAATAATGCTATAATTTTAGGCATGATTAGGATTGTCTTTTTAAAAAGGAGGTAAAATGGTAATTTTTTTGTTTTGGGTATTATGTGTGGTCCTCGTATATATCCTTGCGCGCGATAAGAACCGCGATGTAGTGCCATGGCTTATTTTGGCGATGTGTTTTGCTCCTGTAGTATTGATAGCAATTCTTTTTTGCCCAAAGGTAGCGCAATCTGCAAGCCCGCAGCATGCCCCTGCACTAAATACAACCTCAACCGGCATCAAAGCTGAATTAAATGAAATAAGAAATGAATTAGCCAGCCTGGGCGCTAAATTAAATAAATTAGAATCAAAATTAGCGGCCGCAGATAAGACAGGAGATATTGTGGAAGAGCCGCTGCGAATGCCTTATGCAGCCCCGGTTGTCGTAGAAAAGAGCGATATTCCAAAAGAGCGTAAAGATGTTGAAATAGACCTCGGTAAATTCTGGCTCAACAAAGCCGGGATCATTATATTTTCTTTAGGGATAGGGTTTTTAATTACCTACACCTTCAAGTATTTCGGGCCTTTCTTAAAAATTATGTTCGGATATCTGGTCAGCGGCATTCTTTTCTTCTGGGGGTCCAGGCTTGAAAAGAAGAATAAATTTGTAAATTATGGCCGTGTACTTTTGGGCGGGGCGTGGGCGATTGCGTATTTTACTACTTATGCGATGTATCATTTTAACGCTTCAAAAATTATTAATAGCCAAGTATTAGATTTGATCCTTTTAACAATAGT
>JAZDEX010000026.1:0-12893 GCA_043808405.1 Candidatus Omnitrophota bacterium | reverse complement strand
GCACAATTAGTATTATCGCCGGGCCATGTTCGTCGGGAATTGAGCCTTTATTTGCTATTGTGTATTATCGCAATGTTATGGACAATGATAAATTAGTGGAAGTGGATCCTTTATTTGAGGAAGTGGCAAAAGAAAGAGGATTTTACAGCCGTGAGTTAATGGAAAAAATTGCTGAAAGCTCCTCTTTAAAAGATATTGAGGGTATTCCGGAAGATGTGAAAAGAGTTTTTGTTACCGCTCATGATATTTCGCCGCAGTGGCATGTGCGTATGCAGGCGGCATTTCAGAAATATGTGCATAACGCGACTTCTAAAACGATTAATTTTGGCCATGCCGCGACTATTGACGATGTGCGCAAAGCTTATGTATTAGCTTATGATTTAGATTGCAAAGGAATTACTATTTACCGTGATGGCAGCCGTGAGGAGCAGGTATTGAATATAGGTAAGAAAGACAAGAAAGCTGATATAGCAAGTTTAGAAGTAGCTATTGCTAAAGAAATCGCCCCGCGCCCGCGCCCGGAAGTGATTATCGGGACAACCACGAAAGTTTCCACCGGCTGTGGCAATCTTTATATTACGATTAATGTGGATGAAGAAAATAGGCCGTTTGAATTATTTACTCAGATGGGTAAGGCTGGTGGCTGCGCGGCAAGCCAATTAGAAGCAATTGGCCGTTTAGTATCTTTAGGTTTTAGGTCTGGCATTGAAGTAAAATCTATGATTGAGCAGCTGCGTAATATCCGTTGCCCTAGCCCCTCATGGGAAAAAGGCCAGAGGATATTTTCTTGCGCGGATGCGATTGCGCGAGTGGTTGAGCGAAGGCTGATCCAGAGCCAAGCAAAAGTTGCGGCATTAGAATCGGTAGCTTTACCAATGAAGCATTCTTCAAGCGATGATATAGACGCCGCCTCGGTAAGTGTGGGTGATATTGTTGGGGTTTGCCCGGATTGCGGGGGAGCGCTGCGCCATGAAGAAGGTTGCGTTAAGTGCCATGGTTGCGGGTATTCTAAGTGTTAAGAGGTAAAAGACGAAAAAAATATTATACATTATATTAGATGGTTTAGCCGATGAGCCTATCTCGGACTTAGGCAATAAAACTCCTCTTGAGGCTGCGTTAACTCCTACTATGGACCGGCTTGCTCAATCGGGCTCGACCGGCATAGTTTATCCTGTAGCAAAAACCATCGCTCCGGAATCCGACATATCCGTTATCAGTTTATTGGGGTACGATATAAATAAATATTATACCGGCCGCGGGCCTTTGGAATGTTTTGCTGAAGGCCTAACCGTTAATGAAGGCGATTTAGCTTTAAGGGTTAATTTTTCTTCGGTTGCCCCAGACGGAAAAACAATTCTAGACCGTAGAGTAGGTAGGAATCTGGAAGCGGATGAGGCGCAAGCTTTAGCACGGGAAATAAATTCTAAAATTACTCTATCTAGCGGGACATTCGAATTTAAGCCTACTGTGGGCCATAGAGGGGTTTTAGTTATCAGAGGTATACGTTCAAAATTTTCCGGCTGGATTACGAATACCGACCCGGCCTATGGCAGAAAAGGTATGCTTGGGGTTATAGAAGAAGATTTTCAGAATCTAGTTTTAGATTCAGCGCCTATGCCGGGGTACGAGAATTCTTCCGAGGCAAAAGCTGCCGCTGAAATATTAAATGAATTTACCCAAAAATCAAATAAAGCCCTAAGCGAATCCCCAATTAATAAAAAAAGAATTTGTGAAGGAAAATTACCGGCGAATATAATTCTGTCGCGCGATGCCGGAAGCAGCCTGCCGAAATTTCCGCCCATATCAGAAGTGTTTAAACTTAAGTTCGGTTGTTTTGTGCAAATGCCGGTAGAAAAAGGCATTGCTCTTTTAACTGAGATGCAGATTGTAGATATGCCGCAGGAGATGGGGCATTTGGATGTGGACTATCCTATTTGGGCAAAACTGATTGCCGAATATATAGATCAGTTTAATGTTCTTTATGTTCATATTAAAGGTTCTGATGAGCCCGGCCATGATGGGGATTGCCAGAAAAAAAAAGAAGTTATTGAAATGATTGATAAGTATTTTTTTGCTAATCTCATGCCTAAAATTGATTTAAAAAATACCATTATTGCCATAACTTCAGACCATGCGACTTCATGCCAGAAAAAGAGGCATTCCGCGTTGGGCGTGCCACTAGTTATTTCAGGCGGAGGTATCCGCCCGGATGGTTCTTTAAGCTTTTCTGAAAAATCCGCTCGTCTTGGCTCTCTAGGCGAAATTAAAGGCCAAGATATCCTGCCACTTTTAATTAAATCTGCGTAGTAAAGAAATTCAAACAAATTGCTTGACAAGGATAATCTATTCGGATAGAATACCCTTATTATGAATATCAAAAAAAGGTTATTTGAACTTAATCTCCCCGCTGGTAAATCCGCTTTTTTATGGGGGCCGCGCAAAGTTGGTAAGACCTATTGGATTTCTCATTCGCTCAAAAAAGCTACGGTTATTGATTTGCTTAAAACTGATACTTTGGCAGAGTATGTTTCTCGGCCTGCGTTATTGCGTGAACGTTATCTTGATCACAAAGGGCTTATTGTTATTGATTAAGTGCAAAAGGTCCCTCAGTTATTGGACGAAGTCCACTGGCTTATTGAAAATAAAAACATATCTTTCTTGCTGACGGGTTCAAGCGCGCGTAAATTACGCCGGGGGCATGCTAATTTGCTTGGGGGCAGGGCCTGGAGAAAAACAATGGTGCCGCTTTCGTATCTCGAGGTAACGGATTTTGATCTGGAACGGGTGATGATTTCCGGGCTCCTGCCGGCGCACTATTTATCAACTAATCCTATTGAAGAGCTGCGTGCGTATGTTGCCGATTACTTAAAAGAAGAAATTATTGCCGAAGCCCTTACGCAAAATATTCCCGCGTTCAACGAATTCTTGCGCGTAGCCGCGATTACTTCAAGTGAGCTGATAAACTATGTTAATATTGCCAGAGAAACCGGTGTTTCGCATAAGGTAATACGCACGTATTTTGATATTCTTGAAGATACTTATCTTGGTTTTCGGATACCCCCATGGAAGAAGTCTGTTAATCGGCGTATGATTATTACAGAGAAATTTTATCTATTCGATGTTGGCGTTGCAAATTATCTATCTCGGCGCCAACCTCGTATAGGCAGCCCTGAATTTGGCAAAGCCTTCGAACATTACATTTTGATGGAATTAAAAGCCTACCAAGCTTATCGAAATCCTGATCTGCCGATAAGTTTTTGGCGTACTTCTACCGGCAGAGAAGTAGATTTTATCTTAGGAGAAAAGGAATTGGCAATTGAAATTAAAGGCTCTTCGCGCGTGCACGAAGGGGATATGCGGTCATTGCAAGCCCTTATTGAAGACGGCCCGATAAAAAAATGCTGCCTTGTTTGCCTAGAAAAACAACCTCGCGAGGTGGCTCGTAATATCAAAATCTTGCCATGGCAGATATTTATTGAGCAATTATGGAACGGTGAGCTTATCTGATCGCGCCTTCTGATTTATTCCAAAAAAATCTTTCCAAAAATCTTTCCTCCACCCCTTGACAAATCCATTTCCATATGGCATACTTATGGTGAGAGTAGAAGAATTTGACAATTGAAATAAAGGCAAACCATTCGAAAGAATGCGGGCGCAAAACTATAGGGCCCTCGATAGAGATGTCAGGGTAGCCAGCTGCCGAAATAGAGTGTCGTGATACTCTAAACTAGAACCCGCTTTCTGAGTAAATTGAAAACGGGTTTTTTATTTGTATAACAAAAAGCAAAACCAACCAGGGAGGAAGTAAAATGAAAAACGCAATCGTGAAAACAGGATTAACCGTAGTACTGGGCTTAATGCTAATATTAGGTATTAGCGCACCGGCATTTGCCAGCAGCTGGGTATTGCCGGGTGACGGAAGCATAGGAGGTGCCCCTAACAGCGTAGTGATGTATAATAATATCCTTTATGGTACAGGTTATGGCGGCGGCACAGGCTCAGGCACGATCTATAGCCTGGACCCTTCTACAGGGACATTTACTAATTTAGTGAATTTCGGCGAGGATTTAGCCGGCGCAGGGCCGATTGACAGCTTAACCTTAGATGCAACTAATGGCATACTTTATGGCACAACTTCTATGGCTGGCTTAAACGGCAAGGGCACAGTATTTAGCTATAATATTAACACACTTGCTTCTAGCGCGACTTCCTTTACTGGCGCAAACGGAAATTTATCCAAAGGCAGCTTAGCCTATGATAGCGTTAATAATCTACTCTATGGCGTGGCTCAGGCAGGCGGCGTTAATAACGCCGGCACACTCTTTAGCTATAACCCTGAAACTTTAGCTATAACTAGGTTATATAGTTTCGCCAATGCCACAGGCGCCGCACCAATGGGTTATTTAACCCTTGATGGGACTACGCTTTATGGTACGGTTTCCGGTGGTAGTAATGGCCCGGGTGGGGTATTTACCTATAACCTCGGGACGAGTACCTATAATGAGATATATGCTATGCAAGGCGGCACTACCGGCGCCAATCCTACAGACGGAGTAATCCTCTACAACGGTAAATTGTATGGCACAGCTGTTAATACGACTGCTGGTTCCGGCAACGGCGTAATCTACAGCCTAAATACCGATGGCACAGGCTATACGGTGCTACATTCATTCGCCGGAGCGACTGATGACGGCGCAGATCCGGTAAAGAGTTTGGTCTTAGATACTGAAACTGGGACATTATATGGTGTAACCGGAATAGGCGGCGCTGATAACTTAGGTACACTTTTCTCACTTAATATAAACGGATCAGGGTATACTGTTTGGGAGTCATTTGATGCGACCGCGAATACTCCTGTTGCCAGGCTCTATTTAGATTCCACTAACCACGTGCTTTATGGCGCGCTTGCTGCTGGCGGGGCTGGTAGTGGAGTAATCTTCTCACAAAGCTTAACCCCAGAGCCAGCAACTATGATTTCCGGATTGTTAGCTTTGTTAGGATTTGGGATAAAGAGGTTTAGGTTAAGAAAACAGGAGGCGTAAAAACTTAGGAAAAACTAGGGGACAGTTCTATTTTTCTTTCGGAAAAATAGAACTGTCCCCTGTGATTTTTTTCAATTATGATTAGGGATATCTCCATGGTTTAAAAACTATAGGGATATCCCCATTTTTTGTGTTATAATTAAATGGTTATTTTCTAAATTTTACTCTTGCCGCGCGCAAAAATTACTAAAACTAACAAATTTTTCTATGTATAAATATGACATTATAATTATTGGCGCCGGGCATGCGGGAATTGAGGCGGCGTTGGCTTCGGCACGCATGGGTTGCCGGACATTGATGTTAACCTTGAATGCTAAAACTATTGGCCTAATGAGTTGTAATCCGGCGATTGGCGGAGTGGGGAAGGGCCAATTAGTTAAAGAAATTGATGCTTTGGGCGGGCAAATGGGTTTGGCGGCAGATGCTTGCGGCATTCAGTTTAGGATTCTTAATGCTTCTAAGGGCGCGGCAGTGCAGTCATCGCGGGCGCAGATTGATATGGCGCGCTACAATGATTACATGTGCCATGTTGTAGCGAAACAAAAGAATTTAAAAGTAAAAGAAGCAGAGGTGAAGAAGCTAATTGTTAAAGATGGTAGTATTAAAGGAGTAATTACTGCTGATGGCGAGGGGATAGAATCTAGCGCGGTGATAATTTGTGCTGGGACTTTTTTAGATGGCTTAATGCATGTAGGTTTAGAGCATAAAAGCGGCGGCCGGATTAATGAGCCGGCAAGTGTGGCTTTAGCGGATAATTTAAAAGAGCTTGGGCTTAATTTATTGAGATTTAAAACCGGGACCTGCCCGCGTTTAGATAAAAAAACAATAGATTTTTCTAAGCTTATTGTGCAAAATGGCGATGAGCGGCCAAGGCCGTTTTCATTCTCAACTAGTAAAATTAAACAAAAACAAGTTCCTTGTTATATTACCTATACTAATAAAAATACGCATAAAATAATTTCGGACAATCTTGATCGTTCTCCGCTTTATTCAGGTAAAATCAAAGCTACAGGCGTGCGCTATTGTCCGTCCGTAGAAGATAAAATTGTTAAATTTAGCGATAAAGAGCGGCATCAAATATTCTTAGAGCCGGAAGGTTTAAGCGTGGATAGTGTTTATCCTAATGGCTTATCCACTAGCCTTCCGGAAGATGTGCAATTAGGGATAATTCATTCTATAGAAGGTTTAGAAAATGCCAGAATTATGCGTTTTGGTTACGGTATTGAGCATATGGTAGTTGAGCCTACGCAAAATTATCCTACTTTAGAAAATAAATTAATCAAAAATTTATATTTAGCTGGGCAGATTAATGGCACTACTGGTTATGAAGAGGCGGGGGCGCAAGGTTTGATTGCCGGGATTAACGCGGCATTACGCATTAAAGGTAAAGAGCCGTTGATTCTAGACCGTACTTCCAGCTACATCGGTGTTTTAATTGATGATTTAACCACTAAAGGCACAAATGAGCCGTATCGCATGTTTACTTCGCGCGTGGAATGCCGTTTAATCATTCGCGAAGATAACGCGGACCTGCGTTTGAGTAAAGTCGGATATGATTTAGGGCTGGTTAGTAAAAAAGATTATCAGAAAATAGAGCAGAAGCGTAAAGATATCGTTGCAGGAATTGAAATATTAAGAAAAACACGCGTAAAACCCAATCAAGAAATTAATCAGGCGTTAGAAAGATTAAATACTGCGCCGATACGAAGAATAACAACTTTAGAGGAGATTTTAAGAAGGCCGCAGGTGACTCTAAAAGATTGCTTCGCCCTTTGGGCTCGCAATGACACGCTTCCGTTCACCGGTCGGTTACTAAATATGCCTGAAAATGCTATTCAGCAGATAGAAATTGAGGTAAAATATGCTGGATTCATTGAAAGGCAATTAAAAGACGTAGAGAAATTTAAGCATTTAGAAAAAATTAAAATACCCGAGGATTTGGATTACGCAAAAATTAATTCTCTCTCGCGCGAGATAAGAGAGAAGTTGATAAAATTTAAGCCGCTTAATTTAGGCCAGGCCTCGCGTATTTCCGGCGTTACCCCGGTCTCCATTTCGCTCTTGATGGTGTATTTAAGAAAGTTGCATGTAGAGTAGGGAACGGTCGCGACCGTTCCCTACGTAATAAAATATTATGAAAAAGCAAAATAGCGTAAAAAATTATATAGCGCTTAAAAAATTTTGCCACGCCCAAGGTATCGATTTGTTTGGCGTGGCAGATATTGCTGAAATAAAAAAAGATTTTATGCTTTCTCAGGAGATTTTAGCTAAAGTGGATAAGGCGATAAGTTTGGGCACGCGCCTGTCGCGCGGGGTATTGGACGAAATTAAGGACGCGCCGACCAGGCTTTACTTCCATCATTACCGCACACTAAATATGTTTTTAGACCAGGCAGCGCGGATTATTTGCCAGAAAATAGAGAAGAAAGGTTTCCTTGCTATACCGATTCCTGCTTCACAAATTGTCGATTGGCAGAATCAAAAAGGGCATCTTTCGCACAGGCATGTGGCTGTTCTGGCGGGCTTGGGCTGGATTGGCAGAAGCAACCTTTTAGTGAATGAAGAAATAGGCAGCCAGTTTCGTTTAGCTACAATTCTGACTGATATGCCGCTTAAAACCGATAAGTTTTTGCAAAAAAATTGTGACACCTGCCAAATTTGTGTTAAAATGTGCCCGGCTCAGGCGATAAAAGAGAGCCCGAAAGATTTTGATTATGCAAAATGCCTTGATAAGCTAAAAGATTTTCAAAAGCAGCGCCTTGTGGATCAGTATATTTGCGGCGTTTGCGTTAGCGCTTGTAAAGGATTAAAGAAAGGTTAAGATGGCAGAGATTTATTTGACCCAAAAAGGGCATCAGAAACTGATGGAAGAATTGGAAAATTTAAAGACAGCAAAACGCCGAGAGATTTCTAAAGCGATTGCCGCGGCGCGCGCGCACGGGGATATTTCCGAGAATGCCGAATATGACGCGGCAAAAGATGCCCAAGGCATGAATGAGAAAAAGATTGCCGAACTTGAAGAAAAACTTGCCTCGGCGCATATCTTAGACGAAGATGCTATGCCTAAGGATGAGGTTTTAATCGGCGCAACCGTGAAATTAAAAGATATGGATACTGGTGAAGAACTGGAATATACGCTTGTTTCGGAAGAAGAGGCAGATTATGAGGAAAATAAAATTTCAGTCACTTCTCCGGTAGGCGCAGGGCTGCTAAATCATAAATTAAATGCAATAGTTGAAATCAAAATCCCCGCCGGAATACTAAAATATAAAATTACAGGAATATCAAGAGGAGAGAAAGAGGAGCGTAAGGGGACGGTTCTGTTTTTTGTAAAAAAACAGAACCGTCCCCATGTTTTTAATATGCTTAAAATCGGTTTACTTAAATTATCCCGTGGCCTTATTTTAGCGCCGATGGCTGGGATATCGGATTTATCATTTCGCAGTCTTTGCCGTAAGTTTGGGGCGGAATTGGCTTTTACGGAAATGATTAATGCGCGTAGTTTAAGTTTTAAAAGTAAAAAAACGCATTTTATGTTAGCCAGTTCTAAAGAAGATAAGCCTTTAGGGGTGCAGATTTTCGGCGCGGAAGAGCAATATATCTTGCGCGCGCTGGAAGTATTAAGAAAATATGATTTTGATGTTTTAGATTTTAATGCTGCCTGCCCAGTAAGAAAAGTAGTGGGGCGCGGCGAGGGCGCGGCATTGATGAAGGATCCTAAAAAGCTTAATAAACTACTGAAAGTAATTGTGGAAAATACCGATAAACCGGTAACCGTAAAAATACGCTCAGGTTGGGATCAGGGCTCGATTAATGCTAAAGAGGTGGCGGCCTCGGCAGAAGATGCGGGGGTAAAGGGGTTATTTATCCATGGCCGCACCAGAATGCAATTTTACGCTGATTCTGTAGATTACCGTCCGATTGCTGAAGTTAAGAAAGCGGTTAAGATTCCGGTGATTGGCTCAGGCGATATTTTTTCCGGGGCGCTAGCTAAAAAAATGTTGGATGAAACCGGATGCGATGCGGTAGTAGTTGCGCGCGGGGCTTTAGGCAACCCCTGGATTTTTAAAGAAATAAAAGAATATTTAAAAAATGGTAAAATTATCGATAGGCCAAGCACAAAACAAATCATAAAAGTAATGCTTGAGCACCTGGATGCTTTGGTTGCCCTGCATGGAGAGAGGATAGGAGTGGTAATCTTTCGTATGTTCTTTGCCTGGTATACTAAAGGTTTTCACAATGTTAGGCCCTTGCGCGAAAAAGCCTGTCGCGCCAAAACTAAAGGCGAAATGATTTTTGTGGCTAAAGATTTAAATAAAACTTAACTTTTTGGGGTATGGCACAAATATGATTACACGCATACTTAAAAAATATTTAGCTGTATTTTTAATTGCCCTTGCTGTGTTAGGAATAACGGCAGGGGCATACTGCTATCAGGCGGATGTAACTTATATCAGCGGGACGGAATATTTTTCTGCTGTTAAAGAGGCTATTCTTAAGGCAGAGAAGTCAATAGATATGGCGATGTATCAGGTGAGCTTGAAGCCGCATGATAAGGAGTCGCAGGTTTTAATTCTAGTTGATGAGTTGGTAAAGGCTAAGAATAGAGGGGTTAAAGTGAGGGTTATCCTTGATCAGAATATAGATTTTGTGCACGGCCGGGGTATAAACAGGTGGGCAGCCGAAGGAAAAAATTCCCAGTGTTTTAAGATTCTTAAAGAGGCGGGCATAGATGTCCAATATGATAACATCACCACATATACCCATGCAAAAGCTTTAGTTATAGATAGAAAAATAGTTATTTTGGGCAGCGCTAATTGGAGTGAGAGCGCCTTTAATAAGAATGCTGAGGCTAATGTATTAATAAAATCAGAGAGCATAGCTAAAGAGGTTTTGGAGTCTTTTAAAAGTATAAAGATTGACCAGAGGGCAAATGTTGAAACGCAAAGTTTAGAAGGGGGCGTAGCAGTATCTTGGAAATTTCTGGAGGACCCTAGATTTGCCGGGCGCCTGTTAAATAGGCACGATGAAAGGGCTTTTGATTTGTATTTAGTGTTTCTAAAGGAATTTGAGGGGAATCCTGACGGCAGTATAATCCTTAATTATGAAAGAATAGCTTCTTATTTGGGGCTATTGGATAAAATGACGCGCGAGGGTTACAGGAGGCAGATTAATAGGTCTTTGAAAAAGCTTAAAGAGGATTATGGTTTAATAGATTTTGAGCTTTCTTTTGGAAAAGATGCTAAGGTTAGGCTATTGAGTTATGATGATCCGAAAAATTATTATTCAGCGCCTAAAGAATGGTATTTTCAGGTGCCTCAAGAATATTGGGATTATGGCTGGAGTAGGAAATTGTCGCAGAGGGCGAAGTTATGTTACTTGATGAATTTGGCTTATGTTAGTATAAGCAATGCCGCGCCATGGTGGTTTTCTAGTGTGGATGTTTTGGCTAAGCGTTTTAATGTTGGCAAATGGGTTATCAGCAAGGGGATGCAGGAGTTAAGGGATTTTAATTTAATTGATGCGGCTTATGACGGCCCTCAAGGGGTTTCTTATGAGGAACGGTTGGCTAAATCTTATGAAGTGCTGCCGTTGTATGACCCGGCGGAGCTCGAGCTAGAATGGGATAGGCTGGAGGCGGCTTATGGCGCAAATAAATTAAAGAAGGCGCAAAAGTATGGAAAAATAGTTTTTAAGCAAAACGATCCGCAGGTAGTCGAAGATATTGTTTTAAGTATGGATGTTTTTGGCGAGGAGAAGGTTAGAAAAGCGTTTGATATAGTTTCCAAAAAGAACGTAGATAATTCCAAAAGATGTTATGGGTATGTGAAGGGGCTACTTGAGAAGCTTTAAGCAGGTTTATAATTGTGCTTGAATGACTAGTATTTGTTTACAAAACGGCAGTATCCCAAACCTTGACTTTTTCTGAAAAATAGATTGACAGGAAGTGCTATATATGCTAATATTCGAATATACTAAATGTTGGAGGATGTATGGAACAAAAACTTTATGAACTTCACGCTCAAATGTGCCAGGTTTTTACTTCGCCTAAAAGATTAGAGATACTGAATCTTTTGAGAAATAAAGAACTGTCTGTCGGAGAATTAACCAAGCTCGCCAAAATCCGGCAGGCAAACCTTTCCCAGCACTTAGGTATTTTAAGAGAAAAAGGCATTGTTAAGACTAGAAGAGAGGGCACAACGATTTATTATTCATTAGCAAATCCTAAGATGGGCAAAGCATTCGATATCATAAGAGAGATGCTTCTTGAAAGATTAGCGCAAACAGAAAAACTCTCTAAGGACTTGCATAAGGTAAGGGCCTAACCCATTATTTTTTTATTAACTATATCAGTCTATTCTAATAAAGGAATATATTCAACATGACAGAATATAAGATTTTCCAGAAGAGCAGGGTGATGAGGCAGTTTATTATGGGTATTGTTTTTCTTGTTGTTCTTGTTAGCAGCTGGAGATATCCTCTTTTGGGTTACTTTATCCCATTGTGCATGCTTTTAGGCATAGGTAGCGGTTTTCTTAGGGGGCGAAAATGGTGCGATTGGTTTTGCCCGCGGGGGAGTTTCTTTGATGCGTTTATTAAACCAATAAGCCCTAAAAAAGAAATTCCTAAGATTTTCAAAGGCTTACCTTTTAGAATAGGAACGTTGTTATTTCTTATGTTGATGATGATTTTACAAATTATCAAGCGTTGGCCAGACCCATATAGGATAGGAATGTTTTTTGTCATACTGCTTACAGTCACAACGATCTTAGGAACCGTTTTGGCTTTGATTTTTCATCAGCGCAGCTGGTGTTGTTTCTGTCCTATTGGCTTAATGGCTAACTGGGCGGGAAGATGGAGATATCCATTAAGGATCGATTCTAAGCTGTGTACTGAATGTGGGCTTTGTTATAAGGCCTGCCCCATTGAAATAGCTCCATTTAAGTTTAAAAAAACAGATCTTGAGGCCGTGAAACATTGGGATTGCCTGAAATGCAAGCTTTGCGTATCGGCATGCCCTAAGGAGGCATTGAACTTAGATGGGGGTGGGGGCAAAATATGAAAATTAGAGAAAGCGGGATGCCGGAACGCCAAATGTGGGAAAAGTTTTTTAGCCCTGCTAAAATTCTGGCTACGCTCGGTATAAACAGCCAAATAGGTGATGTGGCGGAGTTCGGTTGTGGCTATGGCACTTTTACGATTCCCGCCGCGAAAGTAATCAAAGGGAAAATATACGCGTTGGATATTGAGCCGGATATGATTCAAATTACTAATGAAGAGGCTAAAAAAGACAGATTAAATAATGTGCAAACGGTATTGCGTGATTTTATGGTGGATGGCTCGGGCCTTCTAGAGGGAAGCATGGATTATGTAATGCTCTTTAATAATCTTCATCTTGAGAAACCAATGATTCTTATTAATGAAGCAAAGCGGATTTTAAGGGAAAGCGGCAAGCTTGGGATTATCCATTGGAATTACGATCCTAAGACACCGCGCGGCCCCTCAATGGATATTCGGCCTAAACTGGAAGATTGTATAAAATGGGCGGAAAACGCCGGGTTCAACATATCCGTCCAATACGATTTAAAGCCGTATCATTACGGCATCGTTTTAACAAAAACGGAGGTTGCAAGATGAAGATCGGGGTTATCATTTCAAGTAACGACGCTGAAACAAGCTGGAATGCTCTGCGTTACGCAAACTTTTGTATAGGACAAAAAGATGAGGTGAAGGTGTTTTTGACCGGCAAAGGCGTTGAGTACCAAAAAATAAGCACCGAGAAATTTAACACGATTGAGCAGGCAGAGAAATTACTTCAGGCCGGAGGCAAGATACTTGCCTGTGGTACCT
>JAZDEX010000025.1:0-3891 GCA_043808405.1 Candidatus Omnitrophota bacterium | reverse complement strand
ATTAATAAAAATAATTTAAGTTTTATCTTGAAAGAAGTAAAAGTTCCTGGCGGGAAAGGGACATTCTGGGTTAACGGTGGTTATATTAACGGCGGCGAATATCAAGGCACTAATTATTCTAAAGCCGGCGGAGCGGATATTGGTTTTATGCACAACACGCCCGGAGATAAAAATAATAATCAATTTTCATTTCAATCCGGATTTGGCGCCTGCACCTCTTTATCTACCGCGGCCAATATTCCTACTACAACCGCAGATAAGAATTCTTGGACTATCCGCCTTACGGATATGTTGAATAGAAAGATTAATGATAGGCTTGATCTTCAGGCAGTCGGCGTGTATCAATTTACCGATACTGGTTATGCCTCGCAGGCTCAGCAAACTTGGGCCAGCCTTGGTATCCGCCCGGTTGTCGGCCTTACAAAACATTTAGCTTTAGAGTTTGAGCCGGGCATAGATTATATAAATTCACCGCGGAATAATTATGATACATTTTTAGCAAAAGTTACTGCCGCCTTACGCCTTGCCCCCGGCACCGGTATCTCCAGCCATCCTAGATTCCGGCTTTATGCTACTTTTGCTACTTGGGGCAATGATTTTAAAAATTATCCCGTAGGAGGAGAAGGTTTTCGTGGTAAAAAAGAGGTCGCAAATTTTGGCGTGCAGGCTGAACAGTGGTGGTAATTTAAAAAGGAGAGAGGGCTTATGCGTAAGATTATAGTTTCGATTTTTGTTAGTTTATTTTTTATATTAATAGCGAATAATTTGCTTTGGGCCAAGCAAATACGCATTGGCGTTGCCCTTCCGACACAAAGAGATGAAAGATGGGTGAGGGACGCGCAAAAGATGCGTGATTTTGCCAAAGCTAACAATATAGATTTGCGTATGCAGATTTCCGATAATGACGCGGCCAAGCAAATGTCGCAATGCGAAAATCTTTTAGCGCAAGGCATAGATATTTTAATCCTTGCCCCGCATGACGCTACCAGCGCCGCGGCGATTGTCGACGATGCGCATAAGGAGAAGGTTAAAGTGATATCTTATGACCGTTTAGTATTAAATACAGATGTAGATTTATATATTTCTTTTGATAATTTTCAAGTAGGCAAGCTGCAAGGGGAATACTTAACTAAATTAGCCCCTAAGGGTAATTATGTTATCTTAGGAGGCGCTCCGACGGATAATAACGCCAAATTATTTAAAGCTGGCGCGATGAGTGTGATTAAGCCTTTGGCGGATAAGGGCGAGATTAAAATTGTAATTGATCAATGGATTACGGATTGGCAGCCAACCGCAGCTATGAATTTAATGCAAAATGCCTTGACTTCTGTAAACAATAAAGTTGATGCGGTGCTTGCGCCAAATGATAATACTGCCGGAGGAGTGATTCAGGCGTTAGAGCAGGTAGGTTTAGCCGGAAAAATCCCGGTTACCGGCCAAGATGCTGAATTAACCGCGGCCCAGAGAATTGTTAAGGGGTCGCAGTCAATGACTATATTTAAAGATACCCGGCTTTTGGCTGAACAGGCGCTTTCCGCGGCAATAAAAATTGTCAAGGGTGATAATCCTGAGGCTACGAGCAAAGTAAATAATAACAAAATGGATGTCCCGGCAATTTTATTGACGCCAGTAGTAGTAGATAAAAATAATCTGGATGCTACTTTAGTTGAGAGCGGGTATTTGAAGAAGGCAGATGTCTATAAATAATCCTTATATCCTCCAGATGCAGGGGATCAGCAAAGATTTCCCCGGCGTCAGGGCTTTGGAGAGCGTTACTTTTGATGTTAAGCGCGGCGAAATTCACGCTTTAGTCGGAGAAAACGGCGCGGGTAAATCCACGCTGATGAAAATTTTAAGCGCTCTGTATCCCTATCCTACCTATCAGGGCCAAATTCTGATCGACGGTAATCTCAAGAATTTTAAAACTATTAAAGAAAGTGCTGCTAGTGGTATTGCAATCATATATCAGGAGCTGATGCTGGTTAAACAATTGAGCATCATTGAAAATATCTGCTTAGGTAATGAGATTGCCCGAAAAGGCATAGTTAATTGGGAAGAGTCTTTTCTGAAGGCACAGAAAGCTTTAAAGGAAGTGGGGTTAGATATTAATCCTACTTTCCCGGTATCTTATCTTGGGGTGGGAGAACAGCAGCTGGTGGTTATCGCCCGGGCGCTCTCGCAAGAAGCGCGGATTCTTATTTTAGACGAGCCGACTGCCGCGCTTTCCGGGCAAGAGGCAGATAGATTATTAAATATACTTAAAAGCCTAAAGACTAAAGGGGTAACTTGTATTTATATATCTCACCGTTTAAGAGAAGTATTCGAAATCGCCGACCGCATTACTGTGCTGCGCGACGGAAAAACTATTGCAACCCGGGATAAGAATGAACTCGATGAAAATAAGTTAATTTCGCTTATGGTCGGCCGGGAATTAACCAATGTTTATCCCAGAAGAGAGCGCGCGCCGAAAGAAGTCCTCCTTGAGGTAAAGGATTGGACGGTTTATGACGCAGATATTAATAAACAGATAAATACCGTTAATTTTAAATTGCATAAGGAAGAGATTTTAGGTTTTGCTGGTTTAGTCGGCGCAGGGCGCACAGAATTCGCCATGAGCCTTTTTCATTTTTGGGGGCGCAAGGTTTCCGGAAGAATGTTTCTTGAAGGAAAAGAGATTTCTCCTGGAGATGCCGGCGAAACTATTGCCTATGGCATTAGTTTAGCTTCAGAAGACAGGAAACGCTATGGCTTGGTCCTTGAGCAGGATATCAAAGAAAATATTTCTTTAGCTAGTTTAAAGAGAATATCTCGGTTTACGGTGGTAAATAAAAATGAAGAGATAAAATACGCGGAGAAATATACTGTAGATTTAAAAATTAAAACTCCTTCTATTGAGCAGAAAGCGGTAAATTTAAGCGGCGGAAATCAGCAAAAGGTAGTTTTAAGCAAATGGCTGATGACTAAGCCTAAGGTATTGATTTTGGATGAGCCGACACGCGGCATTGATGTTGGCGCCAAAGTTGAAATTTATAATATTATTAATGATTTAGTAGAGCAGGGCGTAGGTATTATTGTTATTTCTTCAGAGTTAAATGAGATATTAGGTATCTGCGACCGCATCTTGGTAATGCATGAAGGCAGTTTCACCGGAGAGCTTTTGGTTAAGGACGCAACGCAGGAAAAAATAATGTATTATGCCACTGGCACCAAGCCTGCTTAAAAAGGGGAAAGATTAATGGAAAAAATTAAATTTAAAGAGAATGTTTTTTCGCAATATGTGCGCCGCTACACTATGCTTATTGCCCTGATTAGTATCTGGGTAATTTTTTGGGTGCTCACCAAAGGCATATTTATCTCTCCCAGAAACCTCTCTAATCTATTTTTACAGACTGCCAGCGTGGCGATTATTGCGATTGGGATGACCCTGATTATTATTACGCGCAATATTGATCTTTCGGTAGGCTCGGTCGCGGCTTTAGCTGGGGCAGTTGCCGCGTTCGCGCAAGTGCATTTACATTTGTCAACTCCGGTTGCCCTGCTTGCGGCATTAGGGGTGGGTATTCTTATCGGCGCCTGGCATGGTTTTTGGATTGCTTACCGATTGGTTCCGGCTTTTATTGTAACTTTAGCCAGTATGATGATTTTTCGTGGGTTAGTTTTAGGGGTAACCCAAGGGGCAACAATCGCGCCGTTATCAGATTCTTTCAAAATTATCGGGCAGGGTTATCTTAAGCCGGATATGAGTTTAGTTATTGGGCTAGTTATAGTTGTTTTATTTATCTTTAGCGCTATTTTAAAAAGGCAGAAGCGCAAAAAATACGGATTTACCGTATCTAAGTCCTGGGTTGATTTTTTAAAGATTATTTTTATTGCCGCGGTTATTTCCGTATT
>JAZDEX010000024.1:0-38466 GCA_043808405.1 Candidatus Omnitrophota bacterium | reverse complement strand
TAATGAGAATCTTGCCAAACAAAGCAAGCTCAATGACGCCTACCTGGATAATCTTATCGGTGTTGATCTTTACAAAGAAAAGGTTTCGTTATTAAGAGAGGCAGAGGCTAAAATTAAGGCGGAAATAGGAAAATGTAAAATCAGGCTTGTGCAGAAAGAGCGTTCCGAAGCATATCTTAGGGTCCTTAAATTAGCTGTTGATAATTTTGATGAAACCGATAGAAAGATGGATATAATACAGAAAAAAGAGACTCTAAAGCTGATATTCAAGTCTATAGAAGTTAATGGCTGCCAGATAACTAAAGTCCACTTATATCAGCCATTCCAGGAAATATACGATAAAATTCAAAAATCTTGCAACACATTTAACCATAAGGAGTTAACATCAAAAATACATCAAAATCAAGAAGCGTGTATATTGCAACCTACGGCTGCCAAATGAATGTTCGGGATTCGGAGGTGGTGGTTGGGTTGCTGAAAGGCGCTGGCTATAAGATAACTGATGATCATAAAGCCGCGGATATTGTAATATTTAATACCTGTTCGGTGCGCCAGCATGCCGAGGATAAGGTGTGGTCGGAGATTGGTAGATTCAAAAAGTCTCCGGTCTCTGGTCTACGGTCTCCGCTTATTGGCGTGATTGGGTGTATGGCGCAGAATTATAAAGAGGCAATTTTTGAGCGCGCGCCGGATGTGGATTTTGTGGTTGGGCCTACGGATATAGACAAAATTCCAAATATAATAAAAAAGTTAGACCACAGACCACAGACCACAGACCACAGACTTTTTGAAACAAAAATATGGGAAACTGATGGAGAAAACCGCCCGGAGAGAATATATCATACTGGGTTTTATGAAGATAGAGAACATGCCTTTGTAGTGATTTCTGAGGGGTGCTCTAATTTTTGTTCTTATTGCGTTGTGCCGTATGTGCGCGGGCCGCTTCGTCATCGCAGCCACGTAGATATTATAAAGGAAGTAAAAAAAGCTATTGATAAAGGTATAACTAAAATTACATTATTAGGACAGAATGTGAATGCCTATAAGTCTACGGCCTACGGCCTACGGCCTACGGTCGACTTTATTGGATTATTAAAACAGGTAAATGGAATAAAAGGTTTAAACGAATTTAGTTTTGTGACTTCGCATCCTAAAGATTCATCGCGAGAGTTATTCAAAGCGATGGCGGATTTAGATAAGCTTAAAAAATATCTGCATATGCCGGTGCAATCAGGCTCGGATAAGGTGTTGAAACTTATGAACCGCGGCTATTCTAGAAGTTTTTATTTGGATTTGGCTGATAATTATCGTAAAATTGTGCAGGGTGGTGCGTTGACCACCGATATTATTGTGGGTTATCCTGGTGAGACAGAAAAAGATTTTCAGGATACTTACGATTTGGTAGAGAAAGTGCAGTTTAACGCAGCGTATATATTTAAGTATTCTTCTCGGCCTAATACTGCGGCCGCAAAATTAGTTGACGATGTGCCGAAGACAGAAAAAGAAAGAAGGCATAGGGAAATCCTAGAATTGCAGAAAAAAATATCGAAAGCACATAAATGATAGACCGTAGACCACAGACTGTAGACCGTAGACCAAAGTGGATTGTAATTGTATTCTTTTTTATTTTGGTCTGTGGTCTGTGGTCTGTGGTCTGTGGTCCAGCATATGCTCTAGATTTAGATAAGCTGAAGGTGTATTATTTGAATGGCGATTATAAGGCGGCGATTACCGAAGGTGAGAAGATTATGGCGGCTCAAAGCGTGGCTTCAACACGTTCAGATGAATTATATTATATCCTTGGCCTAAGTTATCTTGGCGATGGGAATTATTTGCGCGCATCAGATATATTTGAAATTATTCTGAAGGAATTTGATAAAAGCGCTTTTAAGGAAGATGCGAGATTGAGCTTGGGGGATGCCTATTTCTTGAAAGGCGATTTTGATTTGGCCAAAACTTATTATCAGGACGTGGTAAATAATAACAGCAAACTAAAACCCCTGGCTTTCTATCGGCTTAGCCAAACCGCGCTAAAAACAGGTGATACTGAAAGCGCGCAAAAATATTCTCAGGAGTTAAAAGAAAAAATTACTTCTGAAAAGGAAGCGGCATTAGAAAAAGATATTGGTGGAGAACTGCCGGATTTTTATACCGTGCAAGTTGGCTCTTTTGGAAGCCAGCAAAACGCCAAGAATTTAAATACGAAATTAATTTCTCAAGGTTATGACGCCTATATCCAGGAAGCAGATATGGGCACGAGAATTGCCTATCGCGTTAAGGTTGGGAAATTGAAATCACGCCCCGAGGCCGTGCAGTTACAGCTAAAATTATCCGCTGACGGCTATCCCGCGAATATAATTCCTTAATAATGAAAGAAAAAATATTTTTTTTGGTAGGCCCTACCGCAGTGGGTAAAACTGCGGCAGCAATTAATTTAGCTAAAAAAATTAACGGTGAAATAATTTCCTGCGATTCCATGCAAATTTATAAGGGTATGGATATTATTACCTCGAAGCCGCCAAAATCTTTGTTAAAAAAAGTACCACATCATTTAATCGGTATGATTTCACCTATAAAAGAATATGATGTTTCGCGCTACCGTAAAGACGCGCTGACGAAAATAAAATTAATTCTTAAAAAAGGTAAAGTGCCTATTTTCGTAGGTGGAACCGGGCTTTATTTATCGATATTAGTTGATGGAATTTTTGATTGTCAGCCCGAAGATGCGAAATTGAGAGAGCGATTATATAAAGAAGCGAAAAAATCAGGCAGTGAAAAATTGCACTTGCGGCTTAAAAAAATAGATCCGGCTGCTGCCGTAAAAATTCATCCCAACGACACGCGGCGCATTGTGCGCGCGTTAGAGGTTTTTAAGGTTACGGGCCAGCCGATTTCTGAATTACAGAAACAAAGATCGGGTTTGGCTAAGGATTATGATGTGCGGATTTTTTGTCTTAATATGGCACGTGAAAAATTATATCAGCGTATTGATGCGCGAGTCGATAAAATGTTTAAAGAAGGATTACTGCGAGAAGTAAAAAAACTTTTTAAATTAAAATTAAGCAAGACCGCGCGTTTTGCTATCGGTATTCAGGAACTAAAAGGCTATTTTGAAGGTAAATATGATTTAGGAGAGGCTAAGCGCCTAATGAAGCGCAACAGCCGCCACTACGCCAAGCGCCAGTTGACTTGGTTTCGTAAGGATAAGCGGATAAAATGGGTTGAGTTGGGAAAGTTGAGTATATGAATAAGGCTAAAGATAAACATATGCAGAATATTGCACGAATACAATTAACTATTCTCTTTACTATTTCAGTATTAATATTAAGGCTAGTTTTCCATTTACCCTGGGGCAAGGCTTTCGTTTTTGGGTTCGGGATAACAATAGTTTTATCGGTTTTATTAAGTAGGTTGTTTGTGAAACGGTACAGGAGAGAAGGCGTTAGATATATTCTAAAATATACCTATGGCATTATATTTAAAGGTTATGGCGCTCTGGGTATTACAATACAGAGCCCGGGAAATATTAAAGAAGCTTTATTAGAGATTTTATCGCTTATGCAGCAGTATTATAAAAGTGATAAATTTTCTTGTATGTGGGTTGAAACTGTCGGCAAATCGATAAAAGATAAAGAAGAGGTATTTGATTATCAAAACATTAGCTTGATGTTGGATAAAGGCCTTGAGTTCGAATCAATTAAAAACGAGAGTGGAGAAGGCTGGCTTTGTTATGATGCTGGTAAGCTGCGTATAACTATTCAAGAAGATGATGGATTAATAGAATACCTAATTAATAAAATAGGTGGAGGCGTCAGTTAGAGTTATGGAAAAAGCATTGTTAGTAACGATAAAATTATATTCTGAAAAAGAGGCCTGGAATTTAGAGGATGCGGCCCAAGAGCTTGAGCAGTTAGTTGAATCGACCGGTGTGGAAATTGTCGATAATATTACCGCGATGTGCGAGAAGCCTAGCCCTAAGTTTCTGGTTGGTAGTGGTAAGGCTGAGGAGATTGCGTTACTTGCGCAGGAGCAAGAGTGTGATGTGGTGATTTTTAGCCATGATTTGTCCGGCACGCAGCAGAAAAATCTAGAAGAGGCTATTGGCAAAAAAACTATTGATCGCACCCAGCTGATCTTAGATATTTTTGCTCGGCATGCCAAAAGTCCTGAGGGAAAAATGCAGGTGGAGTTAGCGCAACTGCAATATGTTCTTCCGCGTTTAATTGGTAAAGGCATTATTTTGTCGCGTTTAGGCGGTGGAATTGGAACGTCCGGCCCCGGTGAGCAGAAGCTTGAGTTAGACCGCAGGCGAATTAGAAAAAGAATTGACCGTTTAAGAGATGATATTAAGCAATATATGTCACATCGGCAGGTTATGCGTAAAAAGCGTAAAGATAGCGCCATGCCGCTAGTGGCATTGGTAGGTTATACTAGCGCCGGTAAATCCACGCTTTTAAATACACTTACTGGCGCAGATCAGGCAGTAGCACAGACTCTTTTTACAACTTTGGATCCGTTGCATAAAAGCCTGCAATTACCTAATGGAGAAAATATCGTGCTTAGCGATACGGTTGGGTTTCTGCATAATTTGCCGCATGGTTTAATCGAGGCATTTAAGGCGACTTTAGAAGAGGTAACTGAGGCGGATTTATTAGTTCATGTTTTAGATGCTGCGCATCCGCGGGTACTCGAGCATAAAGAGGCGGTTTTGGAGGTGCTTAAAGAATTAAAAGCCCAAGACAAGCCCATGGTTACCGCTTTAAATAAAGTTGATTTGGTTGAAGATGCGATGTGGCTTGAGCGCCTAAAAGAAGACATGGAAAATCCGGTAGTTATATCTGCTAAGTTTAATAAAAATCTTGAGGCATTGCTAGAGACGGTTCAGAAAAATTTTGTTAGCCGTATGATTAGCGCGGAAATTATGTTAAAACATTCGCGTATGGATTTAGTTGATTTATTTTACCGCGAAGGAAAGGTAGAAAAAATAGATTATTTGCAAGAAGGGATTAAGATAAAGCTTTATATTCCGCGCCTGCTTTATGAAAGGTTAGTTGCGGCTAAAGAAATAATTGTAAAAAAAACTTGATTTTTCCTGAAGATATGTTATATTTGCACAAGTAAAATTATAATTTGGCGCCTTAACGGATGGAGGTCCTTAAGGCTGTAACAGTAAATTTAAACCGGGTCGACTTTTTAAGTCAGCTCGGTTATTTTTTTAAAACCTTAAAAAAATGGAGAAAACAATGAAAAAAGTAAAGAAAATCATCGCATCGCTTATCAGCTTTGTCTTCATCCTTCAGCAAATCTGTTTTGCTCAAGTTTCTACCCAGCTAAATCTCGGCAAATACCTTAATAATATTCCCAGTGCTACTGCGGATATGTTTAGGCCGATGCAGATGCGTTATTTCTTTTATGAACCTTCTAGCGATAGTTTTAAGCTTCTATTAGATAAAGGTGATCAATTTGGCGTTAACGTAGGGAACGGTCGCGACCGTTCCCTGCATCCTGAATTGGAAGAATCCGCCAAAATTCTTCTTAAATATTTTCTTATTGGCGTAACTCTACCTAATGATAAATTCTGGGTTAACCTTAGGCCCGATGCATCCGACCAGATAATCGACCCGGAATTAGGGAAAACCGATGTCGGTAGGATTTTTTTAGAAACGGATTTACAGCTTAAAAAAGATACCGCGCGCTTTACTTCGCCTCAAACTCCAGAAGGGAAAGTTTATTGGGAGAAGCTTTATAAAAAAGCAGGCGAGCTTTTGGGCTCTGATTCAATTGAAATTCCCACTTTAACTCGTCCTTGGATTGTGCCGGGCGAGGTAATCATCCGTCAGACTGCGAACAGCGCTTATGTTTATAAGGCGGGGCTCAAGGTTATGTTGGAGGAAGACTATATAAAATCGCAGCCTTCAGCGATCAGCTCTGGGCTTTCAGCTTACAACTTTAAGGATGAAAGGCTAAAAGAGCTGAATAAATATTCTACAGAATTAATCAAAGAATTAATCCTTCCAAAAATTACCCAAGAAGTAAATTCATCCAAGCGCTATGCGAATTTTCGTCAGGTATTTTATTCTTTAGTTTTAGCGCAGTGGTTTAAAAAGAATTTCAGTGGCCAAAAAGGCAAATATGCCTCGATGATTGATCAGCATGATTTAAACGGGCTTATTTCAACTGGCGATTGGTCTAAAGATACTTATTTTAAAGAATATCAAGCCTCATTTAAAAACGGCGAATATAAATTAAATGAAACTGTTTCTACTTTGCAGGGAAGAGTAATTAGGAGTTATTTTTCAGGGGGAATTCAGGCTACGGTTAATAATCCCGCTGGTTTTCAGGGTGGTATGGCTAATCCCGCTCAAGCCGTGCTTGGTTTTGGCACAGGCGTTGGCCTTCAAGGAAATGCTAATGAAATAGCATTAAGGCGTGCTACTGCTGATGATTTGCATGAACCAAGCGCCATAGAATCTACGATTGCGCAATATGACATCCGCTGGGCGGCAGGGGCGCGATTAATTGCTGCTGATATTGAAAAGTTTAGGATTACAGAAATAGGCATTGATAAAGACGCAGGCTACATCCTTACGAATGGCGGTCAGACTAGGTTTGGTATTCATAAAGTTACGGGAGATGACGAGAGTTATTATATAATTCAAGGCGGCGGAATCCGGGAGGATAGAAAAGGCGCTCCTGCTAACTCGCCGGTAACTGTGTTGTCACGGAAAGTTGTTGCTATTCAAGGTATTGGCGGAACAGGCGGGCTCTTGCTTAAGCCTTTACTTGAATCAGGGGCTATTGTGATTGCTTCAGATACAAATACTGATTTAATTGCCTCGAGATTAAAGGATTTTCAAGATTATGTTGTGGCAGGAAAGTTATTTATTTTTCCAGAAGAGAGGTTAGTTTTAGAAGGCGGTAAGGTTAATTTTACCAGGAAAATAATGAATCCTTTAAAATATTTTTCTGTCCAATTGCAGGGTATGGGCGTGGATCATGTTGATGTTTTTTCGCCTTGCGCTATTGGGCCGGTAGTTAATCCTGAAACAATACAGGAATTAAAAGCAGCCGGAGTAAAAATCATCTGTGGTTCTTGTAATGATGTTACTGAAGATAAAGTCCGTGACCCAAGATTACTTAAGGAGAACGGTATTATTTATGTGCCGGATTACATTGCGAATGCTGGTGGGGTAACGGGCGTGGATGGCCATTTAGGCCATGATGTCAGTGATCAAGCTATTGCGGAGCGTATTGCCGCGCGGGTTAAAAATATTATTGAATTGTCAAATGCTAAACAAGACGAAACTACGCAAACAGTTGCGGATAGAACTAGCCGTGATTTTTTTGAGAAATTACCTACAGCAGGAGTTTGGGGGAGTGTGCTTGATGGCGCTCTTGCTATTGGAGACACTAAAGAAGCTCAGCGGATAAGGCGCGCAAATCCAAAGATTTTAAATGATCTTACTCTTGCCGACGGCTCAGTGGTTAGAGTTTTACGCGATAAAGAAGATTTCCCGCCAGTGGTCCTTAAGCATTGGGATAATCATTATGTAGTTTTTGAAATTAGTAATCTTGAATTAGGATATACTGCTTATATGGCTATTCATCGACTGACTAAGATTGTAAGTAAGGCCGAGATTGTGAATGGCCAATATCGTGCTACAGGTGGCACGAGAATTCTAGATTATAGGTATACGCCTAATGCCGAAAAGTATGAAACTTCTAATAATGCTGCCTTGGCTAATTCCTTGGAACTATCCCAAGAAATGAGTTTTAAGAATGCAGGCGCGCTTTTACCTATTGGCGGAAGCAAGTGTACTATCAATGTGCAAATAGATCCTAGGCGCAGTGGTAAGGATCATGAGCAAAGAGAAAAAATCTTAATTAGTTATGCCCAAGCCATAGAGGAAATTGGTAATTTAATTGGCGGTGGTGTTTTAACCGGGCAGGACGCTAATATTACTGTAGAAGATGCTAAGCTTTTATTTGAACATGCTCCGACTTCTATCGTTCCGTATATTGCTCCAGATTTATGTGTCGAGCCTACTCCGCCTACTGGCGTTGGTGTTTTTGCAGCCATGACTGCGGCAGCAGAAAAGGTATTTGGTGAAGTTTCCAGCTCACCGGCAAAAATGATAGAAAAGAACGACATCCGCTGGGCGGCAGGGGCGCGATTAACTGCTGCCGATATTGAAAAATTTAGGATTACAGAAATAGTTATTGATGAAGAAGGTGGCTATATACTTACGAATGGCGGCCAAACTAGATTTTCTATTCAAAAAGTTACCAGAGGTAGCGAGACTTATTATATGATTCCAGGCGGGGGGATACAGGAAGCAAGGTTAGGTTCTTTTTCTGCAAGCACTAGCTCGCCGGTGACGTTAGCTGAAGTGACGCGAACTTGGGATACGGATATTAAGCCATTATTTTCGGCAGCTACGAGTGGTTCTGCGGGCCAGGCTAAAGCGGCAGTAACTGCGGGTAATAATAAGAGAATAATAATTTTTGCGAGTATGTTAAGAGATTTGTATCATATTGTACCTAGGACTGATAGGGCTCAGCGAAGAAAATTGGATATAGCAATAGATATTTTGCATAGCAGGGAGACTCTCCTTAGCACAGAGTCGGTTAATGCTATAGATAAGCTTATGCATAATCTTAAGCCAGCTCCTTTATCTGAAGTTGAGGTAATAATAAATAATTTGTATAGCCGTATCGGGCAGCTACAGTTATATCCGCATAGATTAGCAGGATCTTCGCGTTCAGTGGCTGATATTCTAAAAGATCTTTTAAAAATAAAAACTAAAAATGATTTAGAGATTTTTCTTAGGGAGCTTATTGATTCATTAGAAAAAGAGGGGCAGATAACAAAGGAAGCTGTTGTGTCAGAGTCATTAGTGGCAGTAAAAGATGCTCAAGATGCGCTTAGCAATCTTCAGGATGGCGTTTCTGGTTCGTCGGTGACAGCGCCCGGCGGTATTGATTTGCGCGCGATAAATATTATGATTCAGCCAATGGGGAGTTTTTCTGGCCTACAATTTAATTTGCCCAAGATTGCGGATCTTCAAGGATTTAATGTGGATGAAGAGATTGCGCAGTTTAATCGTATGGTTGAGGGCGGGCTGATGCCTTCTGATGACCGTTTATCGGAAATTATCGCGGTTTGTGTTGGGCGCAAAGAAGTTGATAAATATCGCGCGAAAATAATTGAGTGCTTAGGGCGTTTTTGCGATTTGCAAGAAAAGCAGGTTATTGAATCCGGGCCGGGATTAAGAGAGGCTTTGGTTTTGGTGGATGTGATTTAAGATTGCTTCGTCGCCCCGCCATTGGCGGGGCTCCTCGCAATGACACAAAATTCCAAAATATCTTGACAAATATATTTTTTTGGTTTAATATTAGCACTCTGGTGTTGAGAGTGCTAAAGGTGAATTTATATGGTAAAAAATGTAGATTATGAATCTAGAAGGCGCGCGGTGCTGGCTGCGGCAATTAATCGGCATATTGGCGATGCCCAGCCGGTTGCCTCGGAGGATATTGCTGAAGAGTTTGAATTAAGTTCAGCGACGATTAGGAACATTTTTGCTGAGCTTGAGAATACTGGTTTCTTGACGCATTCACATACTTCCGGCGGCCGCATCCCGACCGATAAAGGCTATCGTTATTATGTAGATTTTCTTATCTCTCAAATAGAGCTTTTGGACAATGAGAAAGAGCATATTACCCGTGAATATCAGCGCCAGATGCTTCGTTTGGATGAGGCTTTGGAAAAAACCTCAGAAGTAGTTTCGGCGATTACCCATTACGCCGGCATTGTTTCATTTCTTGATTGGCACGATAGGCTGTTCTATAAAGGTATTAGCAGCATCTTGGAACAACCGGAATTTCAAAGCATTGAAAAGATGCGTATCTTAATGAAAATGATCGAGGATAAACAAAATCTTCTGGATATAATTAACCGCGATACCAGCGATAAAGTCCAGGTATATATTGGTAGTGAATTGGGTTGTCCGGGCATGCAGAGTTGTTCACTGGTCGTTTCAAGTTTTCAGATTAAGCATAAGCCATCTGGCCGCCTGGCAGTTCTAGGACCGGCGCGCATGGAGTATCGTAAAATTATTCCTACGTTGGAATACGTTTCGGAAGTTTTAAACGAAGTTTTAGAGGAGATTTAAAAATTAGGAAAAACTAGGGAACGTTTCTATTTTTCTTTCAGAAAAATAGAAACGTTCCCGGGTTTTTGATTTAGCTATGGAAGAACCCAAGAATAATAAAAAAGAAAATCCTAAAGAAGAAAAAATCATTACTCTGAAAGAATCCGAATTTTTGCAATTAAAGGAAGACGCGGATAAGGCGGCGGAGTATTGGGATAAATTATTGCGCGTGCAGGCGGATTTTGAAAATATGCGCAAACGCCTTGACCGCGAGAAGCAAGATTTTTTAAAGTTTGCTAATGAAGGAATGATTGTCGAGCTTTTAAATATTTTAGATGATTTGGAGCGGGCAGTGGGATTGGCGGAAACAAAACATGAGGACTTGCCGGCATTTTTAAAAGGCGTGGAAATGATTATGGCGCATTTATATGAAATGCTCAAAGAGTATGGGGTTAGGCCTATTGATTCAAAAGGAAAAATATTTGACCCAAATTATCATGAAGCGCTGATGCAGGTTGAAGATAATAATTTTCCGGAACACACCGTGCTGGAAGATTTACAAAAAGGCTACTTATTAAATGACCGGGTAATTAGAACGGCAAAGGTTAAAGTTTCTAAAAAACAGGAGGAACAAAATGGCTAAAGTTATTGGAATTGATTTGGGGACTTCAAATTCTGCGGCAGCGGTGATGGAGGGCGGCCGGCCGGTAATTATTCCGTCTGCGGAAGGCGCGGGCGTGGCTAGCGGTAAGGCCTTTCCTTCTTATGTTGCCTTTACGAAAGACGGACAGCGTTTGGTGGGCGAGCCCGCGCGCCGTCAGGCGGCAATTAACGCTGAAGGCACCATTCAGGCGGCAAAACGCAAAATGGGCACGGATTATAAATTTAAAGTTTTTGGCAATGAATATACCCCGCAGCAGATTTCCGCTTTTATTTTACAAAAAGTTAAACAAGACGCGGAGAGTTATTTAGGTGATAAAGTTGAAGAAGTGGTGATTACCTGCCCGGCGTATTTTGATGATAATCAGCGCCAGGCGACTAAAGACGCCGGTGAAATTGCCGGTTTAAAAGTTTTAAGGATTATTAATGAGCCGACAGCGGCCTGCTTAGCTTATGGCTTAGAAAAAGCCGGGAAAGAATTAAAAATTTTAGTTTTCGATTTCGGCGGCGGCACGCTTGACGTTACGATTATGGAGATGTGGAAAGAAGGCGGCTTTAAGGTTATGGCCACTTCCGGTGATACACAGCTTGGCGGCACGGATATGGATAATATTTTGATTGATTATATTGCCGGCCAATTTAAAAAAGAAACCGGCATTGATTTAAAGAACGATAAAATGGCAATGCAGCGCTTGCGCGAGGCTGCGGAAAAAGCCAAGGTTGAGCTTTCAAGTACGCTGAGCACAGATATTAATCTGCCGTTTATTACCGCGGATGCTTCCGGCCCGAAACATTTGACTATGCCGATTAATCGCGCGAAATTAGAAGAATTAGTTGGGCCGATTGTGGAGCGTTGCCGTGGGCCTTTGCAACAGGCGTTAAGGGACGCGAAATCTTCTTTTGAAAAAGAAAGCGTATCTTTCGGCGATAAAGATGTGGATAAAATAATTATGGTCGGCGGCCCGACGAGAATGCCGATTGTGCAGAAATTTGTCGAGGATTACTTCGGTAAAAAAATCGAACGCGGCGTCGACCCCATGGAATGCGTGGCTTTGGGCGCGGCAGTTCAGGCGGCAATTATTAAGGGCGAAGTTAAGGATGTTTTGTTGTTGGATGTTACGCCATTATCTTTAGGTATTGAAACCTTAGGCGGCGTGAATACAAAATTAATTGATAGGAATACTACTATTCCGACTAGAAAATCTCAAGTTTTCTCAACAGCCGCGGATAATCAGTCTGCAGTAACTATCCGTGTTATTCAGGGCGAGCGTCAAATTGCCGATGCCGAGGGTAATGTGGAATTGGGAGATTTGATTTGGTGGGGATTCCGCCGGCGCCGCGCGGCGTGCCGCAGGTTGAGGTGAGTTTTGATATTGACGCTAATGGTATTGTGCATGTTGTAGCTAAAGACTTAGGTACAGGTAAAGAGCAGTCAATTCGCATTACCGCGCCGAAGAAATTATCTAAAGAAGATATTGATAAAATGGTGCGTGATGCGGAAAAATTTGCCGCCGATGATACCAAGAAAAAAGAAGAGGTTGAAGTTATTAATCAAGCAGATAACTTAGCTTATGCCACGGAAAAATCTTTAAAAGATTTTGGTGATAAAGTGAGCCAAACTGAGCGCGCGGATATTGAATCAAAACTCAATGATTTAAAGACCGCGATTAAAGATAAAAATTTAGAAAGAGTTAAGAAAGCTTCTGAAGATTTGACTAAGGCTGCGCATAAGCTGGCGGAAGAAGTTTACAAGCAGGCAGCAGCAAAGCAACAGGGGCAGAATCAGACCGGAGACCGCAGACCGGAGACCGCAGACCAAGGCCAACAAGCCGAAGAACCTGGGCAAGAGCCTAAAAAAGGCGAAGACATTATTGACGCGGATTTTAAAGAAGAGGATGATAAAAAATAATTAATTGTAGGGAACGGTCGCGACCGTTCCCTACAGACGTATGCGGATCACCCTTACAAATTAATATGTCCACTAAACGCGATTATTACGATATCTTGGGTGTTAAAAAAAGCTCAAGCCTTGATGAGATAAAAAAATCTTACCGCGAGGCAGTATTGCGTTGCCATCCCGACCGCGTGCCGCATGAGCAGAAAAAAGAAGCTGAGGAGAAATTTAAAGAAATTTCCGAGGCCTATGCGGTTTTGTCTGATTCTAATAAGCGCGCACTCTACGATCAGCATGGCCATTCCGGAATTGACCAAACATACGCTTACGAAGATATTTATAAGGGTACGGATTTTAATAGCGTATTCCAGGATTTAGGAGATTTTGGGGTTGGCAGCGGTTTATTCGACCAGATATTTAGCGATTTAGGTTATGATATTTTTGGCGGCAGAGGTGGTGGCCGTAGCACAGGCGGTAGCCGTAAACGTGGCCGCGATTTACAGGTAGCGGTTGAAATAAGTTTAGAAGAGGCGGCTAGTGGCATAGAAAAAACAATTAATGTGCCGCGTTATGAAAATTGTTCGGCTTGCGCGGGTTCTGGTGCGAAGCCGGGGACTAAAAAATCCACTTGCCCTAAATGTAAGGGCCAAGGTAGAACAGTTGTATCACAAGGATTTTTTCAGATGGCGCAAGCCTGTTCGCGCTGTGGCGGCGAAGGTGCGATAGTGCAAACGCCCTGCCCGGATTGTAATGGCCAGGGCCGGATTAAAGCCACGCATAAAATTACGGTTAAGATCCCTGCTGGCGTGGACAATGGTTCGAACTTACGTTTGCGCGGCGAAGGCGAGGCCGGCCTCGGAGGAAGCGGCGATTTATACGCGGTTATTGAAGTTAGCCCTAATACTGTTTTCCAAAGGCATGATAATAATATTTTAACGGAAGTAAAAATAAGTTTATCTAAGGCGATTTTAGGTGGCGAGGTAGAGATTCCGACTTTGGGCGGGCATGTGAGTATGAAAATACCTGCTGGCACGCAAAGCGGCAAAGTTTTCCGCCTTAAGGATAAAGGTATTATAGATTTGCATACTAGGGTTATGGGTGATGAGCTGGTGAAAATTGACGTAGAAATACCTTTGCGCCTGAATGATGAACAACGCCGGGCGATTGAGCAATTTGCTAAAGCTTCAGGTGAAGGGTTAAAGCAAAAAAACAGGGGGACGTTTCTGGGTTTTTAGAAACGTCCCCTAATTTTTAGGAGTAAGATAAGATGCCAACCTATGATTATGAATGCACAAAATGCGGCCATACTTTTGAGGCGTTTCAGCAGATGTCAGATAAGCCGTTGACTAAATGCCCGAAATGTGATAAAAAATTACGCCGGCTTATTGGAAGTGGCGCCGGTTTAATTTTTAAAGGTTCAGGATTTTATGCTACTGATTATCGCAAGAAATCTAAATCAGAGCCGCCTAAAGGGGCGAGCGTTTGCCCTAAGGCCAACGAAGGTTGTCATGGATGCCCTTCCAATCAGCAATAAAGAAAGGTTAAAGGTTTGGTCTCCGGTGTTATTTTTAATGATTTTGATATTTTGTTCTTCGGCGATTCCCGGTAAACGTATACCTAAGGTATTTAATCACCAGGATATATTTTTGCACCTTATAGTCTATTTGATTATGGGTTTTTATTTCGCCCGGGCGTTAAAAAAGACCTTTCCGAAAATTACTCCGCAAAAAATAATAATGTTGACTACCATATTTATGGTGTTGTATGGCGCAAGCGATGAATTTCATCAGGCCTTTGTGCCTAATCGAACGGTTTCCGGGATGGATCTATGTATGGATTCTTTAGGTGGTTTCTTTGGAGGCTTGGCATATCAATGGCGAAAATAAAACCTTTTCAGGCGTTAGTTTATAATCAAGCAAAAATAGAAGATCTGTCTAAAGTAGTTTGCCCGCCTTACGATGTAATTTCTCCTAGCCAACAGCAGGCGTTGTTTGAAAAAAGCCCGCATAATCTTATTCATATTCTTTTGCGCAAAGATTCTTTAGGTGAAGATAAATATAAAAAGGCAGGAGAGATATTTAAAGATTGGCTAAAGTCTGATATTCTAATTAAAGATCAAGTTCCGGCGGTATATTTTTACAGCCAGCAATATAAAATTCGCGGGGAAACAAAAACGCGTTATGGGTTTATTTCTTTATTGCATTTAGGCCTCGAGAAACCTTCGGCGCACGCCCATGAAAATACTCGCCTGCCCGCGAAAGAGGATAGGTTTAAATTAATTCAAGCTGTCCACGCCAATCTTAGCCCGATATTTGTTGTTTTTCAGGACAAAAAGCGTGTTATTCAGCGCACTTTTGAACAAATAGCCAGATCTAAGCCTGATATGGAAACTATTGATGATGAGAAAACCATCCATAAGATTTGGAAAGTTACTGCGCCTGAATTAGTAAAATTGGTGCATTCAGGGATGCAGCAGGAAGAAATCTTTATCGCCGACGGCCATCATCGCTACGAAGTCGGCGCGGCCTATCGCGATTTAATGCAAGAAAAACTGGGGAAGCCGACTGGCGAAGAAGATTTTAATTATATCATGTCTTATTTTACCAATACTGATTTGCGCGGGCTTTCTATATTGCCTATTCATCGCCTGATAAAATTAAGCAGTGTATTTGATACCAAGAAATTATTGGAGCTAGCGAATGAGCATTTTGCTGTGGAAGAGATTAAAGATAAAGCGAGGTTTTTCTTTCTAATGGAAAAAGGCGGGGTAGCGGAACATCTTCTGGGTATGTATAAAGATAAAAAGTATTGGCTTTTACGCCTAAAGAATATTAAAATATTGGATAGGCTAATTAGTGATAAGCCTAAAGAATACCGGTCGCTGGATGTTTCAATTTTAAATTATATGGTTCTAAAAAATATTTTAGGGTTGGATCTGGCGGATAAGGAAAGTTTTGTTTATTCCCCGCACGCGCAAGATATTATCAAAGAAGTTGATGGCCACCATGAGTATATTGGATTTTTTCTTAATCCGGTGAAGATGGAACAGATAATTTCCGTGGCTTTGGCCGGAGAGAAAATGCCGCCTAAGTCCACGTATTTCTATCCTAAGGTTTTATCGGGGCTGACCATTAATAAATTTGAGGGATAAATAATGGCTTTATTTGGAAAACCTAAATACACAATTGTCCGGGTTAAGAAAAAAGAAATGCCAGAAGGGCTTTGGACGAAATGCGAAGAGTGCTCGACCGCCCTTTACAATAAGACGCTGGAAGAAAATTTTAAAGTTTGCCCTAAATGCGGGTATCATTTTACCTTAGGCGCTTACGAAAGAATAAATATATTAATAGATAAAGATACATTTGTTGAATATGATAAAGATATGATTTCGGTTGACCCTTTGGAATTTAGGGGCCCGAAAACCTATAAAGATAAAATAATGCAGGATCAAGAAGCAACTGGCTTGAAAGACGCGGTTATCACCGGCGAAGGCAAACTGGATAAAAATGCTATAGTGATCGCGGTTACGGACTCGCGTTTTATCATGGGCTCAATGGGGTCGGTTGTGGGCGAGAAAATTACCCGGGCGATTGAATCCGCGACTAAGAAAAAAATTCCGGTGATTATTGTTTCTGGTTCAGGCGGCGGGGCAAGGATGTATGAAGGAATGTTTAGTTTGATGCAGATGGCCAAAACCTGCGCCGCGCTTACCTATCACCACAAGGCAGGCCTGCCGTATATATCGATTCTTACTAATCCTACTATGGCTGGGATTATGGCTTCATTCGCGGGTATCGGCGATATAATTATTGCCGAACCCAAGGCATTGATTGGTTTTACCGGGCCGCGCGTGATTGAGCAGACGATTAGGCAGAAATTGCCCTCAGGGTTCCAGCGCTCGGAGTTTTTGCTGGAGCACGGGCTTATTGACATGATTATTGAGCGCAAGAACATGAAGGCGGACTTAAGTAAATTACTTGATTATTTGAGTTAATATAGATATAATATTTGAGCTCATGGGAAAGCATGGGAACGTTTCTATTTTTCTAAAGAAAAATAGAAACGTTCCCTAGTTTTCCTGTTGAAGAATGAAATGAGGATGATATGGCTCAGGTCAGTTTAAGAAACGTAACTAAAATGTTTCCCGGCGGCTCAAAAGCAGTTGATAATATAAATTTGGGCATCGAGAATAAAGAATTTATGATTTTAGTCGGGCCTTCAGGCTGCGGTAAATCTACGACTTTAAGGATGATTGCCGGCCTTGAAGAGTCAACCTCCGGCGATATTTATATTGGCAATAGGCGGGTTAACGATGTCCCGGCAAAAGACCGTGATATTGCTATGGTTTTTCAGAATTACGCGCTTTATCCGCATATGACTGTTTTTGAGAATATGTCGTTTGGCCTGCGCCTGCGCCATTATCCGAAGCCTGAAATTATTCAGCGTGTGAATGAGGCCGCGGATATTCTAGGGATTAAGCGCCTGTTACAGCGCAAACCTAAAGAATTGTCCGGTGGCGAGCGCCAGCGGGTTGCCGTCGGCCGCGCCATAGTCAGAAAGCCAATGGTGTTTTTATTTGACGAGCCCTTGAGCAATCTGGACGCGAAACTTCGCGTCCAGATGAGGACTGAAATTCATAAGCTGCACATAAAACTTCAGACTACGATTATATATGTAACTCACGACCAGACTGAAGCTATGACTATGGGTGACAGGATCGCGGTTATGAAAAATGGCGTTGTACAGCAGGTATCTGACCCAATTAGTGTTTATGATAATCCTAAAAATAAATTTGTTGCCGGTTTTATTGGCCTTCCTCCGATGAATTTTATGTCTGGCAAGGTAATTAAAAAAGAGGGCCGGCTTTATTTTGATGAAGGTAAGATTAAGGTAAAAATTGTCGAAGATATGTATAAGAAACTTAGCGCTTACGAAGGCCGCGACATTATTTTTGGCATCCGTTCCGAAGATATCTATGATAAACTCTTTGTTTCCGAGGCGCCGCCGGAGAATATCGTCAGGGCTACCTGTGAGGTTTTTGAGCCGATGGGTTCGGAAGTTTACCTGTATTTAAATACCGGCAGGCATACATTTATTGCCCGCGTAGGCGCGCATGACCGGCCCAAGGTTAATCAGGATATGGACCTGGTTTTTGATATGAGCAAGGCGCATTTTTTTGATAAAGATACCGAAGACACAATAGCATAAACTCTTGAATCTCTTTGAGCAGGCCAGCTTTAAAAGGATTTTTTTAAGACTGTTTATTACAGCCGCGTTTATATTTTTTTATATTTTCCTCCCCATTTTTTTCGTAAGCTCCCGGGCACTGGTTTCCCTTAAATTATTATTCGCGTTTTATCTGGTTAACATTATTATCTTTTCTTTTTTGTTTAAGAAAATCCTTAGGCAGCGCTATCACGTTGAGCATCAAATCGAGGATTTAAAAGAGGAAGTGAATGTTTTACTTGATGAAAATAAACATGAAGAAGCAAGTAAGGGCGCCTGGCTGGATAAAGTTAAGCGTTACGACAGCCTTAAAAATATCATTGAGGACATTAATAAAAACATGGATTTAAGTTATGCCGCTGAAACGCTGGTGTCAGTGGCGTCTTCGTCTGTTGCCCGCAATAGAGGTTCTTGCGTTTTGTATTTAATGGATAATCAGAATAAGCTCGCTTTGAGCCTTTATAAAACTAAAAAAGAAGAGAAAGATTTGGTGGTTAAGGCAAAAGAAGGGGATATATTCGACCTTTGGGTTTTGCGGCACGCCAGTTCTTTATTTATCGAAGATATAAAAAAAGATTTTCGTTTTGACGCGGAAAAATTAAAAATACAGGATGAGCGCCCGATTGGCTCTTTGATCAGCGTGCCGTTGGTAGTCGAAAATAAATTTTTAGGCATTTTAAGGCTGGATTGCCCGCAGGTTAATTTTTATTCTCAAGGCGATTTGCGGCTTTTAATGGCGATTTCGGATTTGGGCGCGGTGGCCCTGGAAAATGCCTTGCTTTTTAAGAAAACCCAGGATTTGGCTATTCATGATGAGTTAACCGGGCTTTACACCAAAGGGTATTTTTCCCAGCGGCTTATGGAAGAGTGCAGGGTAGCGATCACGCGCCATGGCGGGCTTTCGTTGTTAATGGTTGATATAGATTATTTCAAGAATTATAATGACAAATTTGGGCACACTGCCGGCGATATTGTTTTAAAGGTTTTAAGCGATAAGGCAGCTGATTTTTTAAAAGATTTTAACCCAATACTTAGCCGTTTCGGAGGGGAGGAGTTTTGCGTTATCCTGCCTGGGATGGATAAACTTAAATCTTATGAGATTGCGAGTTTGTTGCGGCAGGATTTAGAGAAAACAAAAATTTCCCTGCGCCGCAGCCAAACCAATATTACCGTTTCTGTAGGGGTTGCTTATTTTCCCGATGACGCTATTGACGCCGAAGAATTAATTAGAAAAGCGGATAAAGCCATGTATTCGGCAAAAGAAAAAGGAAGGAATCAGGTATGCTCGGCTTGACCTTTTTAATTGTTTTAACGATTATTTTTTATTTTAGCATCCCTAAGTTAATGAGTTTTAGTTTAAAGAGCCTGGAGAAAAAGCATAAGGATGGCCTGGATGAATATGACAGGTTATTATCCCGCAACGTCAGCCTTAAAGAAGAAAATATAAAATTAGAGCTTTTAGCCGAAGAGATAATCGCTCTTTATAATATTACTAAGAATATTTGCCGGTCTTTGGACCGGCAGGAGGTCTTTAAGAGTTTTTCAGAACACGCGGCGAGGTTTACGGATTTAAAAGAATGCGAGCTTTTAAGCCCTGATGTGGATATTAATATGTATAAACACGCGGCGGTTTTGCCTTTGACGATTGATGAGGATATCACAGGGTATTTAAAGGCAAGCCGAGTAACGGATAGGGCAAAAGAAAAGTTTGACATTCTTACTCAACAGTTTATTTTGGGGTTTAGGCGCGCAGCGCTTTACAAAAAAGTGCAGGAATTGGCAATTACGGATAGCTTAACCGGAGTGTTTAGCCGCAGGTATTTGTTGGAGCGTTTAGGAGAAGAATTCGCGCGCGCCCGAAAATTTAAATATAAATTCTGTTTTCTAATGATAGATATCGATAATTTTAAGGATTACAATGACCGTTATGGGCATCTAGTGGGGGACGCGGTTTTAAGGGAGGTGGCAATAGAAATTAAAGAAAATGTCCGGCAGGTGGATCTGGTCGGCCGCTATGGAGGCGAAGAGTTCTCTGTGATTTTGACGGAAACAGATGTTGCCGGGGCCGCGGTAGTAGCGGAACGTATTCGTAAGGCAATCCAGGCGCAGGAAATTAAGGTCTATGATGAATTGTTAAAAGTTACTATTAGCATCGGGATATCTGTTTTCCCCGATAGCGCGCAAGCGGCTTTGGGGCTGATTGATTCCGCGGATCAGGCGCTTTACCAGGCTAAGCGCGCAGGCAGGAATCAAGTGCAAAAATAATTAGGATTATTTCTTGCCCCGTTATAAATTTTATGATACTCTATAAAGAATTTGTAACGGGGTTTGCAATAATTTGTTATATGCATACAGAGATTTTTGGATGATTATAAAAAAATACCAAAATAAAGTCATAAGTTATAAGTCACAAGTCACAAGTAAGAGCATAAGAATATTAATTGTATTTTTAGGTCTGTGGTCTGTGGTCTGTGGTCTGTGGTCTATTTCCTATGCCGAGGATTCCGATTTTTCTTCTATTAATAGCGTTGAATCAGCTCTTGATGCGGCTGAGGGAATAAGCTTCCCCGCAGAAGAAATTAAGCCTGTTGCAGAAAAAGTAGTTCCGTTTATAACGGATACTGATGAGCGTAATCTCGCGCTTCTTATAGCTCAAGGGCCCAGCGAAAAAGAGACAGAAGAAATTGAGATTAATGGCGATAAAGTCGAATTTGTTACGGATACAAAAGAGATTGTCGCAACCGGAAACGTTATAGTTTTCTATAAAGGCACAAAAATAACTTGCCAGAAAATGACCGTAAATAATCAAACTAAAGAAGGCGTGGCTGAGGGCGATGTGCGCCTGGAGGAGAAAGAAGGAATAATCCAGGGGCAGAGGATCGAATACAATTTTGGCAATCAATCCGGGATCATTTTTGATTCGGATTTCAGGGCGTCTCCGTATTTTGGCAGGTCTAAAAAATTGGAAAAAGTCAGTGATGATGAAATGATAAACCACCATGGGTATATTACTACTTGTGATTTCGCCGATCCCCACTGGAGGTTGAAATCCAAGAAAATGAAGATATACCCCGGTGATAAAGTCCAGCTTTATGACAGCGTGTTTTATGTAAAAGACGCCCCCTTGCTTTATATACCAAAATTTAGCCGCTCATTGCGCGATCCGATAATGCAGGTGCAGATTATGCCTGGTAAATCCAAGGATTTTGGCGCTTACGCGTTGACGGCGTGGAAATATAATTTAACCGAGGATATTACCGGAAGGATATATTTGGATTACCGGCAGCTTTACGGCATAGCCGAAGGTTTCGGGGTTAATTATAAGAGCCCTGAGGTTGGCCATGGCGATTTCAAATATTATTATACGCAGGAAAGAAATAAGAATGATAAACAATTTGATCCCAAGCAGGTAGATATTGCTAAGGTATTTCAAAGATATATGATTCGCTGGCGCCATCAGTGGGATATCGATGAACAAACAAAGTTTACCGGGGAATACTATAATTTGGTAGATTCCAAACGGGCGAATTATCCTAATGCCGAGTACAATATTCTAAAAGAATTTTTCTACCGCGAATATGAAAAAGAAATGCAGCCTTTAACTTATGGCACGTTCCATCACGCGTTTAAATATGCCAGCGTAGACCTTATTGGCCAGCCGCGCACTAACCGCTGGTATTCGCAGTTGGAAAAATTGCCGGAATTAGATTTTAGTTTGCCGAGTTATCATCTTGGAACTACGCCATTTTATTTTGATAATAGCACGCAATTGGCAAATTATGTTTATAAAAATGCTGTTCCTTCGTCCAGGGAGTTAGACAAGAAATATTTAAGGGTAGATACAACCAATACGGTATCTATCCCTGTAAAAGTATTATTTCTTAACTTAAAACCGTTTTCTACTTACAGAGGCACTTATTATGATAGGGATGTTTATGGCGCGTCAACTGTGCTGCGCAGCATCTATTCTGCGGGTACTGAAGTTAGCACTAAATTTTACCGTATTTTTAATCTAAATACTGATTTTTTAAAGCTTAATTTAAATGGCTTAAGGCATGTAATTACTCCGACCATTAATTATTCTTATAGTAATAAACCTACGGTTCCCGGCTTGAAATTAACACAATTAGATGGAACTGATAGCATAACCAATAGCAGTAATGCCGCGGCGTTTGAGTTATCAAATGTTTTACAGACTAAAAGAGACGGGAAAACATTTCAGCTGGTTAATTTTTTGGTTAAGAACACTTATAATTTTAAAACTTCTGGAGACAAGGGGCATTTAAATAATTTTGATTATATTTTGGAAGTGGCTCCGTATTCATGGATGAGTATGGTTACTCGGTCAACGTATGACCGTAAGCTCATGGCTTTCTCTAATGTGGATTATGATTTTGCCATAAAACTTACTGAAGACCGTTCTTTTGGTTTTGGCCAGCGTTATCAGCGCGGGGATTCCAATGAATTAACTTATGATATTAAATGGAGGTTTAATCCTAAGTGGAAAGTTTCTTTTCTTCAAAGATATGCTAGGGGTAAACGCGGCCCGGGTTTAAAACGGGGTTTAAGAGAACAGGAATATATATTAAGCCGGAATTTTCATTGTTGGGATATAGACCTTACGTATAATGTAACGCGCGATCAAGGAGAAAATATTTGGTTAACCGCCAGATTAAAGGCTTTCCCTGAACTTAATTTCGAGTATAATCAGGAATACCATAAGCCTAAACCGGGTGAATTGGGATATAATTAATCTTTAATAATACGAGATAATTATGAATATAGCGATAGTTGGCACAGGTTATGTTGGTCTAGTCAGCGGAGCATGTTTCGCGGAGTTGGGCAATAAAGTAATTTGCGCGGATAATGACGCCCAAAAAATAGCCGCTCTTAAGAAAGGCGTTATCCCGATTTATGAGCCAGGACTGGAAGAACTTATTAAAAGTAATTTCGAAAAGAAAAGAATTAGTTTTACAACTAATATTAAAGAAGCGGTTAAGAATTCCGGGATTGTTTTTATTGCCGTAGGCACGCCGTCTTTGGATAATGGCGAAGCGGATTTAACCGGCATAGAGAATGTGGCTTATAATATTGCCATTAATATGAGCGGGTATCGCCTGATAGTTGAGAAATCCACAGTTCCGGTTGAAACCGGTAAATGGGTAAAACATACTATTGAACACAATGTTAAAAAAGGGGTTAAATTTGACGTAGCCTCAAATCCTGAATTTTTACGGGAGGGTTCAGCGATCAATGATTTTATGCATCCGGATAGGATTGTTATCGGAGTTGAATCTAAGAAAGCGAAAGATCTATTAATTAGCCTTTATAAGCCGCTTAACGCGCCTATTGTGGTTACTAATATTAAAAGCGCTGAACTTATTAAACATGCGTCAAACGCGTTTTTAGCGACCAAGATTTCTTTTATTAATGCCCTGTCGCGTATTTGTGATAAGGTGGGCGCTGATGTCCTGCAGGTTGCCCAAGGCATGGGCCTGGATAAAAGAATTGGCAGAGGTTTTTTAAACCCGGGGGTCGGTTTCGGCGGTTCATGTTTTCCTAAGGACGTTGATGCTTTTATTAGTATTTCTGAGAAGTTAGGCTATAATTTTGATCTTTTAAGCGCGGTCCGAAATATAAATAAAGAGCAGCGCGATTATTTTTTAAAAAAAATAAAAGATTCGCTTTGGATCCTTAAAAATAAAACAATAGGTGTTTTAGGGGTATCCTTTAAGCCGAATACTGATGATATCCGCCAGGCCCCGGCAATAGAAATAATAAAATCTCTGCAGGCAGAAGGGGCAAAGATAAAAGCCTATGACCCTTGGGCAATGGAAAAGGCGAGATTAGTTTTGCCCGATGTAAAATTTTGCAAAGATTCTTATGCTGCCGCTTTAGGCTGCGATTGCCTTTTAATAATTACTGAATGGGATGAGTTTAAAGAGCTGGATTTCGCTAAAATTAAAAAACTTCTTAAACGGCCGTTAGTTATCGACGGGCGTAATATTTACGACCCGCAGGATATGCAAGAAAAGGGGTTTAATTATATCTGCATTGGCAGAGGAAGGATGTGAATATGAGTGATTATGTTGTTGATTTTAAGAAGAGGATCGGAGAAAAACAAGTTAATATCGCGGTTGTGGGTTTAGGTTATGTGGGGCTGCCTTTGGCAATTGAATTCGCCAAAAAAGGCATTCAGGTTTTCGGTATAGAAATAGACAAGGACCGGCTTGAATATATTAAAAAACGCGAGTCCTATATTACTGATATATCGCATGAAGAGCTAAGAGAAGTTTTAGACAGCTCTAAATTTAAGGCGGTGGGCGATTTTACTATTTTGCAAGAGAGTGATGTTATTATTATTTGCGTGCCTACGCCGTTAAAGAAAAAATATAGCCCGGATATTTCTTATATTAAGGGGGCAGTGAAGGGGATTTCTAAGTATATTAAAAAAGGGAGCTTGGTAATTTTAGAGAGCACCACTTACCCGGGCACAACTGATGAGGTAATCCTGCCGCTGTTAGAGAAAAGTGATTTTAAACATAACAAAGATTTCTTTTTAAGTTTTTCTCCGGAGAGAATTGACCCGGGTAATAAAGATTATCCGGTGCAGAAGATCCCTAAAGTTGTCGGAGGCATTAGCCCGGAAGCGACTACGCTTGCCCAGGCAGTTTATCACAGTATTATTGAAAAGGTTGTCCCGGTTTCTTCATCGCGCGTTGCTGAAGCAGTGAAATTACTGGAAAATACCTTTCGCTTGATTAATATTGGCCTGATCGAAGAATTATCTATGATGTGCCATAAGATGAATATTGATATTTGGGAAGTAATTGACGCGGCCAGAACTAAGCCTTTTGGTTTTATGCCCTTTTATCCGGGCCCCGGCGTAGGCGGGCATTGCATCCCTAAAGATCCGTTATATCTTTTCTGGAAAGCCAAACATCATGGGTTTAGGTGCAAGTTTATTAAGTTAGCGTCAGATATCATTTCTTATATGCCAGAGTACGTAGTCGAACGCGCGATGCAGGCGATTGGCAAGGCCGTTAAGAAACCTAAGGTTTTAGTTGTGGGAGTAACTTATAAAAAAGATGTAAAAGATTTACGGAAATCTCCGCCTATCGACATAATTGATGTTTGTCAGAAGAAAAAAATTAATGTCTCGTATTATGACCCTTTAATCCCGTATTTGAAATATAACCAGATCAATTTAAAATCTATCGAGTTAAACGCGGAAAAATTTGGGGAGTTTGATTGCGTGATTATTGCTACGGATCATACCTGCCTGGATTACAATTTTATTTTAAATAATTCACGGTTAATTTTTGATACGCGTAATGTTTATAAAGGTACCTATAATATAAAGGTGGTGAAGCTATGACGAGATATTTAGTTACCGGAGGGGCAGGGTTTATTGGATCGCATATTTGCGAGTTTTTAGTAAAAAACGGCAAATATGTGCGTATTCTGGATAATTTTTCCAGCGGTAAAGAAGAGAACTTAAAAAGTATAATCGGTAGAGTCGAGGTTATCCGCGGCGATATCCGGGATAAACAAACATGTATAAATGCAACTGGAGATATTGATGCTGTTTTACATCAGGCGGCATTAAGGAGCGTGCCTAAGTCTTTGGTCAACCCTTCTGATTATAATGAAGTAAATATTCAGGGTACCTTAAATATGCTCGAGGCCTGCCGCAAGAATCAAGTTCAGTCTTTTGTTTTTGCCTCTTCCAGTTCGGTGTACGGGGACGCCGAACGTTTTCCGGAAAAAGAAGATGATTTGCCTAAACTTATTTCTCCTTATGCTTTAAGTAAGTTGGCAGGGGAGTATTATTGTAAAATATTCTCTACACATTATGGCTTAAACACGACAGCTTTGCGTTATTTCAATGTTTTTGGGCCGCGGCAGGCAGTAGATGATGAATATGCGGTGGTTATCCCTAAATTTATTACCTGTATGCTGCGTAATGAGCAACCTCCGATATTCGGCAATGGAAAGCAGTCGCGGGATTTTAGCTATGTGGCGAATGTGGTGGAGGCAAATATTTTAGCCAGCCTCCTAAAAGAATCTAAGGGAGAGGTTTTTAATATCGCCGGGGGGCAGGATTATACAATTTTAGAGCTGGTTAAAATTTTGAATAAGATTTTAGGTAAAAATATAAAGCCGGTTTTGCTGCCGAAGCGCGCCGGGGATGTATTTAAGACTAGGGCCTTATTAACCAAATCTAAAAAAATATTAAAATTTACCCCGCGCGTGGATTTTGTGCAAGGGCTGAAATTTGCGGTTGAGTATTTTCAGAACAAGAATGCCTAAAAAAACAGTAGTGATTACCGGGGGCGCGGGCTTTATCGGTTCGCACCTCGCGGATAAATTTATTAATGAAGATTTTAAGGTTATTTGTATAGATAATTTTATTACCGGCTCATACGATAACATTAGGCATCTTTTGGGTAACAAAGATTTTCGGCTTATTGAGCATAATGTTAGTGAGTATATAGATGTAAAAGAAAAGATTGAATATGTCCTGCATTTCGCGTCTTTAGCCTCCCCGGAAGATTATCTAAAGTTCCCTATTCAGACCTTGAAAGCCGGCTCTTTGGGCACGCATAATGCTTTGGGGCTGGCGCTTAAGAAAAAAGCAAAATTTATGCTTGCCTCGACATCCGAGGTTTACGGCGATCCCTTAGTGCATCCTCAACCTGAAACCTACTGGGGTAATGTTAATCCCGTGGGAGTGCGCGGTTGTTATGATGAATCTAAGCGTTTTGCCGAGGCGCTGGCCATGGCTTACCATCGTGTGCACAAAGTTGATACTCAGATTATCCGCATTTTTAATACCTATGGCGAGCGTATGCGCATACACGACGGCCGGGTAGTCCCTAATTTCATTTATCAGGCATTAAATAATAAGCCTCTGACTGTTTATGGCAGGGGCTTGCAGACCAGAAGTTTTTGTTATGTCAGCGATTTAGTAGAAGGGATATTTAGATTAATGCAGGTTGATTTTTCCCAACCGGTTAACCTAGGCAATCCCAAGGAATTTACCATAATGCAATTGGCAGGAATAATTACTAAGCTTATCAATTCAAAAGCAAAAATAGAATTTAAACCTTTGCCGCAGGATGACCCTTGCCAGCGTAAGCCTGATATTTCAAGGGCAAAGAAACTTCTTAAGTGGCAGCCAAAAGTGGAATTAGAAGAAGGGCTTAAGAGAACTATCCTTTCGTTTAAAGAGCGTGTTAAAAACTAGGGAACGTTTCTATTTTTCTTTCAGAAAAATAGAAACGTTCCCTATGATTCCTATGATTTTTTACCTTGCCCGCGCATAAATTCTATGATAATCTATATATAATTATTATGAAAAATCTATTGGCTAATTCTAGCGGAAAAAGTTTTATCACCATAATGGTGGTTATCGCGTTTTCGGCGCTTGCCTTGCGTTTTACTATCGATAAACTCATCAAATTAAGTATTAATCAAAATGAATCCAGCGCCTGGGAAACCCTTAAATTAATTTCTGCAGCCTTCGAGAATTACGCTAAAGACAACAATAGCGCCTACCCGGTGAATATTTCCGCGTTGATCAATTCTCAGCCGCCGTATTTGGATAAAGATTACATTAAGCAATCGCCTCTAATGGGTTACATTAAAGGCTATAATTACAATTGTTCCCGGATTGAAGCGGCAGGTTATAGTTGTTCCGCGGTCCCGGTTAAATGCGGCTTGACGGGAAAGAATATTTATAATATTATTACAGGCGGATTATTGATATCTGAAGAGTGTGATAAAAAAGAGTAATATGGAGGATTTGATGGAAAACTTGAAATTGAGCATATTTAAATTTTTAGGTTTTTCCTTCCTTATTTTTTGCCTATTGCCTTTAAATTCTATTTTTGCCGAGATGCCGCCTGCGCAATCCCCGCAGCAGGCAGTGGTACCTCAGGCCGCAAAACCCATAGCTGAAGTTCAGAATGTGGTTATCGAAGGCTTGGGGAATTCCTCTAATGTAACGCTGGATTTTAAAGAAGCGGATATCCGCAATGTCTTAAAAATTATTTCTTATAAGTCGGGTGTTAATATTGTAACTACCCCTGATGTTATGGGTAATGTTACTATCCGCTTAGTTGACGTCCCCTGGGACAGGGCGCTGGATGTAATATTAAAAACTTACGGCTTTGGCTATGAAAGAAAAGGGAATATTATTTCTGTCGCGCCGATTGATAAATTAACTTCTCTAAAAAAACAGGAAGTGGAATTAGCCGAAGTCCAACCGACGATAGCCGAGGTTTTCCAGTTGAAATATGTTGACGCTCAGGATGTCAAGAAAGCAATTGATCCGCAGCTTTCCGCGCGCGGTAAAGCCACGGCTTTAGAGATGACTGGCCAGGCGGGATGGGAATTTAATAAAGTTGCTACTAATAGCGGTTCAACAGGTGATTCTTCGAAATTAACCCGGCAAACCGCGCCTGCACCCGGGCGCTCAAGAGTTCTAATTGTTAGTGATGTCCCGCCAATAATTGAGAAAATAAAAGAGATTGTTGCGCAGATAGATATTATGCCTAAGCAGGTGCTTATTGAAACTCGGATTATGGAAGTAAGCCGCGATAAATTAATCGATATCGGCGTTGACTGGGGCACTGGGCAAAATGGCGCCACTTCTACAACACTTACTCCCACGCCTACAGCTAAGAATGCCCTTGGCCAGACCTTAACTCAAACCGCGGGTAATCAATTGGGTTCCCAAGTGAAGCCGGCTGGGTTTAACCCTCTGGCCACGACTATTGCCGGGGTGTATCCGTATAATACCGGAATGTCTGTTTTATTTCAAAAGTTAACCGGGAATCAATTTGAGGTTTTGATTCACGCGCTGGAAGAAGATGTTTTAACCAATACATTATCCGCTCCGCGGGTGCTTACTTTAAATAACCAGGAAGCCACAATTTTAGTCGGGACGAAGTATCCGATTCTTTTGCAAAATGTGACTGGCGCGGGAAACACGGCTATTACTACCGTAACCCTGGATTATTATCAGGATATTGGCATCCAGCTTAACGTTGTGCCGCAGATAGGCGATAATGGGTATATTAATATGGTGGTGCATCCGGCGGTAACTTCTTACACAAGCACGCTGGGGACTAATGCCTATCCGATTATTGAAGCGCGGGAAGCAGAAACCCGCGTGCTCATGAAAGACGGCGATACAATCGTTATCGGCGGCTTACTTAAAGATATGAAAGCTAAAGGCCAGACAGGCGTGCCTTTCTTAAGTAAAATCCCATTGCTTGGGATATTGTTTAGCCGAGATACTAATGATACTAAAAAAATTGATTTATTGATTTTTATCAGCGCGAAAATTGTAAAAGAAGGCGATTTTACCCCGCAGATAGTTTCGGATTTACAGCAAAGAGTGGAAACCGGCGCGCTGATGAAAGATAAGAAGAAAGTTAATAAAAAGAATAAGGATCAGGTTAAACTTAAGGATTTACTAATAAATTAATAACAAATGTATAGGGTAAGTTTTGTTTTTAGTAAAAAAGGCTTGATGAAATATATTTCGCATTTGGATTTGATGCGGCTATTTGTGCGGGCATTTCGCCGCGCCGGACTGCCTTTAAAAATGACTGAAGGCTTTAGCCCGCATCCGAAATTTAGCATTAAGCGCGCGTTAAAATTAGGCTTAGAAAGCGATAATGAAGAGGCCTCAATTGTTTTACGCGAATCCATGAATATGGAAGCTTTTAAGTCAAAACTTGCCCTCCAACTTCCAGAAGGGATCAATATTACAAATGCCTCGGGAAATTTTAATTAGTATTGTACCACAAGAAAAACGTGTTGCCATAATCAATGACGGACAGTTAGAAGAGTTTTATATTGAGCGGCCGCAGGATAAAACCATTGTCGGCAATATTTATAAAGGTATAATTGACGCAGTCTTGCCGTCCTTGGGGGCGGCATTTGTGGATATTGGCCTGGTAAAAAAGGGATTTCTTTATCTCTCCGAAATAGAATCTGCTTTTGAATCTAGCGATACTTCGCATAAGCCCGCCGCGCATTCAGATATTAAGAAGGGCCAGGAAGTTTTGGTGCAGGTGGTTAAAGAGTCATTCGGCACCAAGGGCCCACGCTTGACTACGCATATTGGCATTCCGGGAAGGTATTTAGTTTTAATGCCTAAAGATAATCAGGTTGGTGTCTCGCGTAGGATTGAAGAGGATGAAGAGCGTAAGCGCCTGCGTGAAGTTTTCCGCGAATTAAAACTTAATAAAGACGTGGGTTTTATCGTGCGCACTGCCGCGTCAGGAAAATCAAAACAGGAGCTTGGCCGCGATGCCAGTTTCCTGCTTAAACTTTGGAGCCGCGTGGAAAAAATTATTCTTTCTAAAAAAGCCCCGGCATTAGTTTACGAGGAATACGATTTAACTCTGCGCGCGATAAGAGATTCTTTTACTGAAGACGTTTCAAAATTAATTGTAGATTCCAAGCCTGAATTTTACCGCATTCAGAATTTTATGCGCACTTTTTTAAGTTATTTATCGCGCAAGGTCGAGCTTTACCGCGGCGATGATTTGTTTGCCGATAAAGATGCCGAAAAACAGATCCATAGAATTTTTGAAAGCCGGGTTTATTTAAAGTCTAAAGCGTACTTGATTATTGAGCCGACCGAAGGCTTGGTGGTTATTGATGTTAATAGCGGCGGTTTTAAGAAAAAGCTCGCCCAGGAAGAAACCGCGTTTAAGGTAAATTGCGAGGCGGCAGTCGAGGCTGCCCGGCAATTACGATTACGCGATCTTGGCGGTATCGTGGTGATTGATTTTATTGATATGGAAAAAGAGGGCCACCGGAAAGAAGTGCTCAATATCCTTAAAAAAGCGCTTAATCAAGATAAAGCTAAATACGATATTTTAGGGATTTCAAAATTTGGCTTGGTCGAGATGACGCGTGAGCGCGTGCACAATACCGTGCATACATTATCGTATCAATCTTGCCCTTATTGCCAGGGCCGGGGTAAGGTGCGCTCGGCGACTACCTCATCAATCCAGGCGTTAAAAGAATTAAAGAAATTCTTGAAAGGCAAACAATTAAAACAGGTAAGCGTGAGCCTGGCTCCGGCAGTAATCGATGAAATTTTAAAAGATAAAGCCATTTTAAGCCAGATCGAAAATAAATTCCGCACCAAAATAAATTTGATTTCTAATCCTTCAATGCACATTGAGGATGTTAAAATAGCCTAATAGTTTTTAAGAAAGGCGATTATGAATATTAAAGATTTATTTAAAACTCTTGTGGAAAGCCAAGCGTCGGATTTACATTTGGCTGTGGGGTTGCCGCCGATGATGCGCGTAAACGGTAAACTTGCTCCGATGAATGGCCAGGTTTTAAGCGATAATGATATCACTACTATGCTTAAAGAAATAATCCCCGCGGAGCGCGCAAAAATTAATCCGCAAACTGAAGTTGATTTAGGCATCGAAGCCCCGAATCTCGCGCGCTTTAGGGCGAATATATATCATGACCGCAAAGGCATTTGCGCGGCGCTGCGCTTAATCCCGAGTAAAATAAAAAGCCTTTCGGATTTGGGCTTGCCGGAGGTGGTAGAGAAAATTTATGCTATGAATAAAGGCTTGGTTTTAGTTACCGGAGTAACCGGAAGCGGCAAGTCGACCACGCTGGCTTCAATAGTAGACAAAATTAATTCTCAAAGAAGCGAACACATTATTACCATTGAAGACCCGATTGAATTTGTGCATGAGCATAAAAAATCTATGGTTAATCAAAGAGAAATCGGCGCCCAAACTGCTTCTTTCGCGGATGCCTTGCGCGCGGCGCTGCGCGAAGACCCAAATGTAATTTTAGTTGGTGAAATGCGCGACCTGGATACTATTTCTATGGCGGTTACTGCTGCGGAGACTGGGCACTTGGTTTTAGCCACATTGCATTCAAGCAACGCGCCCGACACGGTAAATAGAATTATTGATGTATTTCCACCGCATCAACAGGATCAAATTCGAATTCAGCTGGCTGAATCTTTAGCGATGGTAGTTTCTCAAGCGCTTCTGCCTTCGATTGACGGCAGTACCCGGTTTGTCGCCTGCGAAGTCATGACCGCCAACACCGCGATCAAAAATTTAATTCGCGAAAAACAGACGCACCAGATAAGAAGCGCGATATCCGTTTCCAACAGAGACGGTATGCAGACTATGGATCAGTCGATTAAGGCTTTGTTTGAAGAGGGTAAGATATCTCGAGAAGTTGCCTTACAATGGATGCTTGAGAAAAACGCCCTTTAATCTAATCTTAATAAAATATGTCAGAAGCCGAAAAAACAAATAGCGAACTAGAGAGCATAAAAATTGAACTTAAAGAAGCTTATGCCCAACTAGAAAAGGTTGATCAATTAAAATCTGATTTTATCTCCACGGTTTCTCACGAGTTAAGGACGCCTTTGGCGGCAATTAAAGAAGGGGTGGATATTGTTATAGATGGCACTGCTGGCGCGCTTAATCCAAAGCAAAGGGAATTTCTTAGTATTTCCAAAAGGAATATCGATCGCTTAGTGCGGTTAATTAACAGTATTTTGGATTTTCAACGCTTAGAAGCAGGGAAAATGGTTTTTATTTTCGCGGGGCATGATATTAATTCGGCAGTAAAAAAAATTAAAGAGAATATGCTGCCTTTAGTTTTAGATAAGGAGCTGGATTTTATTTTAGAATTAGAGGATAATCTGCCTTTAGTTAATTTTGATTATGATAAAATTATGCAGGTGCTTACTAATTTGGTGGGTAATGCCATTCAAGTAACTAAAGAAGGGCACATTAGAATAGCAACTGTTAAAGGCGATAATTTTGTGCAGGTTACTGTGGGCGATACATGCACAGGGATAATACCGGAAGATATCCCGAAATTATTTCGCCAGTTTGGGCAGATAGAGTCAGGCCTTGAGAGGAGGACTGGCGGGACAGGGCTGGGATTGGTTATATCTCGGGAAATAATTGAAGCGCACAAGGGAAGAATCTGGGTGGAGTCGGAATTTGGTAAAGGCGCGGCATTTCATTTTGTATTACCAATAGTTGATCATAGAAAATAGGAGGATGAATTGATATGCCTGATAAGAAATGTATTCTAGTAATTGATGATGAAAAAGATTTAGTGGAGACAGTAAGTTTCCGCTTGCAGGCTGCCGGGTATGAGGTGGTGCCTGCTTACGATGGCCAAGATGGTTTAGAAAAGGCGCGCAGCCTTAAGCCAAATTTGATTATTTTAGATTTAATGCTTCCTAAGATGGATGGCTATAAAGTTTGCCGCCTGCTTAAGTTTGACGAAAAATACAAAAGTATCCCCATAATTATGTTTACTGCCCGGGCGCAGGATTCAGACCGGGAAATGGGCCTGGAGGTAGGCGCCGACGCTTATATTACCAAGCCTTTTGAGTCACAGGTCCTTTTGGATAAGATAAGGGAGTTCATTAAATAGACCGTAGACTGTAGACTGTAGACCAAAATGAAAATGAATAATCGAAATAAGAAAAAGATAGGTAAAAAAATTAAAATCGCGGCGGCATTTAACTATAAAGACTTAGAGCATAAGCATAAGCTTTTTATTGACCTGATGAAGCATAGCCCGGATGTTATTTATTTTAAAGATAAAAAAGCTAAGATTGTCATGGTTAATGACGCGCATGCCCGAGGGTTAGGCTTAAGGCCTGAGCAGGTAGTGGGTAAAACCGATTTTGATTTTTTTCCTAAGGCGCGCGCCGAGGTGATGCTTAAAGACGATATGCAGGTTATTAGGACCGGCAAGCCAATTATCGATAAAGTTGAGCGCGCTACCCGCCCTGACGGCGTAGATAATTATGTTTCAACGACTAAAATTCCTCGTTTCGATGAGCATGGGAAAATTATCGGCTTGGTGGGTATTACGCGCGATATCACCCGCAGGATGCAGCTGGAACATTTAAAAGACGATAAGGCGCGGCTCGAGAAAAAAATCGGGGCGCTTGAAGAGATGAATAAAATGAAATCCGAATTTATTTCTGTAGTTTCGCATGAGCTCAGGACGCCGCTGGCGATTATGCAAGAAGCGGTAAGTATTATCTTTGACGGGGCAGCCGGGCCGGTAAATGATCAGCAAAAGGATTTTTTAGGCAAAACTTTAAATAATGCCCAGCGGTTGAATAATTTAATCGAAGAGCTTTTGGATATGTCGCGTATTGAAAGCGGCAGGCTTAAGCTGCATTTTTCTTTAGTTAATATTAATGACCTTTTAATGGATTCAGCGCCATTTTTTAAAAAGACGGCTCAAGATAAAGGTATAACCTTAGAATATAAGCTTCCGCTTCAGGAAGTTAATATGTTTTTGGACGCGGAGCGCTCTGGCCAGATAATTTCAAATTTAATAAATAACGCCATAAAATTTACCGAGCCCGGAGGCAGGATTACGATTGAGTTGATAGTTTTAGAAGATAAAATTAGGGTGGCGGTTATCGATACCGGGATGGGCATTGCCCGGCAGGATTTAGTTAAAATATTTGATAAGTTTGTCCAGGTTTCTAATGCTGAAGGCGCGGAAAGAAAAGGCGTGGGTTTAGGTTTGGCTATCGCGCGCGAGCTGGCCGAGAAACACGGCGGCGAAATCTGGGCGGAATCAAAGTTAGGCGTGGGCAGCAAGTTTTATTTTACCCTCCCGAGATTTTATTTGCCCAGCGCGCTGGATGAGAAAATCAGGGAAAGCGTCAATAGCTTGTTAAAAGAAAACGCGATTCTGCACTTGATTAATCTTACCATCATAAATTATAATACCTTTCAGAAGAAAGTTGCCATTGACCACTCGGTGCTGGCACAGGAATTTAAAAAACTTATTTATGATACGATAGATGAGTTTATGAGTTTGAAAGCTGGCGAGGCCGGGGTTGAATTTTGCAGTATTGAAAATGGCGAGGCCTGTGTTGTGTTATCGAAGATAGGCGATGCCCAGACCTATGAACTCTGGGAATTGTTTAAAAGCAATATTAAAGAATATTTTGTCCAGAAAAAGGGCGTTTCGGTGTTTGTAAACCTTGGCGTATTAAGTTATCCGCCGCAGGCCGATAAAAAGAAGGATACCTATGGCATAAAAGTAAAGCGCATATTTATTGGCTCGGAACAAAGGCGTTTTAAACGCTATAATTATAACGCGGATATTGAAATCGGTATTTCTGACGGCTCAACCGAAGCCGCGAAAACCGTGGATATATCCCAGGGCGGATTTTGTTTTGTCTGTGCGAATAAATTAGAGACGGATTCGCTTGTCCATGCGAAATTAAAATTGCCGGGAAAAAATAAATTTGTTATAGTAGAAGGAAAAGTGGCTTGGATTAAGGATATTTCGGATTTTTCCAAATGCGATAGCAGAAAATACCGGGTTGGCATGGAATTTACCAATATAAAAGAGGCCGAGAAGAATAAACTGCTTCAATTTATCAAAAAGCTACCCCAGGAGGATTAATTGGACGGCGTAAATATAGATTTATTACTGCAAAAAGGGATAATTACTCAAGACCAAATAGCAAAAGCCCGCGAAGAAGTAAATAAGACCGGTGTGCCTCTGGAAAAAGCTTTGGAACGCTTAGGGTTTATTTCCGAGATGGATATTGCTCAAGGCTTGGCGGATTCCGCGGGCGTGCCTTTTATGGATTTAAGCGATTATTTAATTGATACCGAAGTTATAAAAATGATACCTGAAGTAACGGCTCAGAAATATAGGGCGGTCCCTTTGTTTAAAATCGGCGATAGCCTGACCGTAGCTATGGCTAATCCTTTAGATATTGACGCGATTGATGAGCTGCGCAGAAAAAGCGGCGTGCCGATGATTGATACGGTTTTGTCTACGCCGGGGCAGATTCAGAAAGTTATCGACCAGTATTACGGCGCCCAAGGCAGCATTAAGGAATTAATTAATGACTTAACCGCGGATAAACTGGCGCAGAAAATGCGCGGTGCCAAGGGTATGTCTGAAATTTCCGAGGGTACGCCTGTAATCAAATTAGTTAATCTAATTATTATTCAAGCGGTTAAAGACCGTGCTTCAGATATTCACGTGGAGCCCGATGAGGATAAGCTGCGTATTCGTTACCGCGTAGACGGGATTTTGCATGAAGTTCAGCTTTTGCCGAAACATCTGCAAAATGTTTTATCTTCGCGCATCAAAGTCATGGCGCGCATGGACATTGCTGAGACGCGCAATCCTCAGGACGGGCGCATTCAGATTAGGATTGAAAGTAAAAATTTGGATTTGAGAGTTTCTTCGTTCCCTACGGTTTACGGAGAGAATATAGTTTTAAGAATTTTAGATAAAACATCTGTGCTTAGGGGCTTGGAGGAATTGGGTTTCGCGGAAAATGATTTAAAAGAATTTAATAAGGTTATCCATAGGCCAAATGGGATAGTTTTAGTAACTGGCCCTACCGGATCCGGAAAAACCACTACGCTATATTCCGCGTTATCGACTATAAACTCTACGGAAAAAAATATTATCACTATTGAAGACCCAGTGGAATACGAAATTCCTTTGATCCGCCAGACACAGATTAATCCTAAGGCCGGCCTTACTTTTGCTAACGGCTTAAGGAGTATTTTGCGCCAGGATCCGGATATTATCATGGTCGGTGAAATTCGGGATAAAGAAACCGCGGAAATCGCGATTCAAGCATCTTTAACCGGGCATTTAGTTTTTTCCACCCTGCACACAAATGATTCCGCAAGCGCCTTAACCCGCCTGGTAGATATGGGCATAGAGCCATTTTTAATTGCTAGTTCTATTACCGGTATATTGGCGCAGAGGCTGGTGCGGGTAATTTGCCCTTCCTGCAAAGAAAAATATACCCCTTCGCCTGAGCTGCTTCTGGACCTGAAACTAAAAGAAAAATTCGATTTTTACCGCGGTAAGGGCTGTAATAAATGTAATAATACCGGTTTTATCGGGCGTATCGGTATCTATGAAATGCTGCTGATGAACGAGGAGATTAAGAATATGGTTATGCTTAAGCTTTCGGCAAGCGAAATAAAGAAGAAGGCCTTAGGGCAGGGCATGACTACATTGCATGATGATGGTATCAATAAAATTAAGCTAGGTATCACAACGGTTGAGGAAGTTATTAGGGTTACCGAGGAAGTATAATCACTAAAACACTGAAAGAAATAAAAAAAATAGGTCTTTCTGAGGCACTGAGCTAAGCGTAAAGATTTTGTTTTTTAATCTCTCAGTGTCTCAGTGAGCTTTATGTTTTCCTTCTACTCAGTGCTTCAGTGAAAAAAAAGGGGGTGAAAAATGCCGGGAATGTATTTCTTAGTTATTATTGCGTCAATGAGTTTGCTTTTAGGCGTGATGTTTATGGTAAGCGAGGATGTTATTAGAAAATTAGAGAAATCAATGAATACAGTCATGATGGGGGCTAATACCGAAGCGATTAAGAATAGAAAAGGCATCGGAGTAGTTTTAATAGTTTTAGCGATCCTGCTAAGCGGAATATATTTACGTTATAGCCGTTAAAAAGTCAGGAATAAATGCCGAATTTTAAGTATACCGCGCGGGATAAATTTTCCAAGCTGGTTTCCGGCCAAGTTAACGCTAGTGATACTCAGGATGTGGTTAAGCGCTTGAGGGATATGGGCTATGCCGCTATAACCATAACTCAGCAGTATGTTTTTTACCGCTCACCGGTTGAAATCTCAAATTTTTTTAAAAGTGTCAAACTTGAAGAAGTAAATACTTTTACCCGCCAGTTATATTCGCTGCAAAAAGCCGGTATTCCGCTATTATCCTGCCTTGAATCTATAGGCCAGGAAACCGAAAATAAATATTTCCAGAGAATAATTATGGATGTGGCTGCTGATGTCAGGCAGGGGATAAGCTTTTCTGACGCTATATCTAAGCACAGAAAAGTTTTTGACGAAGTCTATGTTAATATGATGAAGGCGGCTGAATCCGGTGGTTTGATGGTGGATATCTTAGACCGCCTAGCAAACTTAATTGAACAGGATATTGATACTCATTCGCGCGTGAGCGCGGCCACCAAATATCCAATGATCGCTTTTATTACTTTGTGTTTGGGTTTTTTAGTTTTAATTATTTTTGTTATTCCGCGTTTTACCGCGCTTTATAGCCAGTTTAACGCCCAGCTGCCGCTGCCGACGCGTATTTTAATTGGTATAAATGTGGCGATTAAGAAGTTTTGGTATATCGTTATCCCAGTTATTATGGCAATAGCATTTTTATTCATGCGTTTTATTCATTCTAAAGCCGGCCGGCCGGTGTGGGATAATTTAAGGCTAAAAGTTCCGGTATTCGGGCCGTTGGTTACCATGTTGACGATGTCGCGCTTTGCTCGTATCACCGCGGTTTTGATGAAAAGCGGCGTACCAATCTTAGAGATTTTAAATTTAGTGGCGAATAGTTCCGGAAATATTATTGTTAAGCGCGCGATTCTAAATATCAGAGACAGCGTTAATGTGTAAATTGAGATTTTAATCGGATTTTTCATGTTGTTGAATTTAAAGCGAC
>JAZDEX010000023.1:0-11489 GCA_043808405.1 Candidatus Omnitrophota bacterium | reverse complement strand
CTCATACCGATACCGCCAATACCTATAAAATGATAATGTTTATTCATTTAGTATAGCCTGTTTCCAGGCCGCGGATAAATCCTTCAAGCCCTCAAACGAATAGACCGAAGCTATTGCCCGGTTTAAATCTTTGTTATCCCTTAAATTCTGGCAAAAAGTTACAAACTTATCCCTGCCGAAACGCTGAATCATATAATCTACCGCGCTATAAGCTTCATTATAAAAAAGCCTGACTTTTTTCTCGTCGCTAGAGGTGCGGATATCCACAGCGCTTAACTGGTCTAACGGCATAAAAGTGCCTGATTTAATCGCTTCTTGCAAAGATTGGCTGGCCCCGGAATATTTAGTTTTCATTTGATAAGACGCCACGCCCTCTTCGAGCCACAAAGGAATAGCGTAATTATTAATCCCGACAAACTCCCGGAAAATTATATGGCCCATTTCATGAGGCAAGACTGTGTCTAAAAAACCTTGGGCATTAGGATAGCTATAGATAGCTTTACTTTGGGGCAACGAAGCTCCCGCGGACCAACTCGGCATGCCTGAGACCGCCTGATAGTCGGCAGCATTATCGTAAATATAAATGTTCGCCCGGTTATCCCAAAGCCAAAAATTAAAACGCCGAAAACCTAAATCATCGCTAATATTATTATAATATTGTTCGGAGCTACTAGCAACTTGCTGAATAAAGTCTTCAGAGGCATTTTTGTAATGCACGATAAAATGATCGCTTTTATATTCTTTCCACTTAGGCGATTCTTTATCCTCATATCCCGGGGTATCGTAATCGCCGGCAAAAAGGGGCAAACTAACTAATAATAGCCCAAATAGAATAAAAATTATTCTTTTCATTACTTCCTCCTGGCTAAAGTTAATACCGCCTGGGCCAACAAATTGTCCGCGCGATTTAAACTAAAACCGCTAAAAGCTTGACGCATTAAATCAAGCTTATCCGAACTAACCAAGCCTTCGATATTATCCTTCAAAATATCCGGGCTCAATTCTTTTTCTTCAATCAACCAAGCCGCGCCTGCCTCGCTTAAAACCTTCGCGTTCTCTATTTGATGCGCGCCGGCAAAAGGATACGGGATCAATATCGCGGGCTTCCGAAAATTTATTAACTCGGTAATGGTCAGCGCGCCTGAGCGCGATATTACTAAATCCGCGGCACTATATATATATTCCATTCTATCACAAAAAGCAAATATTTTTGCTTTAATATCTAAATTTTTATATTTCGCGCTAAGCTCCGAGAAATCCGCGTTTCCCGATATATGTATTACTTGTAAGTTCTGCTTATTGCCAATTTTAGATACCGCCTCAAAAAAGCATTCATTGATCTTGCGGCTTCCCTGGCTGCCGCCGCTAACCAATAAAGTAACCTTGCCCTGGCCGAGCCCGCAAAACTCAAGCGCCTCTTTTTTATCAATAATTTTTAACTCTTGGCGCAAAGGATTACCAGTTAAAATTATCTTCCAGGGATTAACTTTTAAATAATCTTTTGTCCTATCGAAAGAAATCGCAATCCTATTCACAAACTTTGCCAATAACCTATTAGCTTTTCCCGGCACAACATTCTGCTCATGAATCAAAGTCTTAATTCGAAATCCCCAAGCGCATAAAACCATCGGGAGCGAACTCAAAGAGCCAAAGCCAGCTACTACATCCGGCCTAAACTCTATTAATATAAATATACTTTCAAAAAAATTTATAATCACACACACGAAGCGGGTGACGGGCGAGACGAAGAACCTTGCCCGCGCGCAACGAAGTGAGCACGGGCGAGGTGGCTCGCCCGGCAGGACCCGCTTCGTGATAACACTTGAAATATATTTTATTTTAAACCTATCCGCTACAATTTTGAATTCTAATGCTTTTTTCGGCAAAACTAAAATTATTTGCGCTTGCGGGCATTGTTTTTTTAATGCGCTAATAAAACTTACTGCCGGAAAAATATGCCCGCCGCTGGAACCGGAAACAGCCAAAACTCGCATTACGGGCATTCCCCGGTGCGCGCGATATTCATCAGAATACCGATACAAACCATATCAAAAACAAATGACGAGCCGCCATAGCTGATAAAAGGAAGCGGCAGCCCTTTAGTCGGAAGCACGCCGCAAGACACCCCGATATTTATTACCGCCTTAATGGTAACCATAGCTACCAAACCCAACGCTAGAAAATAACCGAATTTATCCGGCGAATTTTTTATAACCTTTAAACCTTGCTGGATAAAAACCATAAACAAAACTATAATACCAATCGTTCCAAATAAACCTAACTCCTCGCCAATAATAGAAAAAATAAAATCCGTGTGCGCTGCCGGCAGATAAAAGAGTTTTTGCTTGGAGTGGCCCAGGCCCGCCCCGAAAACCCCGCCTGAACCAAGCGCGATTTGCGACTGGATAATCTGAAATCCGCTTCCTCGTGGATCTGCCCAAGGATTTAAAAAAGCCAAAATACGCGCCCGGCGGTAAGGCACATGAAACACCAGAAAATAAAGCGCGGGTAAACTTAACAGAAATACCGATAAAAGATGGGCGGGGCGAATACCCGCCACAAAAAGCATAATAAAAACAACCGTTGCCAGCGCCACAGTAGTCCCTAGGTCCGGTTGAACTAAAATTAAAAGCGCCACAGCGCCTAATACGCACATCGGCGGCAAAAAACCGCGGACAAACGACTTAATAAAATTACCTTTACGGGAAATAAAGTCAGCGATATAAATAATAACCGCCAAATTCGCGAATTCGGAAGGCTGAAAACTAATGAATTTAAAACGAAACCATCTGCGCGCGCCCGATACTTCGCGGCCTAAACCCGGAATCATAACTAAAACAAGTAAAATTAAGGCCACAACCAGCATGGCCTTAGAATACTTCTGGAAATTACGATAGTCAACAGACATCGCCAAAAATGCAAGCAGTGCTCCGATAACTATAAAACTAATATGGCGTTTCAAAAAGAAAAATCCATCATGATACCTCTCCCAGGAATAAATGCTCGAGGCGCTATAAATCATCACGATGCCGATACAAACTAAAATAAAAGCGATGGTAAAAAGATTTATCCTGATATTACGAACCATTAATTACTCTTTCTCGATATCGTATTAACCTAAAATGTGTCATTGCGAGGAGCCCGCAGGCGACGAAGCAATCTAACAAAGATTGCTTCGCTCACTTTCGTTCGCTCGCAATGACACAAAAATCGCTAGAATTTTCAATACCCCTTTTTTGAGCTAATTTAAAAACTATCTCTTTGAATTGCCTACCCCGCTCCTCATAATCTTTGAACATATCATAGCTTGAACACATCGGAGATAATAAAACAGCATCTCCAGGGCGAGCCCCTCTAAAAGCCGCGCCTACTGCTTCTTCTAAGGTATTTGCATCGCGCATTGAAAGCGCGCCGTCAAAAACTTTTCTTATTTTTTCTTTTGCCTCGCCAATCAAAATCAAATTCTTAACTTTGCGCAGCGCCAGATCCCGGATCAGGCTATAATCCAACCCCTTATCCCTGCCGCCGGCAATCCAAATAATAGGCTCAAGGATACTTTCCAGCGCCCACATTGCGGATTCTACCGTCGTAGCTTTTGAATCATTAATAAATTTAATGCCATTTATCCGGGCAACACATTCCTGGCGATGTTCAACGCCTTTAAAATCTTGAAAAACTTTTAAGGCAGCTTCCTTTTTTATCCCTAGAATATTTCCTACCGCGATTACTGCTGACTGATTAGAATTAAACCCTTGCTCCTGTTCAAAGAAGGCTATTTTCGCTTTAGCTTTTTTAGCCAGATCCCGTAAAACAGCGTCTCCGCGATTTAAGACTAAATAATCCTCTTTTTCCTGATTTAAGAATATGCGCGCTTTCGCATCCAAATACTCCTGCATATTACTATACCAATCAAGATGATTGCGGCTAAAATTTAAAATTACAGATATCTTCGGCTTAAATTTATCTATAGTTTCCAACTGGAATGAACTTACTTCAAGGCAAACATAATCGCCTTCCGCCATCTTTTGCACTTCGCCAGAAAACGGATTTCCGATATTACCGCAAGTCCAAACTTTCCTGCCTGAAGCCTCTAAAACCTTGCTGATTAAAATTGTAGTAGTAGTTTTTCCATTTGAACCGGTAACCGCAATAATAGTTGCCGGGCATAAAATATAAGCCAACTCAATTTCACTGATTATCCGCACGCCAAATTCTTTTGCCCAAACCACAGGTTGCGCATGAGCCGGCACCCCAGGAGATAAAATCACAAAATCGCTATTCTGAATAACCTCGCGGTTATGCCCCCCTAACTCGAAGCATATTTCTTTTGATTTTAATTTCGCGGCGTTTAGGCGCGTTGTTTCATTATCTTTATTATCAGTGACACTGACTTTGGCGCCCAAATCATATAAAAGATTAGCCGCGGTTAAGCCGGAACGCGCGAAACCTACGATAGTTACTTTTTTATTCTTAAAATAATCCGTATTTCTCATGAATTACCTAATCTTCAAGGTTATAATTGTCAGAAGCGCTAAAATTCCGGCTATAATCCAAAAACGCACAATCACTTTATTCTCCGGCCAATTTAAAAATTGAAAATGATGATGCAGCGGGGCTATTTTAAATATACGCTTTTTAGTTAATTTAAAAGACCCGACCTGCAGGATTACCGACAACGCCTCGGCCACAAAAATTCCGCCCACAAGAATTAAAAGTAATTCTTTTCTTATCAGTAAAGCCACTGTTCCGATCGCCCCGCCTAAAGCCAACGACCCCACATCGCCCATAAACACGCTAGCCGGATAACAATTAAACCATAAAAATCCCAAACCCGCGCCTAACATTGCAGAACAGAAAATAGTCAGCTCGCCGCTTCCAGGCAAATATGGAATTAATAAATAGTTGCTGAATTTAAGGTTTCCCGTAACATAACATAAAACACTAAAAGCGATAGCTACCATTACCACAATGCCAATCGCTAGCCCATCTAGCCCATCGGTAAGATTTACCGCGTTAGAAGAGCCGGCAATTACTAAAATAACAAATAAAACATAGAATCCGTCTAAATATAGCGATGTCTCCTTTAAAAAAGGGACATCCACCCTTAAAGAAGGCTGAAAATAAAAATGCAAGCTGCCCCAAATAATTGTGCCCAGCAAGATCTGGCTGAATAATTTGACTTTTGGCCGCAAACCCTTAGGATTTTTCTTAACGACCTTTATATAATCATCAATAAAACCCACTGCCCCCAGCCACAAAGTGCTAAATAAAACCAATATTATATACTTATTAAAAATATCCGCCCAAAGGCAAGTAGCTGTAACTATCGCCCCGATAATCAAAATCCCGCCCATAGTCGGGGTATTATGTTTATCGCGGTGCAATTCGTCAAGCTTAAGGCTATCGCCTTTAGCAATTTTCTCGCCAATCTTTAATTCAGTTAGCTTTCTTATAACCCAGGGGCCAAAAATCAAACTGATTAAAAACGCGGTAAGCGCGGCTAGCCCCGCGCGGAAGGTAATATAGCGGAAAAGATTAAAAAATGAAATTGTATCGTGAAAATGATAAAACAGATGGTATAACATTTATGCCTTAAATATTTCTTCCATCCTCATCGAACGCGAGCCCTTAACTAAAACAATGTCTTCTGCCTGCGGAATAATTTTACTTAATAGGACTTCTCTAGCCTCATGAATATCTTTACAATTAAATACCTTATCATTATTGAACCCGCCGTCGCGGGCAACCTGAGCCGCCAGCTGCGACAGCCGGCCCACAGTTATCAAATAATCGCAAGATTTAGCCGCGTTTTCGCCTGCCTGCCGGTGAAAAAATTCTTCATCCGCGCCTAACTCTAACATATCGCCCATCACAAATATTTTTCTCCCCCTTACTTCCATATGCGCCAAAACATCCAAAGCATGGCGCAGAGAAAGCGGATTAGAGTTATAAGTATCATCAATAAACTTAATTTTCTCAAGTTCTAAAAGCTTAAGCCTGCTCTTGGGGAATTCAAAACTGCTTAATTGCAGCGCGATATCTTTATATTCCATGCCGAATACGCGCGCGATAAATATAGCTATTAACGCGTTATAAATATTATGAGCGCCGATAGTATTTAATTTAAATTTATATTTTGAATTCACAATAAACCACATACAGCCTTCAAAAAAACGCATATCCGAAACTTTAATATCAGCATTATTATTTACCCCAAAACCAAACGCTTTAAACCCCTTATTCTCTTGATTCAAAGCTATACTTAACCAGCGGTCATCCGCGTTTAATAAAGCCACGGCAGGCTCGCGCAAATACCGCAGCAAGCTTGTTTTCTCGTAAAAAACACTTTCTGTGTCTTTTAGATATTTTAAATGCGATTGGCCGATGTTGGTAATTGCAGCGATATTCGGCTGGGCGATCCGGGCAAGATATTCAATTTCTCCAGGATGGTTTGTCCCTGCCTCAAGCACCGCAAAATCATAATAATCATTAAGGTTTAGTAAAGTCATCGGCAAACCGATATGATTATTTTCCGTGCCGATATTTTTAAGGACTTTGAACTTCTTGGCTAACACATGCGCAATCATTTCTTTGGTGGTAGTTTTGCCATTTGAGCCGGTAATCGTAATTACGGGGATATTAAATCTTTCACGGTTAAAACGGGCAATATCCCCCAAGGCTTGCGTTGTATCCTGGGCCTGAATTACTGCTATATCTTGCAGCCTATAGTCAATAATCTGAGGCGCGCATATAATACAACTTGCGCCTTTACTTACCGCAGCCTCTACAAACTTATGCCCATCAAACCTATTTCCTTTAATCGCGATAAATGCATCGCCAGGCTTAACCACCCTTGAATCTATAGAAATATCCTTAACAATAGCATCCGCGCTCCCGCTTAAAAGCCTTCCCCCTGTAGCTTTTAAAATTTCAGAGACTTTAAACATTGTTTTATAACCTTTCGATCGTCAAAATGAATAGTTTCATTTTTTAATATCTGATAGGTTTCATGGCCCTTGCCCGCTACCAAAACTACGTCCCCTGATGAAGCTAAGTTTAAAGATTTTCTTATCGCGTCGTCGCGTTTGGGAATAACGCAATAATTATTCCTGCGTATTCCTGCCTTAATATCTTTAATAATTTCCATAGGCTCTTCTGAGCGCGGATTATCATTAGTTATAATAGCATAATCCGCTAATTCCGTCACTATCTTGCCCATCTTGGGCCGCTTAAGTTTATCGCGGTCGCCGCCGCAGCCAAAGACCACAATAATTTTATTTTTGGTTAACGGCCGCAAAGACTTTAAGACATTCTTTAACGCATCCTCAGTATGGGCATAATCCACAAAAATAGATAATTTGCCTGATCCAACTTTTTCCAGCCTGCCTGGGACATTACGAAAATTTAAGATTGCGGATTTTATTAATCCTAAGCTTATCTTTTGAGCCCGCGCCCAACTAACAGCAGCTAATATATTATACACATTATGCCGGCCAATGAGAGAACTTTTTATATTTATTTTTCGGTGTTTACTTTTCAACGAAAATTCAAGGCCTAAGCAACTTGATCGAATATCCTCTGCCTTGAAATCCGCGTCGCTGTCTATGGAGTAAGTAATAATTTTGGCTTTGGTATTTTTTATAATTCTTCTGCCGTATTTATCATCAATATTTAAAATAGCAAAGGATTTTTTATTAAGATTAGAAAATAATTTCAGTTTGCTCTTAAAATAATTATTAATAGTTTTATGATAATCCAAATGATCCTGAGTCAAATTGGTAAATATCGCGGAATTAAAATCTATTGCTTGGACCCTATCCTGGTCCAGCGCGTGAGATGAAACTTCCACTGCGCAATGCGTAACTTTACATTCAAGCATTTGGGCGAACATCGACTGAATATCTAGCGGGCCAGGAGTCGTATTTTTTGACGCAAATACTTTATTCTTGAAACGATGATTTATTGTCCCGATTACCGCGGGGCTAAGCCTGGCTTTCTTCAATATCGCTTCGATTAAATAAGTTATTGTCGTCTTGCCATTGGTTCCGGTTACACCAACAACTTTTATTTTCTCTGCAGGATTTCCGTAAAATTGCGCTGCTAATTTACCCAGCGCTACACGCGCATCTTTTACCACAATAAAGTCTACGGTCTGTGGTCTACGGTCTACGGTCTGTGGTCTGTGGTCTACGGTCTGTGGTCTACGGTCTGTGGTCTGTGGTCTACGGTCTGTGGTCTGTGGTCTACGGTCTGTGGTCTGTGGTCTACGGTCTACGGCCTGGCTTATAATTAATTTCGCGCCTCTTTTAATTGCCTCCTCAATAAACTTCCTGCCATCTGCTTGCGCGCCATTAATCGCCACAAAAATAAAACTATCCCCAACCTGCTTTGAATTACAACTAACTCCCTTAACCTCAAAATCATTAAGCAAGCGAATCTGATTATTCTTTAACCCTAAAACCTTAATTAGTTTTTTTATCTTCATCTCTTAAAGGCGCGCTCATCTGCACTTGATTGGCCCGCAAATATCTTATCACATCACTAGCCACATTCTTAAAAACCGGGGCAGCTACCACCCCACCGTAATAATTCGGATGCGGCTCATCAATTATAACCGCAATCGCCACCATCGGCACATCCGCGGGCGCAAAACCCACAAATGAACCGACAAATTTACTATGCGAATAAGTTCCATTGGGCTCGAGTTTCTGCGCAGTCCCGGTTTTCCCCGCGGCGCTAATTCCTTCAATTTTCGCCATTCTTCCCGTGCCCTCTTCCACAACCCCGGAAAGAATAGCCCGTAGCCTAAGCGCGGTATTCGGGGATATAGCTGTTGTTGTAGGAGCAGGCTTAAACTCCTTAATTATTTCTCCGGAACTATCCCTAATTTCTTTTATAACATAGGGCCGGACAAGTTGCCCGCCATTGGCAATTACCGCCATGCCCCGGACTATTTGTATCGCCGTAACCGCGACTTCCTGGCCTATAGGAACCGCGGCAATAGATATTTTAGACCACTTCTTAGGCTCCCTAATAATACCTGAAATTTCTCCGGGCAGCTCTATCCCGGTTTTTGTGCCAAAACCAAAAAGTTTAATATATTTATAAAGCGTATCTGCCCCTAATATCTGCGCGGCTTTTACCGTCCCGATATTACTTGACTGCTCTATAACCTGACGAAAAGTAAGCCAACCTAAAGGATCATGATCATGTAAAATATGCGACCCGACTTTGTATAATCCGTTTTCACAGAAAAACTTATCCGACTCAGTAACCTTTTTTTCCTCTAAAGCAGCGGAAGCAGTAATAATTTTAAATACAGACCCCGGCTCAAACAAATCACAGAGCGCGCGGTCGCGAATTTTATCTTTACTTACTTGGCCATGCTCGTTTAAATCAAATGTCGGGCGGTTTGCCAAAGCAAGTATTGCCCCGGTATAAGGATTCATCACAATAATCGTCGCGCCCTTAGCATTATGCTTAACATAAGCTTTATCCAATTCCCTTTCGGCGATATATTGGATAACTTCATCAATAGTCAATACAATTGAATGCCCATCTTTATGAGCAGTTGGTTCTTTAATGCTTAGAGGTACCTTGCCTCCTATAGCATCTCTCTCTAAAATTACTAAACCAGGCAAACCTTTTAGTTCTTTATCAAAAAATGATTCCAAACCTTCCCGGCCTTGATTGTCTATTCCCACAAATCCCATTAAATTAGAAGCTAAATAATTCTTAGGGTAATATCTTTTGCTCTCATCTAAAAAATTTAATCCCTCTAAATTTAGCTTTTTAATCTCTGCGACTTCTGTTTCTTTTAATTTCCTTTTTATCCATACAAAAGATTTTTTCTGGTTTAATTTATCCAACACATCTTTTGTTTTTAAATTTAAAATTGAAGATATTTTTTGGGCAGTTTCCTGAGGGTTCTTGACTTTAGGAGGAATGGCAAATAAAGATTGAACATTAATATTCACGGCTAATTTTTTATAATTTCTATCATAGATATTACCTCGTTCTCCCTCAATGGAAAAAGAAGTGAGGTGTTCTTGTTGGGCAATTTCTTTAAATTTATTAGTTTGAATAACCTGAATGTTATATAATCTATAAATTAATGAAAAATAAAGAATTATGAATATTATAAGTAAAAAAATAATACGTTCTTTTTTCTCTTTGGAAAACAACAACTATTTCCGCCCTCTTTAACCTTTACTGCTACAAGTATATTATTTTAATACCCCTAAAATCAAGTCATTTATATTCTTTAGTTCAAAACTAGCCCAGAAATTCTTTTCCCTTTCATAATTGTTACTGATTACTCCGATATCATTTTCGGAATTAATCTCAGGAGCGGGATTTGAAGCAATAAATTTAACTTCTTTTGGTCTAATCATTCCTAAATGATTACAAGCAATTTTTTCAATTCTATCTAAAGCAGAAAGAGTCTCTGCGGCAAGTTCAAGTTTTTTATTTTCTTCCTCTAAGGCTATTTTTTCATTTTCTAATTTTATTAATTTATATCCCAACTCAGTTAATACAATGTTATTAGAAATATAAAAAATTACTGTAGAAGTAACAAGAATTACTATAATTAAAAATGACCCAAAAACAATTAAGGCATTCTTACTTTCATAATTATCGGTAGCTATAGCACTGCTCCCTCTCATATTTTATCACCCCTTTATTATATTGTTGTAAACATTATTTTCTCTGCCACTCTTAATTTAGCACTTCTTGCTTTAAGATTATCTCTTACTTCCTCCAAAGAAGGTCTAATTGGTTTTTTAGTTACAATTTTCAATCCGTAATTCTTTTGCTCTTTTCCTTCTCTTTCTGCTTCCTTAAATAGGTGTTTAACTATTCTATCCTCTAGTGAATGGTAGGAAATAACACATATCCTTCCCTTATCCTCCAACACTCTAATGGCCTGATTCAGCCCCTTTTCCAAAGCCTTAAGTTCCTGGTTTACTTCAATCCTGATAGCCTGAAATACCCTGGTTGCGGGATGTATTCTCCAGGTGTGCCTCTTTTTAGTCCTGGGAAGAGATCTTATTACTAAATCAGCTAACTGCTTGGTTGTAGTAATGGTTTTCTTTTTTCGTTCTATTGCAATTAAGCGAGCAATTTTCTTGGAAAACCGTTCTTCTCCATACTTTTCAAATATTTCAGCTAAATCTTTTTCCGAATAACTATTGATCAAAATATCAGCGTTAAATTCTTGATTTAAGTCCATACGCATATCTAAATGGCTGTCTTCTTTAAAACTAAATCCTCGTTCTTTCTCTTTTAATTGGTGGAAGGACACTCCTAAATCAAAGACTATCCCCGAAACTGTTTCAGTCTTTAAATCTGATAGAATCCCTTCTAAATCTTTGAAATTACCTTTAACTAATTTTACTTTATCGATATAACTTTTTAGTTCTTCTTTTGCTGTTTCAATTGCCTCTATATCCTGGTCGATGCCGATCAATAAACCATGGGGATAAATT
>JAZDEX010000022.1:0-5019 GCA_043808405.1 Candidatus Omnitrophota bacterium | reverse complement strand
TTCCACTAAAGTGATAAATATGCCTCCTTCCGGCATCCGCGCATTTTTTGATTTGGTGTTGGGGATGAAGGATGTGGTGTCTTTGGGTGTGGGAGAGCCGGATTTTGTTACGCCTTGGCCGATACGCGAGGCAGGGATCTTTTCTTTGGAAGAGGGTTTCACAACGTACACCTCTAATAAAGGGCTTTATAAACTGCGTTTAGGCATTAGCCGCTATCTTAAAGAAAAGCATGGGCTGGAATATTGCCCCGACGAGGAAATTTTAATTACCGTGGGGGTGAGCGAAGGCTTTGATCTTGCTTTGCGCGCGTTGATTAATCCGCAGGATAAAATTTTAATTCCCACGCCGTGTTTTGTTTCATATAGCCCGTTAACGGACTTAGCCGGCGGCATACCTGTATGTATTGACACACAAAAAGATAATTTTAAGTTAACGCCTAAAGTTTTAGAAAAAAATATCGATAATAAAACTAAGGCAGTGATTTTAAATTATCCAAGTAATCCCACGGGTGTTTCGTATACGAAAACAGAATTAGAAGCGCTTAAGAAGATAATGCTGAAACATAATTTAATTTGTATTTCGGATGAGATTTACGGGGATTTGACTTATGATTTTGATCATGTACCGTTTGCCACGTTAAAAGGCGCAAAGAATAATACGCTTTTTCTGGACGGTTTTTCTAAATCTTATGCTATGACCGGATGGCGCGTAGGTTTTGCTTGCGGCCCCAAAGAGATTATTGCCGCGATGACTAAGATTCATCAATATACGATTATGTGTGTTTCGATTACCAGCCAGGTGGCAGCATGCGAGGCTTTAGTTTCCGGCAGGAAATCAGTCGAAGAAATGAAGCGCGAGTATAAAAGGCGCAGGGAGTTTGTGGTGGATAACCTTAATAGGTTAGGCCTAACATGCCATAAGCCGGAAGGCGCGTTCTATGTTTTCCCGTCGGTTAAGAAGACTGGGATGAGCAGTTTGAAATTCTCGGAAAAACTGCTTAAAGAACAAAAGGTTGCAGTTGTTCCCGGGACGGCATTTGGGCCGGAATATGATAATTACGTGCGCATGTCGTATGCTTCGAGCATGGATAATTTAAAAGAGGCTTTAAGCAGAGTCGAGATTTTTCTAAATAAATAATTTTTAGATAAAGATTGCTTCGCCCCGACGGTACCGTCGGGGCTCGCAATGACACGGGAATGCCAAAAAAAGAAGATTATAGTATTTATGTGAAGCAAATAGAGGCTTTGGCTAAGGTGGCCAATCTAATTACTTCTGGGATGTATTTGGAAGAATTATTGCGCCTAGTAGTTCAGGTTACTGCCGAGATTATGAATTCCAAGATTTCGTCTTTGATGCTTTTAGACCCGGATAAAAAAGAATTAGTGGTGCGCGCAACGCAATCAATTTCTGAAAGCTACAATAAAAAACCAAATTTGAAATTAGGCGAGGGGATTGCCGGGTTGGTTGCCCGTGATAATAAGCCGATAGTAGTTGAAGATTTAAAAAAAGACAGCCGTTATTTAAATCAGGATATTGCTAAAAAAGAAATTCTTTGTTCTTTGGCAAGTGTACCGATGGCAGTTAAAGGCCGGGTTATCGGCGTGCTGAATTGCTATACTTCCAAGAGACATGAGTTTACTAAAAATGAATTGAGCCTTTTGACGGCATTGGCAAATCACGCGGCAATTGCTATTGAGAACGCGGAGCTGGATTTGCGCGCGCGCTCAGCAGAAGAAGCGCTGACTACGCGCAAGGTTATTGAGCGGGCTAAGGAAATCCTTGCCCAGGAGGCGAATATTCTGCCGTCGGAAGCTTACCGTTTAATTCAAAAACAAAGCATGGACAAGCGTAAGTCGATGCGTGAGGTCGCTGAGGCGATTATTCTTGCCAAGGACATAAGAGGAGGAGGCTAGAAAATGAAGAAAATATTAGTAATAGTTTTTTCTTTATTGATTTTAATGGGGGCGTTCGGCGCGGCTTATTCTCAAAACGGCGTAGACGCACAGGATTTAACTGCAAATGGCGTTGTTATGAGTAAAGATTGGGTCGGGCAAATATTAAGTATTCAATGTTATGTTGATAATAGCGTTGATCAAATTACTTTCTATGTTGCTGATGCGGCTGAAGTTTATAAAAACGGAGGGAGCTGGAGCCTTACCGAAATAAACGTGGGTGATAATGTTACAGTAACATATCATAATAAGCCGAATAGCTGGCCGGTGATTACTAGAATTAATATTAACGGATAAAACAGGTTACCAAAAGGGATAATTTATTACTTGTATAGGTAAACAAAGGCGTTCTATTTATAAGAACGCCTTTGTCTTATTTAAGAGTTGTGGTAGAATGTAGCACTGAAGCACTGAAAAGGAGAAAAAAATAGTGTTTTCCTGAGGCACTGAGAGATTTAAAGGACAAAATTTTTAGATCGATCTCAGTATTTCAGCGAGTTTTTATTTTTTTCTCAGTGTTTCAGAAAACAGAAGATTTTAAGGCTATTCAGTGTCTCAGTGAAAAAGGAGGAACCATGGGAATTAGGCAGGATAATTTATTCAGGGTTAAAAGTGTGGAGTTAGAGAAAGTAAAATCTCCTAAAAAAGTGTCTTCTTATTTCGGAGAGAATACGTTTAGCCTTGCGGCTATGGAAAAGCATATCTCTAAGAAAACCTTTGAAGGCTTTAAGCGCTGGATGTCTGAGGGGGTTACGATTTCTTTGAAAGAAGCTAATGAGATTGCCGATGCGATGAAAGATTGGGCGATTTCTAAGGGCGCTACATATTACACGCATTGGTTTCAGCCGATGACTGGTTTAACCGCCGAGAAACACGATAGCTTTATTTCTATAACTGGGCCGGGAAAGGTTATTGAGAAATTCTCTGGCTCAAAATTAATTCAAGGCGAGCCTGATGCTTCGAGTTTTCCTTCTGGCGGCATCCGCGCGACCTTTGAAGCCCGCGGATATACTGCTTGGGATCCGTCGAGCCCGGCATTTATTATTGAAAGCACGCTCGGTAAGACCCTTTGTATCCCCACAATTTTTATTTCGTATCATGGCGAGGCTTTGGATAAAAAACTGCCGCTTTTGCGTTCTGATGAAGCATTAAATAAGGCCGCAGTAGGGTTATTGCAGCTTTTCGGGCATAAAACGATCAAAAAAGTTTTTTCTACCTGTGGCGCGGAACAGGAATATTTTTTAATCGATAAAAATTACTATAATCTGCGCCAGGATTTACTGCTTACCGGCCGCACCTTAGTTGGGGCTGCTTCGCCTAAGGGCCAGCAGTTAGAAGACCAGTATTTTGGCACTATTAAAGAACGCGTGGTTAATTTTATGTTTGAGGTGGCAGAAGAGGCGTATAAATTAGGTATACCGATAATGACCCGCCATAATGAAGTTGCCCCGCATCAATATGAATTCGCCCCGATATTTGAGGAATCAAATATCGCCGCGGACCACAATCAATTGTTGATGGAATTGATGAAAAAAGTGGCGTTGCGCCATAATATGGTTTGCCTTTTACATGAAAAGCCGTTTGCCGGGATTAATGGCAGCGGTAAGCATTTAAATTGGTCACTGGCTGATGATAAAGGCAATAATTTACTTAATCCGGGCGAAACTCCGGAAGATAATTTACAATTTTTAGCAGTATTGGCTGCAGTCCTAAGAGCGGTTTATCTGCACTCCGATCTTTTGCGCGCCAGCGTGGCTTTAGCGGGTAACGAACACCGTTTAGGCGCGAATGAAGCCCCGCCTGCGATTATCAGTGTATTTTTAGGGGAGCAGTTGACTAAAATCCTGGATATGATTGAAAAAGGGGCAAAGACGGAAGTTTCTAAGAGCGATATTGTTGATTTAGGTATAGCGCGCTTACCTAAATTCAATAGAGACGCAACCGATAGAAACCGCACTTCGCCTTTTGCCTTTACTGGGGCAAAATTTGAATTCCGCGCCGTAGGCTCTTCGCAAAATATTTCAACTTCTATCGCGGTAATTAACACGATTATCGCCGAAAGCCTTGATTATGTGGCGCAGATGATCAAGAAGGCGCAAGGCAAAGATTTTAATACTAAAGTGATGCAGGTGATTTCTCAAATAGTTAAGGAAACTAAGAACATCCGTTTCGAGGGCAATAATTACGCCGAAGAATGGGTTAAAGAAGCTAAGAAGCGCGCCCTGCCGAATGTCGCGTCTACTGCCGAGGCTTTAGAGGCATTAACTAAAGATAAAAACATTGCTTTATTTGAGAAGTATAAAGTTTTTTCTAAAGAAGAGTTAGTCGCGCGTTATCACATCTGGATTCACATGTATAATTTGACTTTGGAAATTGAGGCCAATACTTTAAATGAGATGGTTAATGCTAGTATTGTGCCGGCAGGATACGATTATGAGAAATTATTAATAAGCAATTTATCGCGCTTGGTTAAATTACAAAAAGAAGCGGATTTAAAGTTGGACGAGGATGCGTTAGAAGATCAGAAGGAACATGTCGCGGATGTGGTTTCCAAGATTTTCTATATTAGGCACAATGTTAAGGCTTTGGTGGATTTGTTGGAAAAGGCTAAAGGCATGGAGCAGGAGGCGCGCGCCAAGCTTTATTTTGAAGAGCTTAAGCCTCTTATGGAGCATATTCGCCGCCACGTAGATGCCTTGGAATGCGTTGTTTCAGATGAGCATTGGGATTTGCCTAAGTATAGGGAGATGTTGTTTATTAAGTAAAAAAGAGCCTTAAATTATCTTGACAGTTTGATTTTTTATTGTATTATACCAATAACTCACTCTAAGTATTAAGAGTGAGTTATTGTTTTGCCCACCGGTGTGCAAGCGGAAGGGGCGAACCCCCACCCTAGCCCTCCCCACAAGGGGGAGGGAATTTAATGACAGTACTTTGTTAGTTTTCCAGTTTTTTCTTAAATCGTTCCGACTTAATGTTGTAAAGGCAAGCCGCAAGTTCTTTGTTCTTTGATAGCAGGAAGCTGGAATCAATGATGATAAGTGAAGCAACAGCCTGTTTACATTC
>JAZDEX010000021.1:0-10573 GCA_043808405.1 Candidatus Omnitrophota bacterium | reverse complement strand
CGTAAAACATAAGCGGGCCGGCTAAATCACTTGAGATATAAATCGCGTTATTTACTCCGGAAACCGAAGCTAATAAATGTTCCGAGCGAATCAAGGTTGGATGTACCCGGACTTCTAATTCATCATTTTCTTTTTTAGCTATAGCCAACAGTTTAATTTCAAACCCTAAATCCTTGGCATAATTAACATCAGCCAAAGAAATACGCGATAGCCCTTCAACAAATATATCTTTAAAATCAACAATCTTACCAAAACATAAATAAACAAGCAAAGATAACTTATGCGCCGAATCTATGCCTTCAATATCTAAAGTCGGGTCCGCCTCGGCAAAACCTTTCTTTTGTGCTAGAGCCAAAGCATCGCGAAAAGAACAACCGCCTTCGGACATCTGCGAAAGAATAAAATTTGAAGTGCCGTTAACAATACCTAAAATATCAGAAAATTTATTCGCCACCAAGCCTTCACGCACGGATTTAATTACCGGTATGCCCGCGCCAACCGAAGCTTCGAAATAAATACTTTTTCCCCGGTCGGCTGCTAAAGCAAACAATTCTTTGCCACTTTCAGCCAAAAGCGCCTTATTGGCAGTCACTACACTTTTACCTTTTTTAAGCGCCTCGATAATAAATTCCTTAGCCGGATGTATCCCGCCAATTAACTCCACAACTACATCTATCTGCGGATCATTAAGGATCTCTGACGTATCGCGGGTAAGTATATCTTTATCGACCGCAACATTTCTTTTAGTTGAAAGGTCTTTATCGCAGATTTTTTTAATATTAATCTCAATACCGATTTTCTCGCTCAAAAGCGATTTTCTATCGCGCAAGATTTTTACTACTCCGGAACCGATATTTCCAAAGCCGATTAAACCTACATTAATCTTTTTCATTTAGGCTGCCCTTTTTTAATATAATGCTCCACGGTATTACTGATCGACTTCTTATGATGTTCGTCTACTTGTAAAAACTCAAGCCTTGTGTCATATATAAGATCTTTAGTTATTACGCGCGAATTAACAACTCTGCCTACTAATTGGATAGGATGGGGATCAAATGGCAGCCTTATCTCTATTGCAAGCTGCGTTCCTATTTTAAAAAATCTACTGGTAGTCAAATACATTCCGCCAAGGCTAAGATCTTTAGTCTGAGTAACGTCGATATTATTTTCCTCTTCCAACACGCGATAGGAAACAATAAAAGTGCCTTTTGCGCGCGTATACTTACGTTTTTCCGGGCCTTCATATGACATTTCCATTTATTTTCCTTTCTCTTAAATTTTTAACTATATATTTAATCGGGGGTGTGAGACTTGAACTCACGGCCTCTTGAACCCCATTCAAGCGCTCTACCAAACTGAGCCAACCCCCGTATTATTCTTCTTTCTTCTGCCGCGCCATTAAATCTCTTACTGCTTTTAACGGAGATTTATTTTTGTAAAGAACCGCGTATACCTCTTTAGTAATCGGCATATCTACTTTATATTTCCGGCTTAAATCATATGCTGATTTTGCTGTAGGCACTCCTTCAGCTACCATCTGCGTATGCGCTTTGGCCTGCTTTAAAGTTTTGCCTCTGCCAATTGCCTCCCCAAATGATCTATTGCGGCTAAAAGGGCTAACACAAGTTGTAACCAAATCTCCCAGGCCGCTTAATCCGCTAAATGTGCTAATATTTGCGCCCATAGCCGCCCCAAGCCTGGCAATCTCCGCCAGGCCGCGCGAAAGAATAGCAGCTTTTGTATTTGTTCCAAAACCTAAGCCATCACAGGCGCCGCAGGCAATAGCAATTACATTTTTTAAACTGCCGCCTAATTCCACGCCGGTAACGTCAGGATTTGTATAAATACGAAATTTATCCGTCATAAAAACCGACTGCGCGATTTTTCTTATTTTTTCATCATGCGCTGCCACGACCGCGGTAGTAGGAACCCCCAGCGCGACTTCATGAGCTATTGTAGGCCCGGACAAAACCGCTAATTTTATATTGCCTAATTCATTATGAATGACTTCAGACATCCTCTGCAGCGTGCCAATCTCGATTCCTTTGGTAACGCTTACATACAAGGCTTTACGATTATAATTGATTTTTTTTATTTTATTTAATACACCGCGCAAATGCTGCGAGGGAATAGCGAAAATTATCAAGCCTTTGCCGCAAAGCGCTTTTTCTAAATCCGAAACTATCTCAATACTCGGGGGAATTTTAATACCAGAGAGGAACTTCGTATTTATTCTTTTTTTATTTAAATAATTTGAATAATCGGCAAACGCGCCCCATAAAGTAACTTTAAACCCTTTTTGAGAAAGAATTATGCTTAAGGTCGTGCCCCAGCCTCCATCTCCTAAAACAGCAATATTAAACTTTTTCATCTTTTTCTTTTATGAAATGGACTCTAGGAAATATATGTGAAGAATTTTCTTCTTCCCGAGTAAGGAAACGGATCCCAACGCTGTAATGATCCCGATGATAGTCAACCCTGACTACTTTGCCGATAATTCCGTTTTGGTATATCAGGCTTCTTTTCTCCAGTTCCTCGCAAATATGCAATATCCCGCGATCAAACGAAAGCCAAAGAACATCATCTATATCAACCTTATCCTTTATTGTGCACATAATCCCTGTTGGGCTCACGTTAGCGGTATAACCATTAAACAACCGATCAAGGGTTTCTTTTTTACAAATCTTATAAGCAATAGGCGTAACATAATCTAACCGGACAAATTCCCTGCGTTCAGGGCCAGGATAATCTTTAGTCATTATTTTACCTCTTGTAGCGCCATGGGGTTTGATTTATTAGTGCGTAATTTAGCTAAATCCCATACATATTCATACAAATGCAAGCCCTTGCTTGCCGCGATAATCTCTCCGTCTTCAACGCCAATTTCTTCAGCCATATACTGTTTTACTAATTGCAAGCCCCCGAGATTAGAAGGAAAACCGCCCCATAAATCCCAAGAGCGAAAATACAAAATAAAATGTAACTTTCCATAACGGACACGCGTATCGATAATGCGCAGGCACGGAGGATCAACTAATTTTATATCGGAGGGCATGCCAATTTCCATAGTTGCCTGATTTGTGCCATGGCCTTTTTCTTTATACATTTTGATTACTTCTTCTATTTGATTTACATTCAGCGGCATTTCACTAATTAAATCTTTACCGCCAACATTTTGTTTCAATTTTACGCGCGGATCAACCAAACGCTCGCCATAAGTATAATCTTCGGTTTCGGTTTTTGCCCCAGTCAAAAGATAACTTAAGTACCCTTGAACATAATCCATATCTGTGGGCGCGGGAATACTCATACCTTCAGGGATAAGCGGAATTATTTGATGCGCGGGTTTCCTAATGCGGATAGTCACAAAATCAAACTCCAGGCGCCTCTGGCCCTCATAGCTGCCACGGGTGATCTGGTAAACATGCCCCTTGTCGAGAATACGAGCTAAACATTGAAACCAAGCATCATCCACATCAAAAGCATCAATATGCACCGTCTCTAAAAATTCTCTCTCTGGCATCTATTTCTCCATCTTGGAGCGGGAGAGGGGAATCGAACCCCCATATATAGCTTGGAAGGCTATTGTTCTACCACTGAACTACTCCCGCAAACATTTAAAGCGGTTGAGCACAATAATGCGCCCACAGGCGCATCCAGCGAAATCCCGCCGCTTTTGGCGGGAGAAGGCTACTGCACTACCGCTGTGCTATGCCCGCGAATATTATTTATCAAATTCCACACGCCCCACACCTTCTGAAGTAGTTAATGGCGCGTTTGCTTGATCAGTATCCATAGTCCAGGAACGCCCATCGTCTGCAGCTGTTTCGTCGTGATATCTCGGATTATAACTACTGCCCCCTATATCAGACTTCGTAGCCCAACCAGCGCCATTATGTATTCCGGATACTTGGGCCTTACCCTGCACCTGTGCTTGATCCTGATAAGATGAATCACTATAACTCATGCTTTGTTTATATATTGTAGTTTGACTCTCTAGCGCCCCATCATCTTGAACGCTGTTTGAACATGACAGAGAGAATACGCTTAATATACTTAAAATTGACATAGTAATAGCTTTTAAAGTCATTTTCAGATGAAGATAGTTGTTAAAAAATCATTATCTTACCCTAAACCCTAACTACTACCTACTGACTACTAAATATAATGGGCAGGAGAGGATTCGAACCTCTGAAGCACAAGTGCAGCAGATTTACAGTCTGCCCCCTTTGGCCACTTGGGTACCTACCCATATTAATTCAATTTATAATCCTGCCCAGAGGGCAGGATGAATTTGCCCTAAACGCCAGAGGCAGGGCAAATTCAAGCTGGCGAGAGGATTTGAACCTCCGACCCGCAGTTTACAAAACTGCCGCTCTGCCAACTGAGCTACGCCAGCAATTTTATTTTTTTTCTTTTCCCTAACCCCTAACTACTACCTACTAACTACTGCTTTTAACCGCCTCTGGGATTTTAGCAATAATATCCGAGGCAATCAAGGAAATTTGTGTCTTCTCTTTTGCGGCTAAATCACCGGATAGCCCGTGTAAATACACGGCGTATTTTGCCGCTTCAAACGCGCTTAAGCCCTGGGCTAAAAACGCGGCAATTATTCCGCTTAAAACGTCTCCGCTTCCAGCAGTAGCCATTCCGGGATTCCCGGTTTTATTTATATAAAAATTGCCCTGATAATCCGTAACTACTGTATTATGACCCTTTAAAACTATGATAACTTTATAATCTTTTGCGAATTTCTTCGCAATCACTCCTCTATTTGCCTGAATTTGCGCAACGCTTATCCCAACAAGACGAGCCATTTCACCCGAATGTGGCGTAAGCACCTTAACTTGTGACTTGTGACTTATAACTTGTGACTCTAGAATATTTAAATATCCTGCCAGAGCATTGAGTCCGTCCGCATCAATAACCAGCGGCTTATCAGCTTTAGCCACTAACTTCCGCACCAGGCTTTTAGTAGTTGCTTCCTGGCCTAAGCCCGGGCCGACTACTAATATATCAACCTTTTTAATAAAATCTATTACTTTTTTATATGCGCCTGAACCCAAATTTCCCTCTTTGGTTTCAGGCAACGGCAATGTCATTACTTCTTTCGGCTTAATTTTAATTATCGCCGAATTAATCCCTTTAGGAATACCTAAAGTAACTAAGCCTGAGCCGCAGCGCAGCGCGGCCTCCGCGCATAAAACAGCAGCCCCGGAAAAACGGCTCGAACCAGCTATGATAAGAACATGGCCAAAATCGCCCTTATGCGCGTTAAGCTTTCTTTGTAACAATCGCCGAGGCAGTCGCATAATTTTTTACGTGCGAAATAGAAATATGCACGTCCACTTGTCTTTCTCTGCCATTTAGAATCTTGCAATATGGCTTACCGTCTTGATCATTTAAAATCTGCACATCTTTCCAACTTAATTCCTGGTCGCCAAAGGCTTTAAATATTGCCTCTTTTGCGGCAAATCTGCCGGCTAAATGCTGATGAAACATACTCGCGCGCTTTTTAGCGTTAAGCAATTCATCCTTAGTAAAGACTCTATTTAAGAATTCATCGCCCCATTTTTCCACTGCCTTACGCAGGCGCGACACTTCAGTTATATCAATCCCAGTGCCTAAAATCATATTAACGCCTTCATTTGACGCACAGCCATTTCTAAGCCTACTAAAATTGCCCGGCAGATAATCGAATAACCTATATTTAATTCTTCAATCCCTTTTATCATGGCAACAGGCGTAACATTATTATAATTTAAGCCATGCCCAGCATTAACTATTAAGCCGATTTTCTTGGCATAATTAACTGCCGCTTCTAATTCCTTAAAATATTTATTTTGTTCCTTTTTGCTTTTAGCATCCGCGTAACGGCCGGTATGCAGCTCAATAATCCGCGCACCGGTTTTTTTAGAAGCATCAATCTGTTTTTTATCCGGGTCAATAAATAGGCTCGCGCCTATATCGCTATCCTCAAGCTTCTTAACCACGGATTGAACTTTTTTCAACTGCCCTGCCACATCTAGCCCGCTTTCAGTGGTTACTTCTTTTCTTTTTTCCGGGACTAAAGTCGCCTGATCAGGTTTTATCATACAAGCGATTCGGACAATTTCCGGGGCACAGGACATTTCAAGATTTAGCCTTGTTCGTACCATTCCTCGCAAAAGCTTAATATCCCTGTCCTGAATATGGCGCCTGTCTTCACGCAAATGCGCCACAATGCTATCCGCTCCCGCCGCCTCGCAAATAAAAGCCGCGAATACCGGCTCAGGCTCAATTGCTTTGCGCACCTGCCGCATCGTCGCTACATGGTCTATATTAACGCCCAATTTTACCATAATCTTATCCGCTTATTTTAAAAGTTCGCCATTCACAAAAATCCAAACTACAACCGCCAACACAAAAGCAATAATTTTTAACCACGGATGATAAGTAAACAAATGCCCAATGCGGTAAAATAAAGTTACTTTTTCTTTACTCATTTTTTCTGATCGCTTTTTATAATTTCTTTTATTTTAATAAACAAATCTTCCTGGCTTAAATCCCGGTACATCTTGCCGTGATAAACTAAAGAGATATCCTGCCTCTCCTCGGAAACAACAATAATTATGGCATCAGTTTCCTCGCTTAATCCTAAGGCCGCGCGATGGCGCGTACCATAAATACGGTCTAAATCAAAATTTTTAGTAAGCGGAAATAAACAACCCGCGGCGATAACTCTGGCTTGCTGAATAATCATGCCGCCGTCATGAATCGGATTATTGGGCGTAAATATCGCTTCAATTAATTCCGAAGAAACTTTCGCGTCCACAGAAACCCCTTCGGCGATATAATCTGTCAAAGGGTCATTCTTCTCAATAGCAATCAACGCGCCAAGTTTTCCTTTCGCCAAATCTTCCGTCGCCTGGCTTATCTCTCTTAAGGCTAAATCAAATTCCTCCTCCACCATATTCGCGCCGAATAAATGCCGGCGGCCAAGCTTAGCCAACCCCTGGCGGATTTCCGGATGGAAAATAATCAAAATCCCGATAACGGATATTCCAAACAATTTAGTAAGAAGCCACTCTAGCCTATCGAGCCCAAGCCTCTGAAATAATAAAAAGGCGAATGATAAAAGAATTATTCCGCGCACAACCTGCAAAGCGCGCGTGCCTTCAAAAAAAAGCATCACATGATAAATTACCATCCATAGAATCAATATCTCAACTATCGGCTTCCAAAAAATCAAAATATTAACTAAGATATCCATTTTTAATCGCGCCAGAAACTTCGAGCGCCTCTTTAACTTGGGCTATATCATGCACCCTTAAAATATTTGCCCCCATATTTGCCGCCGATACGCAGGCAGAAATTGTGCCGAATAATCTATCTTTTGGCTCTTTATTAATAATCTTACCGATAAATGATTTTCTCGACGGGCCAACCAGAATGGGCCGGCCTAAAACTTTAAATTCAGGTAACCGATTCAATATTTCTAGATTATGCCCTACAGTTTTGCCGAATCCAATCCCCGGATCAATAATAATTTTTTCTTTGGCGACGCCTGCTTCAACTGCTCTTTCTATTTGCTTATTCAAATAGCTTATAATATCGCCAATTAAAGATTTATAATGAGGATTTTTTTGCATAGTGCGCGGGACCCCCGGCATATGCATAATTACCACAGCTGCTTTATATTTAGCTGCTAACTTCGACATCTTCGGATTTTTTAGCCCTGAGATATCATTAATCAGCACTGCGCCATTATCCAAAGCGCCTTTAGCCACTTCAGGCTTATAAGTATCTATTGAAATCGGCTTCTTAATTTTCTTAGCCAGCTCACCTATAACCGGAACAACGCGCTTTAATTCTTCTTTTACAGAAACCGGTTTTGCCCCCGGGCGGCTAGACTCCCCACCAACATCAATAATATCCGCGCCGTCATCTATCATTTGAGCAACTACATTACAGACCGTAGACCGTAGACCGTAGACCGTAGACTTAAGCAAACCGTCACCACTAAAAGAATCACTAGTCACATTAACAATACCCATAATGTGAGTACGGTTACTTAAATTTAACTTATATTTACCTAAATCTATAATAAAATTATCTCGCTGATAATTTTTTATTATTTCGAATAAATCGCTCCCTAACTTACCCAAACCAAACGGCTGCTTATTTAATTTCTCAGAGAGCCGGCCAATCTGAGAGCGCGTCCCCATTAAAAGGCAAGGAGTTGTCTTAACTGTTCCGGTTAAAACACCACGAGCAACTGCCGCATCCCCACCCAAAGAAAGCATTTCCTGCTTTAAAATATTCGCGCTAATGTGAGAAAGCGGATCAATTTTTATAAGATAGCTTTCAGCTTTAGGCAGCATTATCTTAATGCCGCAAGGATCAACTTTGATATCCTGCATAGCGCGCCGCAAATCAAGGTTAGGGGCAGCGCCTAATACGCGCATTAATATTTTAGGCGAGATTTGTTTTTTCAAGTCCAATCAATTTCCTTACTTCTTGAACATTTAACACTTCTTTGTCTAATAAAGTATCGGCCAATAATTTTAATTTATCTTGATTTTCTTTAATCAGGCGCTTTGCGCGCGAATAACAATCATCTATAATACGCTTAATTTCCCCGTCAATGATCTTAGCGGTTTCTTCACTATAATCTTTTTCTTGAACCATATCGCGGCCTAAGAAAACTGGGCCATGGCTCCTGCCAAGGGCGATATTCCCAATTTTATCGCTCATTCCATAATCACAAATCATGCCTCGTGATACGCCAGTCACCCATTCCAAATCTTTAGACGCGCCGGTAGTAATATCGTCAAAGGTTAATTCTTCAGATGCCCTGCCACCTAAGGCAACCGTGATACTTCCGAGTAATTCCTTCTTGGAATTATAGCGCTTATCCTCCTGCGGCGGAGTTAAAGTATAGCCGCCAGCCATACCGCGCGGGATAATAGAAACTTTAGTCATCGGATTAACTTCAGCAATTAAAAGCGATAACAGCGCGTGCCCTGCCTCATGATAAGCAGTTAATTCTTTTTCGCGTTTAGACATCACCCGGCTTTTCTTTTCCGGCCCCATTATCGTGCGCTCAATCGCCGCTTCCAAATCAAGTTGGCCAACTGCCTCTTTATTCTCCCGGACAGCCAAAAGCGCCGCCTCATTGCATAAATTAGCCAGGTCCGCCCCGGAAAATAATGATGTATGCTGGGCAATCACTTTTAAATCTACCGCCGGATCTAATTTTATTTTACGTATGTGCACCTTAAGGATTGCTTCACGGCCGGTAATATCCGGAAGATTAATTACAATAAGCCGATCAAAGCGCCCGGGGCGTAAAAGCGCGGGATCCAAAGTATCCGGGCGGTTGGTCGCGGCAATTAAAATTATGCCTTTTTCAGTATCAAACCCGTCCATCTCAACTAACACCGCGTTTAAAGTCTGCTCGCGCTCATCATGCCCGCCGCCGATACCAGAAAAACGCAACCTGCCTACAGCATCAATTTCATCGATAAAAATAATCGCGCCTCGGCCGGAAACTTTAGAGGCCTTACGCGCCTGCTCAAATAAATCACGCACGCGAGACGCGCCCACGCCGACAAACATTTCCACGAAATCAGAGCCGCTAATCGAGAAAAAAGGAACCCCGGCTTCGCCGGCTACGGCTTTAGCGACTAAAGTTTTGCCGCACCCCGGAGGGCCGACTAATAAAACACCTTTAGGAATCTTGCCGCCTAAACGCTGAAATCTTTTAGGATCTTTTAAAAATTCAATGACCTCCTGCAATTCCTCTCTTGCCTCATCCACTCCGGCAACATCAGCAAAAGTAACTTTATCTGTGCCTTTTTCAGTATGAATTTTTGGCCTGATCTTCCCAAAGGACATAACTTTATTGCCAAGCTGCTCGCCGCGGGCAGCCATAAACCACCAGAAAAATATCAATAGCACTATCGGGCCTAAATTAAAAAGCAAGCTCGCCCAAAAAGTGCGCGGCGGCTTAACATCGAATGCTTTCAAATTCTGCCGCATTAAGCTTAACAACTCAGTATCATTGTCCGGAATATTAACATAAAATTTTGAATTATTCGCCATTTCACCCTGCAAAATTGTTTCTACTTTAGTTACGGATTTTATCTGTTCAGGATTATTTTTAAGGATAGTAAAAAATTTACCGTAGGGCATTTCCACCGGTACGCCGCTTACAGAAACATTGAGGCTATTAATTAAAAGGATGAATGCCGCGATCGCCAAAATCCAGGCTATTGGCGCGCGCTTAAAGATATTGCCGTTATTTGGTTTAGGAACTTTATGATCAGCCATTTTTCTCCTATCTCACTATAAGTAGCGGAAGTTTAAGCCTTGACTACATAAGCCGTTATTTTAGAAAATTATTATATATTCAAACACTACTGAAATCAAGCCTTTTAATAGATTTATCTGGAAATGATACCATACATCATTACCCCCCTGCTTACGGGGAAAAGCTAACAAAACTTCTTTGTATAAGTAAAGAGCGTTTTGAAAAATTAAAGGCAACTTTAAGCAAATTTAAGCCGTGGCCAAAACCAACTGTCCTTCA
>JAZDEX010000020.1:0-20595 GCA_043808405.1 Candidatus Omnitrophota bacterium | reverse complement strand
CGCGATTAATGACTCGAGCCTTAAGCCCTCAGATATCGATTTAATTATTGTTGCCACAATTACCCCAGATATGCAATTTCCTTCGGTTGCGACAATCTTGCAGCGCGAATTAGGCATTAAAGAAGCCACTTGTTTTGATATATCTGCTGCTTGCGCGGGATTTGTTTATGCTTTGTCGATTGCGCATCAATTTATTGCCCGCGGCGCCTATAAAAATGCCCTTGTGATAGGCGCAGAAACACTTTCATCTATAACTGATTGGCAGGACCGCAATACTTGTGTTTTATTCGGCGATGGCGCAGGCGCGGCAATCGTCTCCGAAGTAAAATCCGGCGGAATTCTAGCCACGCATCTAGGCTCAGATGGCACTAAGGCAGATTTGTTAATGCTTCCCGGAGGCGGTTCGCGTAATCCCGCCAGCAAAAAAACTTTGGATGAGCGCCAACATTATATAAAAATGCAAGGTAATGAGCTTTTTAAATTAGCGGTTACGATTATGGCGGAAGCCGCGCAAGTGGCGTTTAAAAAATCGGGCTTAGAATGTAAAGATATAGATTTAGTTATTCCGCATCAGGCGAATATGAGAATTATTTTGGCCATGGCCAAAAAATTGAAGCTACCCGTAGAAAAAATTTATTTTAATATAGAAAAATATGGCAACATGTCTTCCGCCTCGACGGCCACCGCGTTATGCGAAGCAGTTCAAGAAGGAAAAGTTAAAAAAGGCGATGTGATTATGCTTGATGCCTTTGGCGCGGGCCTGGTTTGGGGAGCTTGTGTAATTAAATGGTAGCGTATTTATTTGCCGGCCAAGGCAGCCAATATATAGGTATGGGAAAAGATTTATATGAATCTTTTCCGAAAGCACAAGCGATCTTTGATAAGGCGGATAGGGTTTTAGGTTTTTCTCTGACAAAACTGTGTTTTGAAGGGCCTGAAAACGAACTTAAAAAAACTCAAAATTGCCAACCAGCAATTTTGACAATGAGTATTGCCGCCCTTGAAGCATTTAAGTCTACAGTCTACGGTCTACAGTCTACGGTCTCTTATGTGGCGGGATTAAGCTTGGGCGAGTATTCGGCGTTAGTGGCGAGTCGTGCAATTAGTTTTGAAGATGCGGTTTATTTAGTCAGGTGCCGCGGCGAATTTATGGAAGAAGAAGCCTTGAAGAATCCCGGCAGAATGCTTTCTATTATTGGGCTAGATTTAGATAATGTCCAGAAAATTTGCCGCGAAACTAAAACAGAAATTGCCAATATAAATTGCCCCGGCCAAACCGTAATTTCCGGTGGGCCTAAAGATATAGACGAGGCAAAAATTAAAGCCCAAAAGCTAGGCGCTAAAATGGCGGTCATATTAGAAGTGAGCGGCGCGTTTCATTCTTCTTTTATGCAGGGCGCAACCGTGAAACTGGCGCAAGAATTAGAAAAAATTAAAATTAATTTCCCCAAGGTTCCTGTTATTTGTAATGTTACCGCCAAGCCGGCTGCCTCTGCATTAGAAATTAAAGAAAACCTAATTAAGCAGGTGGCTTCTAGCGTTCTTTGGGAGGATTCAATGAAGTTTGCGATTGCTCAAGGAATAACGAATTTTATGGAATTCGGCCCGGGTAAAGTTTTGAGAGGGCTTTTACGGCGCATTGATAGCAATGTAAAAACTATAAATATAGAGAAGAAAGAAGACATAGAAGCAGTAGGTAGTAGTTAGTAGATAGGGATTAGGGAGGGTGATATGAGATTAAAAGATAAAATAGCTTTAATAACCGGTGGGGCAAGAGGTATTGGCAAAGCAATAGCTATAGCTTTTGCTAAGGAAGGCGCGAATATAGTAGTCGGCGATGTAAATCTTCCAGACGCAGAGAAAACCTGTTTGGAAATTGAAGCGTTGGGTGTCCAAGCTCTTGCGCTTGCCTTAGATGTAACCGACTATGCGAAAGTTGAAGAAGCGGTAAATAAAATTCTTGACAAATTTGGAAAGGTTGATATATTAGTTAACAATGCTGGCATCACAAAAGACAATTTATTGCTTAGAATGAACGCGGCAGAGTGGGATGCAGTATTGGGTGTAAACCTAAAAGGTTCTTTTAACTGCCTAAAAGCCGTATCCCGGCAGATGATTAAGGCTAGGAGCGGCAAGATTGTGAATATCGCTTCTATTGTTGGCATAATCGGCAATCCCGGACAGGCAAATTATTCAGCCTCTAAAGGCGGGCTGATTGCTCTTACAAAAACAGCGGCAAAAGAATTGGCTAGCCGCAATATAAACGTAAATGCTGTGGCGCCTGGTTTCATTCAGACTGAAATGACGGCTAAGCTTTCGGAAGAAGTTAAAGAGAAGATGAAAGCAGTTATTCCGTTTGATAAATTCGGGTTGCCTGAGGATGTAGCTCGAGCGTGTTTGTTTTTAGCATCTGAGGATTCTAGTTATATTACAGGGCAGACCATTGTTGTTGATGGCGGGATGGTAATGTAGTAACACTGAGGCACTGAGAGAAAGAAAAAAATAGTGCTTGCTGAAGCACTGAGTTAATTTAAGAGATTAGCTTTTCCAATACCTCAGTGTTTCAGAAGGTAGTATATTGAGGCATTATTCAGTGTTTCAGTGAAAAAAGGAGGAAGAAAATGGCAGTTCCAGATAAGGTCAAGTCAATCATAGCAGAGCAGTTAGGCGTTAAGCCTGAAGAAGTAACCATTGAGGCGTCATTTATTGATGATCTCGGCGCGGATTCGTTGGATACGGTCGAGTTAGTCATGGCATTGGAAGAAGAGTTTGGCGTTGAAATTCCTGATGAAGATGCCGAGAAAATCACTACTGTCGGTGATGCCATTAAATATATTGAGGAAAAAGCAGGAAGTAAATAAGCTGGTTAATGTTTTATAGATAGATGCCCCGCCTTTTTTAGCCTATAGGCGGGGTTTTTGTAATCTGCTTGAATTATGGAAAATAGAGTTGTAATTACAGGTTTAGGTGTAATTTCTCCCGTAGGCAATGATATTCCTATCTTTTGGCAGTCTTTAAAAGAAGGCAAAAGCGGCGCCGGGCCGATTACCTGTTTTGATGCTTCTAAATTTGATTCGCGTATTGCCGCCGAAATTAAAAATTTCACTCCCGCCCTTTATGGGTTATCTTCAAAAGATATAAAGCGCATGGATAAATTCGCGCAATATGCTGTTGCCGCGGCAAAACAGGCAATAAATGATTCAGGGTTAGATTTAGAAAAAGAAGATAAAGAACGCATGGGCGTTTTAATTGGTTCAGGCATTGGTAGTTTATATACAATAGAAGAAGAGCATAAAGTTATGTTGAGCAAGGGCCCATCTAAAATGAGCCCTTTTTTAATTCCTATGTTAATTGTAAATGAAGCCGCCGGGCAGGTAGGAATTATCTTTGGATTAAAAGGCCCGAATTCTTGTGTGGCGACAGCCTGCGCTTCAGGATCACATGCTATCGGAGATGCGTTTAGAATTTTAGAGCGCGGGGATGCGGATGTAATGGTTACCGGAGGGACAGAAGGCTGCATTGTCCCGACTGGCGTAGGTGGATTTTGTGCTTTAAAGGCGCTTTCAACTAGAAATAATGACCCGCAAAGAGCTAGCCGTCCTTTTGACCGTGACCGCGACGGTTTTGTTATAGGAGAAGGCTGCGGCTTGGTAATTTTAGAAACTTTAGATCACGCTAGGAAACGCAAGGCTAAGATTTATGCTGAGATTGTAGGTTATGGTATGACTTGTGACGCATATCACATTACCGCGCCGGATCCTCAGGGCGACGGCGCAATGCGGGCGATGAAATTAGCGCTTAAAGATGCCAAGGTTAATCCTGAAGATGTGGATTATGTTAATGCGCATGGTACTTCCACTAAATTAAATGACAGATTAGAAACCATTGCTATAAAAAGGGCTTTAGGCGAGCACGCTAAAAAGACAATGATTTCATCTACAAAATCTATGACTGGCCATCAATTAGGCGCGGCAGGCGGGGTTGAGTTTGTGGTTTGTTGTTTAACCATAAGAGATGGTATTGTTGCTCCTACAATAAATTATGATAATCCTGATCCGGAATGTGACCTTGATTATGTCCCAAATACCGCACGTAAGGCCAATATTGATTTATGCCTTTCCAATTCTTTAGGTTTTGGTGGCCACAACGCCACTCTTGCCGTCAGGAAATTCTTAGGTTAATTAAAAATGGGTTATACAATCGCGGAAAAAATATTATTAGCGCATACGGATAATAAAACTATTAAGCCGCATGAGTTTATTGAGGCGCGGGTCGATTTGGCTTTAGGTAATGATATTACCGCGCCCATTGCTATTGAAGAATTTAAAAAAGCAGGCTTCTTAAAAGTTTTTGATAAAGATAAGATCGCTTTGGTTCCGGATCATTTTGCCCCGGCTAAAGATTTAAGAAGCGCCAATCAATGTAAATTGCTAGCTAATTTTGCGGCAGAACAGAAAATAAAATATTATTTTGAAGTTGGTTGTATGGGAATTGAACATGCGCTGCTGCCGGAATTAAAATTGGTTTTACCCGGGGATTTGGTAATTGGCGCGGATTCGCATACTTGCACATATGGGGCTTTAGGGTGTTACTCGACCGGTATTGGTTCTACAGATTTAGCGCGCGCCTATATTGATGGCAAGATTTGGCTAAAGGTTCCGCCAACAATAAAGTTTATCTATAAAGGCAAGCTTAATAAGTGGGTGGGCGGCGAAGATTTAATTTTATATACTATTGGCCAAATTGGAGTAGATGGGGCTATATATAAGGTAATGGAGTTTTCTGGCCCGGTTATTAAGAAATTAAGTATGGACGATAGATTTTCCATGAGTAATATGGCAATTGAAGCCGGAGGCCGCGCAGGATTAATTGAGCCGGATGAAATTACTAAGGAGTATGTTAAAGGCGCATCGCGTAAGCCTAAATATTACGCTTCAGATGCCGACGCTCATTACGAGCAGATTTTTGAGTGGGACGTGACTAATCTAGAACCGCAAGTGGCTTGTCCGCATTTGCCCAGTAATGTTAAGCCGGTCAGCGCGTTAAAAGATATAAAAGTGGATCAGGTTGTAATTGGTTCTTGCACTAACGGCAGGATTTCGGATTTAAGGATTGCCGCTAAAATATTAAAGGGTAAAAAAATAAAATCCGGAGTTAGATTGATTGTAATTCCGGCGACCCAAAAGATTTATTTAGAGGCAGTTAAAGAAGGTTTAGCAGAAATTTTCGTTAAGGCAGGCGGAATTTTTTCCACTCCTACTTGCGGGCCGTGTTTAGGTGGGCATATGGGGATTTTAACTGAAGGCGAGACTTGTATCGCAACTACAAATAGGAACTTTATTGGGCGTATGGGCAGCCCCAAGAGTTTTGTTTATTTAAGTAATCCAATAGTAGCCGCAGCTAGCGCAATCACCGGGAAGATTACACATCCGGAGAAAGTTTAACGTGTTCAAGAAAATACTTTTATTTTGTTTATTTTTTATCGGCTTAGTTAATCTTTCTTTTGCCGAAGTTCAATTAATGCCTAAGGAAATCGGCGGCAAGCCGGTTTCTTCTTTACAGTTTGATGTTGTTATGGAATCAGAGAAACAAAATATGACAATGAAGATGTATTTTAAAGGCGATAAGACCCGCATGGAAATGGATATGCCGGGACAAGGCAAGATTACGGAAATATTAAAAGATAATAAGGCCTATATGTATATGCCATCTCAGGGCATTGCTGTTTCAATGCCTTTAGATGATTTCAAGAATAAAATGGTGACGCCTACTATCCCCGCAGGTGTAGATGTTAAGATTGTCGGAGAGGAAACTATTGACGGTAGATTATGCGCTGTGTATCAGTACACTTATGAGGGTAAGGCTTGCAAAGCCTGGGTGGATAAGGAAAGAAAAATTGTTTTAAAAGCGCAAGTCTCGCAGGCAACTATGTATTTTAAAAACGTTGTTATAAATGGCGATATGAATGATTCATTATTTGAGTTTCCGGCAGGCGTGCAGGTGCAGGATTTGTCAGGGATGATGAAGCAGATGCAGGGCATGATGGATAAATATAAGGCTCAAGCTAAATAATAATGATTATTAAAGGCAAGGTTCATAAATTTGGCGCGGATGTGAATACAGATGATATTATCGCGGCTAAATATTTGGTTTCGACTGACGCCAAAGAATTGGGTAAGCATTGCATGGAAAGTATTGCCCCGGATTTTTCATCTCAAGTAGCCGAGGGAGATATTATTGTTGCCGGGAAGAATTTTGGCTGTGGTTCCTCTCGCGAGCATGCGCCACTGGCAATCAAAGGTTGTGGTATTAGAGCGGTTATCGCGCCGAGTTTTGCCGCGATATTTTTTAGAAACGCGATAAATATAGGTTTGCCTTTTCTCGAGTTAAAAGATACGGATAGAATTAAAGAAGGCGATGAGTTAAAGATAGATTTAACTAACGGTATGATTGAGAATATAACACAGGGGCAAATCTATAAAACTGCAGCCTTCCCGCAATTTCTACAGGAAATTGTCGCGCAGGGTGGGTTGATGAATTATATAAAAAATAATAAGAGATGAGCGGGTCCTGCCTGCTAAACACCTCGCCCGTCCTCGCTTTCGCTCGAGGGCGGGCAAGGGCTCTGTTTAGCAGTCACCCGCATGATTCGCTTATAATTTTTTAAGTGAAGGTGTGAAAGTAAAAAAACCATAAGGAGATTTTTCATGTATAAAATCGCAGTTATTGGTGGAGATGGAACAGGGCCGGAAGTAGTAAAAGAGGGTTTAAAGGTTTTGGCCGCAGCTTCTAAAAAGTTTGGTTTTAAATATGAAACTAAGGAATTTGATTTTAGCGGCAATCGGTATTTAAAGACCGGCAAGCTGGTTGAGGAAACGGATGTTGCCGAGCTTAAAAAATATGCGGCAATTTATTTAGGCGCAGTGGGCCATCCGGATGTCCAGCCGGGAATTCTCGAAACTCATGTTTTATTAAAATTAAGATTTGCCTTAGATCAATATATTAATTTGCGGCCGGTAAAGCTTTATAATGCCAATTTTTGCCCTTTAAAAGATAAAAAACCGGAAGATATTGATTTTGTAGTGGTGCGTGAGAATTCCGAAGGCCTATATAAAGGTATGGGTGAGTTTAAGGATAAGGGCACAAAAGAGGAAGTAGCGATCCAGATTTCTTATAATACTCGAAAGGGTGTTGAGCGTTGCATTCGTTATGCCTTTGAATATACTCGTAAACGCAATAAAAGGAAAAAATTAACTTTATGCGGCAAGACTAATGTTTTAACTTATGCCTGGGACTTGTGGCAGAGGACGTTTAATGAAGTAGCTAAAGAATATCCTGATGTTGCAATCGACTACGCCCATGTTGATGCAACCACAATGTGGTTTGTAAAAAATCCGGAGTGGTTTGATGTTATTGTTACCGACAATATGTTCGGTGATATTATTACCGATTTAGGCGCTATGGTTCAGGGTGGAATGGGTATTGCTGCCGGCGGAAATATTAATCCGGAAGGCGTATCTATGTTTGAGCCAATTGGCGGAAGCGCTCCCAAATATACGGGCCTTAATGTAATTAATCCACTAGCTGCGATTTGCGCGGCTGGGATGATGTTGGAAAATCTAGGCGAGGTAAAGGCTGGCAAAGCAATTGAGGACGCGGTTATAAAACTTGTAAGCACAAAATTAAAGTCTTTAGCTGCCGGCAAAATGGGCTATTCTACGACTGAAATCGGAGACTTAGTAGTTAATAATTTATAGGAGAGCTTGAATGAAAAAAGTTAATGTTGCGGTAATTGGTGCAGGTGTAGTGGGAATAGAAATGTTGCGGGTTTTGAAACAACGTAATTTCCCAATAGGAGAGTTGCGCGTTTTTGCGCGTTCGGCGCGTGATATAGAAGTCGATGGCTATAAATATTCAGTTAAGCCGATTACTGCGGAAGGCTTTGATGGTATAGACATAGCTTTATTTGCCGGGACAGAAGGCGAAAAGGGCGCGGCAGTAACTTTTGCCGCAGAGGCAGTAAAACGTGGCGCAGTAGTTATTGATAACGGCGCGGATTTCCGTATGGATAAAAATGTTCCTTTAGTGGTTCCTGAAGTTAACGGCGCGGATGTTAAAAAACATAAAGGTATTATTGCTAATCCGAATTGTTCGACTATTCAAATGGTCGTGGCATTAAAGCCGATTCATAAAAAAGCAGGGATTAAAAGAATAATTGTTACAACTTTACAGGCTTCTTCCGGAGCAGGTAAGGGTGCGGTCGAGCAGCTAAAAGAGGAGATTACTCAGATCGCCGCGGGTGGTTTTGAGAATGTGCACACAAAAATAGAAAATAAATCTATGCCTCAGCAATTAGCTTATAATGTTTTTCCTCATATTGGCAGTTTCGTAGAGGACGATTATACTAATGAAGAGTGGAAATTGGTTAAAGAAACACATAAAATTATGCACGATGATAAAATTAAAATTTCTGCAACTACTGTCCGCGTTCCGGTTAGAACCGGCCACTCGGAATCGGTTTATATAGAGACTATCAAAATCATCTCGCCTGAAGAAGTGAAAAAGATTCTTTCTAAAGCCCCGGGCGTCATTATTATGGATGACCCTAAAAATAATCTTTATCCTATGCCTAAAGATGTTGAGGGAAGAGATGAGACTTTTGTGGGTAGGATCCGCCGTGATTCTTTTGTCAAGAACGGCCTGTGGCTATGGGTAGTCGCGGATAACCTGCGTAAAGGCGCGGCTACCAATGCTGTCCAGATTGCTGAATGCGTAATATCAAGCTCGAAATAGAATACGACGGGTCAGGCTATGTTGGGTGGCAAATTCAGAATAGACCGCAGACCAGAGACCGCAGACCAGAGACCGCAGACCAGAGACCGCAGACAATTCAGGATACAATAGAAAAAACCCTGCGAAAAATACTCCAAGAAAAAATTCAATTAATTGCTTCAGGGCGGACTGACTCCGGTGTGCATGCCTATGGCCAGGCAGCAAATTTCAAAACTGATTCACAAATTTCTCCTGAACGGCTGCAATTAGCTTTAAACGGTAATCTTCCGCATGATATTGTAATTACAAAGATAGAAGATGTTGCCCCGAAATTTAATAGCCGCTTTTCGGCCAAGTCTAAAGTTTACCGCTATACAATTTTAAACCGTAAATATCATTCCCCGCTTTTACGAAATACAGTTTATTTCTGTCACTATTCTTTAAATGTAAATTTAATGCGTCAAGAAGCCAAATGCCTTTTAGGTAAGCATGATTTTAAAGCCTTCTGCGCCAGCGGCTCACGGGTCAAAAGTACAACTAGAACTATAAAAAATATATCTATAAGAAAAACTTTCTATCCGCTATATGCTAAACGCTATCCGCTAATCATTATTGATATCGAAGCCGACGGTTTTCTTTATAATATGGTTAGGAATATTAGTGGTACGCTCATTATGATTGGCCGGGGTAAGTTTTCCAAAGGCTCAATGCAGAAGATCTTAGCCTCTAAGAATAGAAGGTTGGCTGGGCCAACTGCCGCCGCATGCGGTTTAGCGCTATTAAAGGTAAACTATTAGATGCCTAATAAAAGAGAGTTCCCCTGGGATCTATACGCTTTATTTATTGTAGTGGTTTTCTTGCTTCTGCAAATAGCGCGTTGGCGCGTTTTGCCGCAATTTTTAGACACATATTATCATCTTCAGACAGCTTGGGGTTTTATTCAAGCCGGAGGTTATAGCGGCTGGGATTTTTGGCAATATGCCCCGGTAGGCAGAATCCATATTTACCCTCCAGTTTTTCATATAATTTTAGCTTTTTTGATGAAGTTAGGCCTAAGTGTGTCAATATTAGCTAAATTCTTTGAAGCCGCCCCGCCAATTATATTCCTGGTTTCGCTTTGGATTTTTATACGCAGGTTTTATAATGAACGTTTGGCTTTTTTCGAAGTTTTAACTATTGGTTCATCTTTTTCTTTTTATATTTATCTGATTAACCATATCACGGCGTCACAGGCATTAATCTTCGGAATATTTGCTTTTTATCAATTGTTTAAAAATAATATTTTAAGGGCGGGCCTACTTTTAACACTATGTTTCTATACACATATAGGTATATCCTGGTTTTTATTTTTGGCTTTTATTGTTTATGGCTTACTAAATACGCAATGCAGAAAGAAATGTTTTGTTATTAGCGTAGTAGCGATAATCTTAGCCATCCCGATTCTATGGAAACAAATAGCCGCTTTAAAGTTTATAAGTAATTTTGGAATTAATATGAACGAAAGGCATCTTTGCCAGATCAAAATTGTTGATTATATTTTGGCTAGCGTAGGATTATTTTTGGCTTTTAAAGAGCGAGATAAGGCTTTTAGGCTATTTCCGGTTTTATTTTTAGCTAGCCTTATATTTATAATCTATCCATATCGTTTTTTCTCGGCAGAAGGCTATTTGCCGATAATTTTTCTTTCCGCGCTATTCCTATATTTCTTGTCCAATAAAATCAACAAGCGTTATTTTATTATATTAGCAGCGGTTTTTATTTTAATCATCTCGCCTACAATATCTATGAGCCGAAAAGAAGTAACTAAGGAGAAGGTGATTAAGCTTAAATTCGGCGATTCAGCCTTAGCTGGCATGCTTTTGGCGCGGGGGGATAGCCTTTGGCATCCGAAAGAGTATCTGAATGCGGCTGAAATTATAAGAAATAATTCAGATATTAAAGATATTGTTTGTATAGGGGATAGTTCTTTGTGGATGAATTTGGCAAGTTTATCCGGCCGCGCAACTACTAATGCGCTTTTACCTGAAATAGGCCCGGCTCGAGAATTTGACCCTTTTCAGGTATCAAAAATAATCGTTCTTACGCAGGATCAAGATCCACAGATTGTGAGTAGAGTGGTAGATTTTTATAAATTGAATAAAATAGGGGAGAATAAGCTTTTTGTTTTATATCAAAATCACGCATGCAATACAAAAGCCGATGTCCGAAAGGCTTCAGTGTCCTTTTTAAATATTTTTATAATCTTTGGGCTGTTTTTAGCTTGTTTTTGGCAGGCTAAAAAAATAGAAAAACTTATAAAAAATATTTGACTTAAATAGAAATTATGTTATACTTTAACACCTATGGTTAAAACCTACGTTACGAAAAAAGCAGATGTGAAGAGAGAGTGGTATTTAATCGACGCTAAGGATAAGATCTTAGGCCGAGTTGCTGCGCGCGTTGCCGCAGTGTTGCGCGGCAAGCATAAGCCGATTTTTAGCCCGTCTATTGATACCGGCGATGGCGTTATTGTCATTAATGCCTCTAAAATCCGCCTTACTGGCAGGAAAGCGTCTCAGAAAGTTTATCGGCGTTATTCCGGGTATCCCGGCGGTTTGACTGAAGTCCCTTTTGAAACTATGTTCAGAAGAAAGCCTGCAATGGTAATGAAGCTTGCTATAAGGCGCATGCTTCCCGGAGGGCCCTTAGGCCGTGATTTAATCAAGAAATTAAAGGTATATGCTGATGATAAACATGCGCAGGCAGCACAAAATCCCAAGATTATGGAGTTATTATAATGAGTGATAGTGTAAAGATTATTACTGTTGGCAGGCGTAAGGAGTCTGTAGCCAGGGTGCGGCTTATCCCGGGCACAGGAGAGATTACCATTAATAGAAGGCCTTACGATAAATATTTTTTAAGAGAAACAGATAGGATTATCGGCAAACAGCCTTTAGTTTTAACTAATACTACTGCTAAATATGATGTTAAAGCGAATTTAGACGGAGGCGGTTTAACTGGGCAGGCAGGCGCTTTAAGGCATGGCATTTCCCGCGCTTTGATTTCTGCGGAGCCTAGCCTTAAAGATATGCTGCGTAAGCAAGGATACTTGACCCGCGACCCGCGCATGAAAGAGCGCAAGAAGTATGGCCAGAAGGGCGCGCGCAAACGCTTCCAGTGGACAAAGAGGTAGTCACGTAATTTAAAATTAAAAATTTAAAATTAAAAATTAGTCCCGCGAAACGTTTCGCGGGACTTTTTTTGTCACTGAAGCACTGAGAAGGGGAAAAAATAGTGTTTCACTGAGACACTGAGTTAATTAAAAAGATTATTTTTTTCAATACCTCAGTGTTTCAGAAGGCAATATGCTTAAGCGTTATTCAGTGCCTCAGTGCTAAATCGTCGAGAAAAAGCTTGACTGGCGACGGGTTTTATCATAAGATTAAACAATATAAGGAAGGGGTAAGAAATGATTAATGTCGGTATTATCGGAGCGAGTGGATACACAGGTGAAGAGCTGATTGATGTTCTTTTAAGGCACCCTAATGTCCGGCTTACCAATATATCCTCCAGAAGTGGTAAGTCTGAACAGTTTGCTGATTTATTTTCTAAATTTAAAGGTAGAACTGATTTAGCGTGGGTGTCGACCGATTTAAAAGAAATAATTAGAGCCTGTGCCGTGGTATTTTTGGCGCTTCCGCATACAGCGTCGATGGAGATTGTGCCGAAACTGCTTGCCGCCGGAATCAGGGTTATTGATTTAAGCGCGGATTATAGATTGCAAGATACAAAAATCTATGAAGAATTCTATAAAGTTAAGCAAACGGATAAAGTAAATCTTGCAAAAGCAGTTTATGGGTTACCGGAAATTTATCGTTTAAAAATTAAGGCCGCGAAATTAATTGCTAATCCCGGCTGCTTCCCGACCGCGAGCGTTTTAGGGTTGGCGCCGCTGGCAGGATTAAATTTGATTGATCCTAGCTCCATAATTATTGACGCTAAATCAGGTGTTACTGGCGCAGGAAGAAAATTAACCGAAGGGCTTTTATTTTCTGAAGCCAACGAGGATTTTAAAGCCTATAAAGTAAATACGCATCAGCACGCGCCGGAAATAAATCAGGAGCTAACTAAGCTTGCGGGTAAGAATATTAAGATAATATTTGTCCCGCATTTATTGCCTGTGAACAGAGGGATATTGGCAACGATATATGTAAAAAAAGCGAAAAGCGAAAAGCGAAAAGCGAAAAACTTAATTGAGCTGTACAAGAAATTCTATAAGAACGAGCCGTTTGTGAGAATTAGGGCAGAGGGTGAATTTCCTAGATTAAAAGATGTTGCCGGGACTAATTTTTGCGATATCGGTATCCAGGATAATTCCGATAATATTATTATTATTTCGGCGATTGATAATTTGTTAAAAGGCGCTTCTGGGCAAGCAGTGCAGAATTTTAATATTATGCATGGGTTCCTCGAGACAACAGCACTATTATGAGAATAATTCAGAAAGCTATATTACCTTTAGGTTTTAAAGCAAATGGCGTTTCTGCTGGCTTAAAAAAATCTGGAAAGCTCGATTTAGCCTTATTTTATTCTGAAATACCTGCTAAAGCCGCCTGTAAGTTTACGATGAATAAATTACAGGCTGCCCCGCTTAAAGTTTGTAAAGATTATCTTAGGAAATCGCGCGTATTTCAGGCGATAATTGTGAATAGCGGGAACGCTAATTGTTTTACTGGTAAGCCTGGTGTTCTGGATGCCATCCAGACAACTAAATATGCCGCGGATTATTTAGGCATCAAGAAAGAAACTGTTTTAGTGAATTCTACCGGTATTATTGGCAAACGGTTGAGTGTGGATAAGATTAAAAGCGCTATCCCTGGGTTGGTTCAGGGTTTATCCATAGCAGGTATCGAAAAGGGAGTTAAAGCGATAATGACTACAGATACATTTGCCAAAGAAATTACCGCGAAAATTAATATTGCCGGTAAAGTGGTTACTATCTGCGGTACGGCTAAGGGCGCGGGGATGATCGCCCCTAATATGGCAACTATGCTGGCATTTATTTTTACTGACGCTAACATTACTCAAAAAGCGTTGGATAAAGCAACACGCCTTGCGGTAAATGAATCTTTTAATTGTATTACGGTTGATGGTTGTATGAGCACAAATGATACGTTGGCAGTTTTGGCTAATGGGGCTTGCGGCAATAACTTAATTGATAGCGGGAAAAATTTTGATTTATTTTTAGATGCGTTAAAAAAAGCCTGTTTGGAATTAGCAAAGATGATTATAAAAGATGCCGAAGGCGCGACTAAATTTATTGAGATAAAGGTGGAAAAAGCAAAAAGTTTTGCCCAAGCCAGGATCGCGGCTTTAGCAATTGCTAATTCTAATCTTTTTAAGACTGCCCTTTACGGCGAGAATCCTAATTTTGGCAGGATTGCCGCGGCGGTTGGCGCAAGCGGGATAGATGTAAAGGAAGAAGATATTAAAATAAAAGTAAGTTCTTTAAAGAAGAAACAGGTGTTTGTGAAGGTAGGTATTAATAGGGGGAAATCTTCGGCGATAGTTTATACTTCAGATTTAACGCCGGAGTATATAAAAATAAATGCAGAATATAATTAATTATACTGTGTCATTGCGAGGAGCGAGCGAATGCGAGCGACGAAGCAATCTTTGGAACTTAAAAGATTGCTTCGTCGCTCGGCCTCTAGCCTCGCTCGCAATGACACAGTATGATAATACTAAAGCGAGGGCATATGGAAGAGGCAATTAAGAAAGCAGATGTTTTGATTGAGGCGTTACCGTATATTAAGAAATTCCATAAGAAATTTATTGTGGTTAAATATGGCGGGAGCATTTTAGGCGATGATAAAATCAGGAAAAGCGTTTTAGAGGATATCGTTTTTTTAAGTTTTATTGGCCTGCGCCCGATTTTAGTGCATGGCGGCGGCCCTAACATTAGCGATCGTATGCGCACGTCAGGCAAGAAGGCGGAATTTGTGGATGGCATGCGCGTAACCGATGAAGAGACATTGGAAGTGGTAGAAGAAGAACTGCAAATTTTGAATGATTTAATTGTTAAGGAAATAACTGAAATGGGCGGTAAAGTTGTGGGCTTAAATGGCAAGGAGGGAATAATTATTGCCGAGAAAAAGAAGGCCAAAGTTGATTTAGGATTGGTTGGCCACGTAGTGGATATTGATACCCAAGTTATTTTAGAAGAGGTAAAGAAAGATAAAATTATAGTAATTTTGCCTATGGGCAGCGGCAAAAATAAAAAAATTTATAATGTAAATGCCGATGAGTCAGCGGCGAGCATTGCCGCCAAGCTTGATGCTGAGAAATTTGTTTTATTAACTAATGTTAAAGGGATTATGCGTAATCCCGAAGATCCAAACTCATTTTTATCGACTTTAAGCGAGGAGGAAGCTAAGGGTTTGATGGAGAAAAATGTAATTGGGCAGGGAATGATTCCTAAGGTTAAGGCTTGTATTGATGCTTTAGATAAGGGTGTTAGAAAAACGCACGTTATTGACGCGCGCACGCCGCATGCGCTTCTTCTAGAGATATTTACTGATAAAGGCGTGGGTACGGAGATTGTGAAGTAAAATGCCAAATTTTGCAGTAAAACATAAATATTTTTTATCAATTTTTGTCATTTGTGTTATAGCTTTTGCAATTCGAATATACAAATTGGAAGAGCGTTCAATCTGGGTTGATGAAACTTTTACCCTTTTCGAAGGGGCTGGCCACGGGATAGAGGTGGGCGCTTTATTAAATAGTGAATGTGAAAAGGTAATTAAGGCAACTAATGCGCTACCTGTGCGCGAGTATAAAAAACTTATACAGTATGATCCGTCAAAGAGCGTTAAGGATTGCCTGGTGAGCATTATCGAAACTGACACTCAGCCTCCGCTATATTATCTTTCGATTCATTTTTGGATGAAATTTTTCGGGGATAGCTTATTTTCAATCCGTTTATTTTCCGTCTTGTTAGGTATAGCTGCAATTATAACGGCTTATTTCTTTACTACTCAGGTTTTTGGCCGCAGTTCCGGGATATTTGCCGCAATTTTTCTTGCTGTTTCGCCGTTTTTTGTATTTTTCTCGCAGGAAGCGCGCAATTACAGCATGATTTTATTTATTATTCTTTTGAACGGTTATTTTTTTGTTAGATTAAAGAATGAGCAAAGCAGTAAAGTGATTATCGGGTATATTATAACTACGGTTTGCGGCTTGCTTACGCATTATTTTTATTCGTTAGTTTTATTGGGGCAGATTTTTTATGTAATGATATTTGGCCGTTCCGATATAAATATAAAATTAAGGGATAGGTTTTACGGGTCTTTATTAATTTCTTTATTGTTAATATCACCCTGGGGGTTGACCGTAGTTTTGCATGGTTATAATTATACTTTAACAGAATGGATTTTCGGTTTCCCTAGCACTTTTGTCGGCTCCTTAAAGTATTGTTTTAATGTATTCTTATCGCTTTTTGCTGCGCCTTATGATTATCCAAGGTTAAGATATTCGATTTTAATTCTATTGTTGTTTTTATTGAAGTTTTTGTTTAATCCGCGCTCTAGAAAAGGCTTAATAATGATTTTTGCAATTTTTTCCGTACCGCTAGCTTTTATGTTTGTTGTGGATTTGTTGGAAAAAGCCGGTACTTTAATGATACCGCGGTATTATATGCTTGCCTTTGCAGGCGTAGTTCCGGTTGTAGGGTATTTATTCAGCTCAGGATGGAAGGAGGGGCTTTTCAGGGCAGTGACAATTTTAATTATAGCAATTATGCTTATGAGCTCTATAATTACTGTTAATGGTTGGGCCTGGCAGGATGTATCTATACCCAGAGTAAAAGAAGCTTGTGTGTGGATTAATAGTCATTCAGTCAATAAAAAAGCTGCTGTAATAATTAATAGTTTTAGAGCTAGTGTTATTCCTGATGTGTATTACCTTAATGATGATATCTTGATTATTCCGGTTGGCTCAGCAGAAGAGTTTAGAGAGGGGCTTGAGAGCATTCGTGGTAAATTTGATGTAGTATTTGTTGCTCAGCATACTTTTAATAAAATATTTGGTGAGCCTATAGAATCTTGGTATAAAAATGTTGGCTCTCCCGGATTTAGGATAGTTCAAGAAAAAGCGTTTGATTCCGGGGATATATTAATAAGAAAATTTCAATCTAAATAGGCGGTTATCGTGAATAAAGAAGAAGTTTTTAGTAATTATAAAGAATATATAATGCCCACTTATACTAAGATACCTTTGATATTTGTTAAGGGTAAGGGGTCTAAGCTTATCGATATTCATGGGAAATCTTATTTGGATTTTTTCCCGGGTTGGGGTGTGGGCAATCTTGGCCATTGTCATCCTAAAGTAATGCAGGCGGTGCGGGATCAGATTTCCAAATTAATTTTTATTCCTAATAATTATTACCATATTCCGCAGGCAAAGCTTGCTAAAGAAGTAATTGCCTGTAGTTTTCCGGGCAAAGTCTTTTTTTGTAATTCCGGGGCTGAAGCCAATGAAGGGGCAATAAAATTATCCCGGAAATTTGGGGCTGGTAGATATGAAATTATTACTTTTGAAAATGCATTCCATGGTAGGACTCTAGCGACATTAGCTGCTACAGGGCAGAAGAAATATCAGGAGGGCTTTGCCCCGATTCCGGAAGGCTTTAAGCAGGCCAAGCTTAATGATTTAGAGTCAGTAAAATCTGCGTTTAGCGATAAGACGGTTGCTATAATGATAGAGTTGATTCAGGGTGAAGGCGGGATTAATGTCGCCACCAAAGAATTTGTTTTGGGTATAAAAAAACTTTGTGATGAGCACAATTTACTTTTAATTGTTGATGAGGTGCAAACCGGTATTGGCAGAACAGGCAAAATGTTTGCATTTCAGAATTATGGGGTTACGCCGGATGTTGTTACATTAGCTAAAGCCTTAGGCGGCGGACTGCCAATAGGGATGATGATAGTAAAGAAAGAAATTTCTGAAACTCTTGGGCCAGGGATGCATGCTTCGACTTTTGGCGGAGGACCTGTAATTGCAAGGGCAGCCTTGGCAGTATTAAAGGCAATTCAGAAAGAGAAAATACTTATTAATGTAAATAAAATGAGTGAGTATTTATTCCTCAAGCTTAATGAATTAAAAAATAAATATAGCGTTATAAAAGAAGTTCGGGGTATGGGTTTGATGGCGGGTATTGAGTTAAATATTGAGGGTAAACTTATAGCCGCTAAATGCATGGAAAAAGGGTTGCTCATTAATTGCACTCATGATAAAGTATTAAGAATTATGCCGGCGCTAAATACTAATAAAAGCGAAATTAATAAAGCGATTATAATTTTAGATGATGTTCTGAAGGAAATATAAAATGAAAAAAGATTTGATTACGATAAAAGAGCTAAGCTCAAAAGAGATTAAAGATATTTTTGGTTTAACCGCTAAATTAAAGAAAAATAAATTTAGCAAGGCGCTAGCCGGCAAGACTTTGGCGTTAATATTTCAGAAGCCGTCAAACCGCACGCGGGTTTCTTTTGAGGTGGGCATGTATCAGTTAGGCGGCAATTCTATATATTTAGGGCCTAATGAAATCAGCCTTGGGGTTAGGGAGTCTGTGCATGATGTGGCCAAGACGCTTTCCAGATACGTGGATGCAATAGTTTTAAGGACGTTCGCGCATGAAAATGCCGTGGAGTTGGCTAAGTTCGCGGATATTCCAGTTATAAACGGTTTGTCGGATTATTCGCATCCCTGCCAGGCGTTGGCGGATATTTATACGATTAAAGAGAAATTAAGGAATATTAAAGGTAAAGTTTTGGCATATGTTGGCGATGGCAACAATGTTTGCAATTCGCTTATTTTTGCCTGCGCAAAAACCGGGATGAAAATTAATATTGGTTCGCCTATTGGTTATGAGCCGGCTAAAGATGTTTTAGCTATAGTTGGGGAAACCGCCAAAGTATTCAATAATCCTTTTGACGCGGCCAAAGGCGCGGATGTAATTTATACCGATGTCTGGACGAGTATGGGCCAAGAGGAAGAATTTGTGAAAAGAAAAGAGATTTTTAAGGATTATCAGATCAATAAAAATCTGGTAAATTTAGCTAATAAAAATGTTTTAATTATGCATTGTTTGCCTGCGCACAGAGGCGAAGAAATTACCGCGGATGTAATTGACAGTCAAAATTCAGTAGTTTTTGATCAGGCGGAAAACCGGATGCATGTGCAAAAAGCAATCTTACTTAAACTTTTAGGGGATAAAAAATGAAAAAGGTAGTATTAGCGTATTCAGGCGGATTAGATACTTCTTGTATTGTCAAATGGCTTAAAGAGCGGGATTGGGAAGTGATTTGTTTTGTGGCTGACCTTGGCCAGGGCATGGCCGGAGAGAGTTTTTCCGCTATAAAAGCGAGGGCCATGGCTGCCGGCGCGTCTAAAGTTTATATTAGAGATTTACAGGATGAGTTTGTCCATGATTTTATTTTACCGGCCTTAAAAGCTAACGCTGTTTATGAGGGAAAATATTTATTAGCCACTGCTTTAGGCAGGCCGTTGATTGCTAAGCATCTGGTTGATATCGCCCATAAAGAAAAGGCTCAGGCAATTGGCCATGGCTGTACCGGAAAGGGTAATGACCAGGTGAGATTTGAAGTGACTACCGGGATACTTGACCCGAAGCTTGAGGTCTTAGCTCCGGTAAGAGAGTGGGAGTTTAAATCACGGGATGAAGAGATTGAATATGCGCATATGCATAATATTCCGATAGATGTAACTAAGAAGAAGCCCTATAGTATTGATAGAAATATTTGGGGAATAAGTATTGAATCAGGTGTGTTAGAAGATTTAGAGACTGAGCCTCCGGAGGACGCTTATTTAATTACTAAGAGTCCGACTAGAATGTCGAGTTACCCTAAATATGTAGAGATTTATTTCGAAAAGGGCGTGCCGAAGAAGCTAGATGGCAAGATTATGAAACTCAAAACCATTATTGAGCATTTAAATGAAATTGGCGGCGAACATGGTGTGGGCAGGGTAGATATGGTCGAGAATAGATTAGTGGGAATTAAATCTCGGGAAATCTATGAGGCTCCGGCGGCGACTATACTACATGCTGCGCATAAGGAATTAGAGAATTTAGTTTTAGACAGGGAGCTTGCGCATTTTAAGGAAATGATCGCGCTTAAATATGCGGAGATGGTTTATTACGGGCTATGGTATTCGGATTTAAAAAATGCTTTGGATGCGTTTGTTAATTCTACGCAAAAAAATGTTACTGGCTCGATTAAGTTAAAATTATTTAAAGGCAATTGCGTGGCAGTGGGGAGAAAATCTAAGCATTCGCTCTATAAAAAAGAATTAAGCACTTACGGCGAAGGCGATAAATTCGACCAGAAACTCGCTGAAGGATTTATTAAGATTTGGACGATGCCGTATAAAAAATAGTAGGTAGTAGTTAGTAGGTGGGGGTTAGGGTAGAGGAGAGAACAATGCCTAAAAAACTATGGGGAAGTAGATTTCCTAAGAAGACTAATTTATTAACTGATAAGTTTACCTCAAGTATTGCTTTTGATAAGAGGCTGGCTAAGTATGATGTATTGGGCAGTATTGCTCATGCTAAGATGTTGGGGAAGCAGAAGATTATTCCAGCTAAAGATTCTGCTGCGATCGTTAAGGGTTTGGCCGCGATTTTAAAGGAATTAGAATCCGGAAAATTTAAATTTGATTTAAGCGCCGAAGATATTCATTCTAATGTGCAGGATGTTTTGGTGAAAAAGATTGGCGAGCCGGCGCATAAATTGCATACTGCTCGTTCGCGAAATGACCAGATTG
>JAZDEX010000019.1:0-16511 GCA_043808405.1 Candidatus Omnitrophota bacterium | reverse complement strand
ATTTTAGGAAAGCGCTTCCTATTTCTAAAAACCTGGGGGCGCTTCTATAGTTTTGGGGATTTCTTCGCTGGTTTTGGCTTTTTTGAGGTTTTGATGCGGCTATCCGGCAAGATTACGCTCAATCTCTGTCACTAGCGCTTTTGGAAAACCTTTTATAATTATGTGCTGATTAATAGGAAGAAAAGCTTTAAGCTCTCGTTTAAAATCAATCTTACCAGATTTAATAACCTTCAAAATCTTTGCCTTTAATTGTTTGTCCCGGATAAAAGATTCCTTAAAAGACATGCGGCTGCGAAGGATAAAATAAAGATCATAAAAATCCCTTGCCTTACTGCGCGTAAGACAGGCTTGGATTTTTTCAGCAATAAGAATCTCTTCTTTAAGATGCATAAGCGTATAGGGCATAACAAGGTCAGATTGGATGAGCACTGCTGAGCTTAACCCCTTTTTGCCAGATCGCAAAGAAACTTCGATCTGAATCCGGCTTTTATATTCACTAGCTTTAAACCCAAATATAGCAAGGTATCCGCCGGATGTGCTTTTTGACTCAATAATCTCAGTTTGGATACCTTCCATTTCTATCTTAGCCAGGGCTCCTTCCATTAAAGTTTCAATACCCTTAATCGTAATGTTTACTCCGGTAAAATCTAAATCCTCCGAAAAACGCGGGCTCTGCCAAATAATCCGCAACGCAGTGCCGCCCTTAAAAAGCAGGCTATCGGAAAACTTTTCCTGATAAAGCCGTGAAAGAAACAATTGCTGAAAATACTCCCGCACAACATTATCCATTGTTGTCTGCCAATTTCCAGCTAACTTTTGGACTTGCCTTTTTTCAATCATAAAATTTCCTTAATCAACTTTATCACACTCTTTCTGCCAAAAAGCTTGGCGTATTCCAATACTGTTTTTTTATTTAATTTGATAGCATTAAGGCGTTCGTTAAAAATTTTTCGTTTAAGATCAACAAAATAAAGGTAATCTACTAGGGCCTTTTCCGGCTCAGCCATAAGAACAGCCATGCCTTCTATTTTCTCTATTTTGTAGCCGCGGTAAACTTGTTTTTTAATGTGCGCATAAGTAAAAAACTTATTATCCGCGACAAACTCCCGGGTAGTCCGTGTTGTCGCGGATGTTATTGTATAAACGGATTCAGGAATAATGCCATAGTGGGAAAGCGCGTATTCAAAAGAAATGTAACTAGGGGCATAAAGCCTATTGGCAATAGCTTCATCTCGCGGCTGGTCAATTCGTAACGCATAAAGCCCATTTCTTATTTTAAGAAAAAGATCATTACAATGGCCCTTAATAAACTCCTGCGCCGCGCGCAAAGAAACACCAAAGGCCCGCTGGAAGTCCGCTGGAGAAAACAACCGGAATCCTTCTGCCTGGAGATACTGCTGGACATATATTGGTTTAAGTTTTCGCTTCATATAACGCTAAATGTTAAATGCATGCCTAAGACAATTATACCGTATTTTTTAAATTATACAAGCCCTTTTTTGGTATAGCCAAAAAAGGGCGCCCTGAATTTAGCTCCAATGGCGCCCCTAATAAAAACCTAATTTGGTAGCCCCAACCGGATTTGAACCGGTGTTTAGAGCCTGAGAAGCTCGCGTCCTAGACCAGGCTAGACGATGGGGCCAATTAAATTTAAAAGCATTCTAACATACCTTATGCGTTAAGGTCAATAATTTTATTGACCGGCTTTGTTAATGTGTTATCATCTTGATATATGCCATTGCAAATAGGTGTCGGTTTAAGCACGCTTAAAGATCCCATACTCGCGGCCAAAGAAGCGGCACTGGCTGCCCGGGCGCAGTTATACAGCGATAAAACTGACCTGGCTATAGTCTTTAGCTGCGCCAATCTTGCCTCGGAAACATTTCTAAAAACCATAAATATATATTCAGAATGCGCGCACTTAGTGGGGGCAAGCGGCTTAGGCATTATTTCGAATAAAGGAATTTTGCGCAGCGGAGTAATTGTCCTGCTTTTAAATTTAGCCGAAAATATGCGCCTTGCCTCTGCCTGCGTTAAAAATATCGGCGCAAAACCGGTTTGGCAGTCAGGCGAAGATTTAGGCGGCGGGTTGCTCTTAAATTTTAAAAACATCCGCCGGAATTTAGGCCTCATATTTTCCGACGGGCTTATCCCCAATTCCAGTGAATTAATTGCCGGCCTGCAAAGAAGGCTCGGCCAAAGTTTTCCCTTAATCGGCGCGTCGGCGGCAGACAACCTTGACTTTACGAAGACTTACTCCTATTTCGGTAAAGAAATTATTGTTAAAGGCGCTTCGGCATTACTATGGGGGGGCGCAAAGCTAAATTTTGGATTAGGCACAAAACACGGCTGGAGGCCGCTGGGTAAACCTCATATCGTGACCAAATCCTCCGGCAACGTGGTCAACGAAATTGACGGCGAGCCCGCGGCAAAGATCTATGAAGAATACATAGGTAAGAAAATCTCCGAGATTAAAGAACAGCTTAAGCGTATTTCAGTATTTTACCCTATCGGCATAAAACTCGCGGAAGAAAACGATTTTCTACTGCGCAATGTATTTTCTATCGGCAGAGACAACTCTCTTATTTTCCACGGCGATGTCCCGGAAAACAGCTCCATCCGCTTAATGATCGGGACTAAAGACACCTGTTTAAAAGCGGCCTCAGACGCGGCAGAAGAAGCGCGCAAAAAACTTGGGAATAAACCTTGTAAATTTATACTTGTTTTTAGCTCTGCTTCGCGGTATATATTACTAGGGCGCCACGCCAATAAAGAATTAGATATCATAAAAGAAAAATTCGGCGCGGATACGCCTATCGTAGGCATGTATACTTACGGCGAACAGGCGCCGCTAAAAGATTTAAGTTTTCGAGGCAAAACCTATTTTCATAACCAAACAATTAATATTTTAGCCATAGGGGGCTAGAAATGGCTGGCAGCGAAACTATTATAAATATCCTCGGCATAATAAGCACGGCGGCAATTATTGCCCTGGCTGTTATGAATGCTTCGAAACTTAAAAAAATACAGGACCTGCAAAAAGCAGTCGATAACCTCAATGAATCCCTTAATGAAATGGACGAACAGGCAAAGATGGTCGTGCGCACGGATATGGAGCTAAATAAAACCCAAGAAGAGCTGGATAAAAAAATCATCGGCCTCTATGCCCTGCAAAGGCTATCCCGGGCGATTAGCACGACCCTCGAAGAGAATCAAATTTTCAACATGCTTAATTCCACATATATAATAGAAGATCTGGGATTCGAAAAATACTTCATCTTTCTTTGGAGTGAAATAGATAAAAAATTTAAGCTTTCTTTGAATATCGGCTATGCCAAAGACGAATCTAAAGCAATAGAAATACTAATCAATAATAATAAGGATGATTACCTCAAATTGATCGCCTCCCAGGAAACAATATCCTCGGTTCAGAATAAATCCGCTGATAATTTTAAGGTCCACTCTTTTGTCATCACCGGGCTTTACCCTAAAGAAGGCGCCAAAGGATTTTTATTCGCCGGCACGGAAAACAAAGACATCGTTATAACCGAGGGCGACCAGGAATTAATCACTATCCTTGCTAATCAACTGGCCCAAGCATTGGAAAATGCCCGGCTGTTTGAGAAAACCTGGGGCGCGCAGCAGGAACTAGAGAGGCGAGTTGAAAAAAGGACGCGCGAATTAAGCCTTGCCCTGGAAGAAGTCAAAAAAATAAGCCGCAGAAAAAGCGATTTTGTTTCCAGCGTCACCCATGAATTACGCACCCCCCTTACCTCGATTAAAGGATACGCCTCAATTTTGCTCACCGAGAAATTAGGCGCCTTGCCTCCGGAAGTAAAAGCGCGCTTGGAAAAAATGAACCGCCACAGCGATGAGCTCGCGCAGATGGTCAATGACCTTCTGGATATATCGCGCATTGAATCTGGGAAAGTTACGATGAAATTAGAAACCCAAAGTTTAAAAACAATAGTTCAAGAAGCAAGCGAATTATTAATGGTTCAACTCAAAGATAAACAGATAAGCCTCACGGTTAATATTGCTTCAGGCATAGACAATATTTTAGCGGATTTAAGCCAGATAAAACGCGTATTTATAAATATCATCGGGAACGCGATCAAATTTACTCCTGAACAAGGAAAAATTATTATTTGCGCGCAAGATAAAGGCGAAAATATTCAAATAGACGTAACCGATACCGGCTGCGGTATTCCGGAAAACGCCCGGGAATTAATTTTTGAGGAATTTTACCGCGCGGAAAACGCGGTTAATGAAGGCATAAAAGGCACCGGCTTAGGACTGGCGTTAGTTAAAAATATTATTGAGGCCCACAGCGGAAAAATCTGGGTAACGAGCTTAATTAGCTCTGGCTCCACCTTCAGCTTTACGCTGCCAAAAGGAAAATAACATGTCTTTTAAAATACTTGTTGCCGACGATGACCCGGACATCAGGGATGTCCTTAAACTTACGCTCGGCGAAGAAAATTACGAAATACTCGAGGCCTGCGACGGTGAAGAGGCGTTAAAAATAATCGCCACCAAACCTCTGGACTTAGTGCTGCTCGATTACAAAATGCCTAAAATCGACGGACGGCAGGTTTGTATCCGCGTAAAGAAGGACCTCTTATTAAGGCATCTGCCGATAATAATGCTTACCGGCCAAGGCGATATAAAAGATAAGGTCGACGGAATTGATGCCGGAGCGGATGATTACGTGGTTAAACCTTTTGAGCCGCAGGAATTAATCGCGCGCATCCGCATGATTTTACGGCGCACCAAAAGAGACCTTGAGGCCAATCCCCTGACGCGCCTGCCGGGAAATGTTTCTATTCTAAATGAAACGGCGCGCAGGTTAGACAGCAAAGCAAAATTCGCTGTTTGCTATATTGATATAAATAAATTTAAATCCTATAACGATATTTACGGATTTGAGCACGGAGACGACGTTATCCGTGAGACCGCCAGGATTTTATTGCGCGCGGCGGGAAATTCAGGCAACCCCGATGATTTTGTTGGGCATATCGGCGGGGATGATTTTGTTATTATTACATCTATACCCGCGGCGGATAAAATTTGCGAAGAAATAATTAAAGCATTCGATCAGGCCGCCCCTTCGTTTTATAATGAAACCGATAGGAAACAGGGATTTATTATTGCTCGGGACCGTAAGGGTAATATCGAAAAAACTCCGCTGGTCGCTATCTCGATAGGAGTAGTTAGTAACGAGGCGCGCGGCATTGAGCACGTTGCCCAGATTGGCGAGATTGGCGCGGAATTAAAAGCTAAGGCTAAGGTATTCGAGAAAAGTAATTACGTTAAAGATATGCGGGTAGGTTAAACTTATTTATTTTCTTCTTCTTTTTCTTCTTTAGAGCCGCCCTTGGCCTCAAATACTCCCGGGGCAGAACCTTGTTTAATCATTTGTTTCAAATCGCGCCTCTCTATCCCCGCTAAAATATCATCTTTAAAATATAAATAATACCCTTCGTGGACAAAAAATACCGGAATAATAAATACCGTATAGGCGCGCCATTTAGTAACCCTATAAATACAAAGCTCGCCGGCAGAATATTGATTTTTGCCTAAAGAAGATATTTTATCCGGCTCGCCTAATAATAAAATTACCTGCTCTTTAGTTAACCCCAGAGTGACTTCTAATTTATCGAGGCTGGCCTTAACAGCTTCGCTTAACTCAGGGCGCTTTACGATATATTCCCCCACCTCTTCCCTTAGGGCATCCACATCTTCTTCGTAGATTTCATTATTCTTGAAATCTTTATAAGAAATTATTTTTCCCTTGCCAATAGTAAAGCCTTTTTTCTTACTCTCTACTTTAGTGTAGCTAGGCAATTGGCTTTGCGGGGTTACGCGTAAAGTAGAACATCCCGCGGCAAAAAAAGATAAAATAATTACTGATGAAAATAATATTTTTTTCATATTAATTTGGTGCGCGGAGAGGGAGTTGAACCCTCACACCTTGCGGCACTACCCCCTCAAAGTAGCGTGTCTGCCATTCCACCACCCGCGCGTTTAAATTATTATACAATACAACTTCTAAATATCAAGGCATTAGGCTTATTTCTCTAGCGCCCCATCGATGATATGCACAATACGATTAACATAACTCGATACTTTTTCATCGTGGGTGACTAAAAGTATTGTGGTTTTTTGTTCTTTATTTATTTTTTGCAACATGCCTAATATATTCCTAGCATTTTCGCTGTCTAAATTACCCGTTGGTTCATCCGCCAATATGCACTGCGGCTCATAAAGAAGCGCCCGCGCCAAACACACGCGCTGGCGCTCGCCCGCGGACAAAGCCTCTGCCGGGGCGTCTTTTTTATCCAACATATGCAAATGCTCAAGCCGCATCTTCGCCTTCTTAATCATAACGCCAGGCACAACAAAGCGATGCAAACAAGGCAATAGAATGTTCTCTAAAACCGTAAAGCGCGGATAAAGATAAAAATCCTGAAAGACAAATCCGATATTATTTCTGCGATAAATAGATTTATTCTTAATATTCTCGAAGCGCATCCCTTGAAAATATATTTCTCCGGATGTAGGCGTGAGCAAACCGGCTAAAAGATATAACAATGTGCTTTTACCACTGCCAGAGGGGCCCTTAATCCCCACAAAATCCCCCTTTTCAATTGTTAAACTTATATCTCTAATCGCGCAAACTTTTGTCTGGGGATAAAATTTACGCAAGTTTTTTGTCTGAAAAAGAATATCCCCTGAAATCGCGTTACTCACCTTTTATAATCTCCACAGGATTGGAATTCAAAGTTGTCCAAGTAGGAATCAGCGCGGCAAAGATAGCGCTGCCTAAAATAATGCCCGTAATTTTAAGTATAAAAATAATCCCTAAATCCGGGCTAAACGCGTGTATCCCAGTCATACTAAAAATATATCCTGCCGCTTTAAAACCGGCTAAAATACCTAGAGCGCCTCCGCTAAAAGCGATAATTAACGCCTCGCCTAAAAAAAGCATAGCGATCTCCGACTTTTGCCAACCCAAAGCCAACAGAATAGCCAAAAATTTTCTTTTTTCAAAACTAGAAGTAACCATAGTATTAGCCAACGCAAGAGCCACCGCGATAATCGTAATCAAACTTACTAAAAGAGAAAACTTCTCACCCATCACGATAAATTTTGTTTTTTCCGAGACAAAAGCATCCGCGCGCATCACGCCTACAGATGGAAACGCGTTGCTTATTTCTTTTATCACATTTTCAATCGCGGATTCACTGCGATATTCGGGCTTTAATTTTATATTGATAAACGTGGCCTTACCTGTTTCATGTATTGCGTCTTGAAGGCCTTTTAGCGGAGCAACTGCGGCAAACTGTTCAAAAGGGCTGGGGCTCTTAAAAACTCCCACAACCGTAAAAAACACGCCCTTGATTTTTATTTGTTTTGCATTATCTTTATCTAAACTTTTCTTTAAGGCCTCTCCGGCTATTACTTCATTTTTTCCTGCCTCAGGCCTACGCCCTTGAGTTAATTCCACCCCTTCAAATAAAAACCCGCCCTCTTCCCAGCCAAAAATAGCTACGGCGGAACCTTTAAGCTTATGCAAATAAAGAAGCGTTGCGCCTGCATCTTCTACTTCCGGAAATTTACGCATTTCCTGCGCCAGGCTCGCGTCTACCCTGCTTAACAAAATACTTAACTGCTCTTTATCTTCAACAATTATATCTATCTGACGCTTGCCGTAAACATCCTTAAAAGAATTTTTTATGCTTTCCCCGATACCCAACATAATAATACATACACAAATACCGGTAGCGATGCCGCAAATAGTAAAACCCGCCCGCAGCTTTTTTTGAAATATATCTTTAATTAAAAATTGAAGTTTATTCATAACGCGGATTGATTATTATGAGCGCAGGATGCCTTCATAGATATCCAGGACAGCTTCACTTTCCATATGTAGAAAATGCCCGACATCTTTTATGATTCTTAGCTCGCAGTTTGGGATTTGCGTAGATAGATACTTAACATCGTCCAGATCAATGATAACGTCTTTTTCTCCGTTAAGCAAAATCGTCCTGGCCTTAATCTTCTTTAGATTAACTACATCGCCTAATTGCTTTGAAGAAACTACCAAGAGCCCATGCTCGTAAAAAGCCTGCACGCTTTCTTCTTTCATAGCATGAAACTGATTAATAATATTCTGTTTAATCCGTATAGGCAAAGTTTCTCCGAAACTTTTTATCAATGTTTGAGCCATTTTACCACGGTCATTCTTATCAACCAATGAGCCTTTTTTAATAGTTTCAACCATCTTCTTATTCGGCTTTGTCCCCAGGCTGGCCAAGATTAATCTTTTAACCCTATCCGGATATTTCGCGGCGAAGGCTACGGCAATCACCCCGCCCCAAGAGGCAGCACAAAGCGTGCCCAGAATACTAAAGTTTGTTTTTTCCATAACCGCCGATAAGATCTCCACCTGCTCATCCAATGACACTTGAGACGGGCCATGAACAATCTCGGCCTTACCTTGATTAGGGAAATCGAAAAGAATTATTTTGTAATTTTTCGAGAAACGAGCGATAAAAGTCTGCCACATCGCCATAGATTGCTGAATGCCATTAACGCATATAAGCTGCGGGCCATTATTTTCGTATATTCTATAGGGAATTATAAACCGCCCTATTTTTAATACGTCTTTCAATCGAGAAGTAGAATTTTTCATTGCCGATAATTAAAAACTGCCCTTGCTTTAACTTTTAATATTTATTGCCCGAACTGAATGCCAGACGAACTTCATCCCTCGACTTCGCTCGGGACAGGCAACCTCAAGTGCTTCACCTACTTGTGAAGATGACTGTCCGCCATTATAAAGACGGCTTCATCTATTTGGGCAACCGAAATTAATCCGAAATCTTATAATAGGCGTTTCTGGTGTCCTATAACCTTGTCCTAAAATGTCCTATATTTTGGAATTACTTTTTATTTCCAAGTAGCAGGCCGAGTTAATTTAATACCGCCGTCTATGGTTATTTCGTCTTCGAATTGGCTGGTGATCAAGTGCTTTTCTTTCAATTTCATATGAAAATCTACTACCTGTTTTAACTCCTCTGCGCGCCTGCCTATCGGAATCGCCAAACCAATCCGCTTTGCAGGAAAAGTGCTCTTCACGGCTTGTATAGCGGGTATTAAATCGCTGTCTCCAGAAACAATTACTGCAGTATCCCATAAATCCTGGACAGCTGTCTGAAAAAGCTTAATGGCAATATTAACGTCTGTTTGCTTTTCTTCAAAAGTTTTGTATTGCTTATGACAAACGCGGCAGGTTTTGTCGGCGTATCTAAAAGCACCGAAAATTACTTCAACGCCTACAAATTGTAATGCTTTTACATATATCTGATGTTTGGCCAACTTAACTTGATCCCATGTCGTATAGGTCGTAAAATAAAATACCTTTTCTATCTTATCGTGCGAAGTGATAAAACAATGGGCGAGCTTATCAAGATTAAGCCATTTATTTTTGTAGTAGGCGGGATTAGAATCTAAGGAGTGATAAAGATTAAAGCCATCTACAAAGAAAGCTGTTCTGTTCATAGGCTATAATAAAAAACCCGAACTCACGAGAAGTTCGGGGCCAGCAAGATACGAGATCTCACTGGGATGATGGCATTATTTATACCACAACGGTCTGCGTTCGTCAATCTTTTTCTTTCTACTTAAAGTAACAGAAATAAGCATCAAACCGAAACCGACGAACATAAATCCCCATCCCAATATATTAAGCCAAATTATCTTTGGACGAACCCCCGTGCCCCATAAAGTCGCCTGAGGTTGGAATCCTAAAATAACGACACCGATCATGTTGAGAATTAAACCTAAATATGTTCATTTTTATTAACTCATTAACCTTATGTGGTTTGAATGAGCGTCCAAAGTGGCTGCCCCGCATGGACTCGAACCATGGTAGTCAGATCCAGAATCTGAAGTCCTACCGATTAGACGACAGGGCAAAATTTCTTAAAATAATTTGCCAGGCATTTTTTCTTAACCAGGCATCCAGCTTATAAATTTACTCAATCTGTGTTTAACTCTATCCTTACCTAAATAAAAAATAACTTCAAATAACCCCGGGCCAACAGTCTTACCTGTTAAAGCAACTCTTAGCGGATGAATCAAAGCCTTAGATTCAATGTTAAGCTCTTTTAATAAATCCCTAAAAGCTCCTTCAATATTTTCAACGGTAAGCTCTTTTAATCCGTCGAGCTTTTCCAGAAATAATTTAAACTCGCGCGAAAAATCTTTATTTAAGTATTTCTCTGCGGCCTTCGGCTCAACCACAACATCTTGCACAAAGAAAAAATCAGCCCAATCGCCAAAATCATTAAGCGTGGTCAACCGAGCCTGAAACAATTTTAACAGAGAAACGATATAATTTCTATCAAAATTATCCTTATCTATACAACCTTTAAGCGTAAGCATGGGGATAACTTCATCAGCTAATTTTTCGGGATCCTTAGTTTTTAAATACTGGTTGTTCATCCAATTGAGCTTATCCATATCCAGAATAGCCGCGGTTTTATTTACATGTTTTATATCAAACAATTTGATTGCCTCGTTGATATCAATAACTTCGCGATTTTCACCCGGCGCCCAGCCCAGCAGTAATAAATAATTTACCAGCGCTTCAGGCAAAAACCCCATGTTACGGTATTCAGAAATCGCGGTTGCCCCGGTGCGCTTGGAAAGCCGTCCGCCTTCTTTACCCATTATTAAAGGCAAATGCGCGAATTCCGGAATCTTAAAACCTAACGCCTCATAAAGCATAATCTGTTTAGGGGTATTAGAAATATGGTCGTCTCCGCGGATCACATGGGTAATATTCATTGTCGCGTCATCCACCACGCAGGCAAAATTATAGGTCGGAGTCCCGTCAGATTTAATCAAGACTTGATCTTTAATCGTTTCAGAATCAAACTCTATCTGGCCGCGGATCAAATCATTAACCATAATTTTGCGCGGATTAACTTTATAAATAATTGCTTTCTTTCCTTCAATTTCTTCTATATAAGCCTTGCCCGCGCTTAGTAATTTATCGACGTATTCTTTATAAGTATTGAATCTTTCACTTTGATGATATAGCTCATCCCACTTAAACCTCAGCCAATTTAAGCTAAATAAAATTTCTTCCAGGAATTCCGGCTTTGAGCGCGCCTGATCCGTATCTTCTATCCTTAAAATAAATTTTCCCCCTACGCTGCGAGCGTAGACCCAGTTAAATAAAGCTGTGCGCGCGCCGCCGATATGTAAATTCCCCGTCGGTGAAGGTGCGAAACGAACCCTGATCATTTTATTGTCTCCTCTATTTATTTATAGGCTGATAAAAACTCGGATTTAATTCCACTGCTTTTCTATAATTTAAATCTGCTTGCGCGAACATCCCCATCTTTTGATAAGTATTCGCCAGATTATGATACGCCTCCCAATAATCCGACCTTAATTCAGTTGCCCTCGAGAATTCTCCTGCTGCCGCGCTTAAATTGCCTTCCCGGGAATAAACATCACCCATATTATTATGCGCCTTGGGGCTAAGCGGAGAAACTCTAACCGTTGCCCGCCAAATACTAGCATGGGTGCTCCAGTCAGCATTCCTAATAATAGTACGCCCAGAATAAAAAACAATCAGTATTGCCAAAAAAACGTAAATAAACCGGCTTATTTTCTTATTCACGCTAAACGAATCGATTAAAAAAGCAATTAACATGCTAAACGCGATCGAAGGAAAATAAACATATCGTTCGGCTACCAGCCAAGAAATCATTACCGGGCTGTACGTCGGCGCTAAAAACAGCGCGAATAACAAAATAGCAAAGAACATTGCTTTACTTTTTTTAAAAATCTTAGGGAGCAGTAAAATCAAGCCGACTAATAAAACTCCTCCCACCATAAGCATGCCGACTGAAATATTACAGGGCTCATGATAAAGAGTTAATTTCATTGGCCAAAGAATTAACCACAGATGTGAGAAAAAAGAATATACCGCATTAAAGGCCAGATTACTCGTGCCTTGACCCACGCTGCCCTGATTCAAGCTCGCTATCCTACCCCTCACATCCCCGAATATATATAAAAACCTAATACCGGCTAGCGCTATAAATAAAAACCAATACTTCCATGTTCTTTGCCACCTGGCAAAAACCAGGTCATATAGTATAAATAAAAACAACGAAACTAAAAATGATGTATTGATAAATAAAGCGCCGGCAAACATTAATAAAGCCGGTAGAAAATAAGCTAACTTCACTCGTGGCCCGGATGTACCTTTTAAATATAATAAGAAAGAAGCTAATAATAAAAATGTCCCTCCTGAATACGGCCTGCCAGAAATCCAGGTTACTGCTTCAGTATGTATAGGATGGGCGGCAAAAATTAACGCAGCCCAAAAACAAGCAGACGGATTGAAAAATAAACGCAGGAACAAAAATACTAATATAGAATTTGCTAAATGCAGGCCTAAATTAGTTAAGTGATAGACAACCGGATTAAACCCACCTATTCTATAATTCAAAGAATTACTAAAAGCTGCCAAATTACCATTAAAAGACAGTTTAGATATATCCGGATTATTGACTATCGCCGGAATATCATCGGAAACAAACTCATTTCTTAGCGTATTAACGTAAATTAATGATCCTAATGCTAAAATTATAAAAACATATTTTACTGGAATACCCTGATTCATAGTTACTTTTTACTTAAGGAAATCCCTGCTTCCAGAGCCTTTTGATTTATCTCCAAAAGGTGTTTTTTATCCTGCCCGGCAAAATTCTGCATTGCCTGCAGGGCGCTTTCTTTAAAAACAATTTTCTTAAGCGTGATAAAAGATCCCAGCACCACCACATTAGCGACTTTAACATTACCCAGCTTAATTGCAATATCCGTAAAAGGATAATAATCGCCCTGGACAGATTTGTCCTCGATAAGAGAGTTATCGGCGATCAATAAACCCTTATTGCCTAAACGGCCCTTAAATCTTAACAACGATGGCTCATTCAGCACAATCAAAGTATCTGCTTTTAATATATAAGGCGAGCCGATTTCTTGATCGGAAATTATAATCATGCAATACGCTGTGCCTCCGCGCACTTCTGCCCCGTAAGAAGGCAGCCAGGTAACAAATTTATCTTCACGCATCGCTGCCTCAGCGATAATCTTGCCTAAAAGCATAATCCCTTGCCCGCCTGAGCCGGCAATTATAATACGTTCAACCATAGCAGTCGGTGTCATTGCGAGGGAGCGAAGCGACCGAAGCAATCTTTATTAGATTGCTTCGTCGGCCGGAGCTTGCACTGAGCGAAGCGAATGTGGCCTCCTCGCAATGACACATTATTTTACCCTTCCTAATGGAAATTCTTTTGCCATTACCTCTTTAATCCATATAAGTGATTCTTGTGGCGACAGCCCCCAATATGTTGGGCAAGGGGATAAAATCTCCACCAACGAGAAACCCACTCCTTCAATTTGATTTTGAAACGCCTCTTTAATAGCTTTTTTAGTTTTTATTATTCCGGCAACAGAATCGCAAGCCACGCGCTCAATATATTTAACCCCTTTAAGCAACGCTAACATCTCAGAAATTTTTAAAGGGTAACCTTGAGTTAAAACATCCCTGCCGCGGGGACAAGTCGCAGTTTTTTGCCCGGCTAGCGTAGTTGGAGCCATCTGCCCGCCAGTCATACCGTATATGGCATTGTTAATAAATATACCGGTAATATTTTCTCCGCGGTTAGCCGCGTGTATGGTTTCATTAGTGCCAATCGCCGCTAAATCTCCGTCGCCTTGGTAAGTAAAAACTATATTTTCCGGCCGCACTCGCTTAATCGCGGTTGCCACAGCCATCGCCCTGCCGTGGGAAGCCTCCGAACAATCAAAATCCCAATAATCATAAGCCACCACCGCGCAACCTATGGGAGTAACCCCAATAACTTTCTCTCTGATACCTAATTCATCTACTACTTCGGCTATTAGGCGATGCGCTATGCCGTGGCCGCAGCCCGGGCAATAGTGCGTGGGAACATTGCGTAAAGATTTAGGATGAGAATATATTATTTTCATTAGTTTTTTACTTAAAACTTACAACTTCTTATTATTTCTTCTTCCGATGGAACTCCCCCGCCGGAGCGGCCCAAGAAATCTATTTTTGCCTTGCCATTTACCGCTAATTGCACATCCTCCACCATCTGGCCATAGGACATCTCAATGACTAAATATTTAGACCGTAGACCGTAGACCGTAGACCGATTAAAAGCCTTCACTGGAAACGGCCAAAGGCTGATCGGACGGATCAAGCCTATTTTTTTCCCTTTATCCCTTAATTTGGACACTACGCTTTTAGCAATCCGCGCCATTGTGCCATAAGCCACTAGAATAATTTGGGCATCATCTAAATATAGCCCTTCAAACTTCTGCTCTTTCTCTTGAATTATTTTATATTTTTTCTGTAAAGATAAATTTAATATCTCTAAATCCCCTTCTTTTAGATGAAATGATTTTACAATATTGCGCGCCCTGCCCTTGCACCCTGTCAGGGCCCAAGGTTTTTCATAGGCCTGCGGTCTACAGTCTACGGTCTGCGGTCTAATAAGCGGTTCCATCATCTGCCCCAGAGTCCCATCGCCTAAAATCATTACTGGATTACGGTATTTATCAGCTAGATCAAAACCTAAATACATAAAATCATATGCTTCCTGCACTGATGAAGGCGCAATAACTATACAATGATAATCGCCATGCCCGCCTGAACGGGTGGCCTGAAAATAATCTGATTGCGCCGGCCAAATATTCCCTAATCCGGGCCCGGCACGCATAATATTTACAATTACCGCCGGAAGCTGGGCTCCGGCAAGATAAGAAATCCCTTCTTGCTTCAGGCTAATTCCCGGGCTAGAAGACGAGGTCATCGCCCGCGCTCCGCAAGCTGCCGCCCCATAAACCATATTTATCGCGGCAAGCTCTGACTCCGCCTGAATAAAAACGCCGCCACTATCTGGCATATGCGTGGACATAAAACTGGGTATTTCATTCTGCGGGGTAATTGGATAGCCGGCATAAAAACGGCAGCCAGCATCAAGCGCGCCTTGAGCGATGGCTTCATTACCGGTCATTAATATTTTTTCTTTTTTCATAATTGGATTATTTCAATGCAAGCTTCCGGACAAATCACTGCGCACATGGCGCAACCAATACACTCTGCGCCATCTTTAAATTTAACTGTCTTTACGCCTCGAATATTTACCTTTTGCTCAACTATAATGGATTTCTTAGAGCATGCGCTTAAACACAAAAGGCAACCTTTGCATCTTTCCTGATTAATATTAACTTTGGTCATATAATTACAATCTCCGTGTCATTGCGAGCGAGCCTTTAGGCGAGCGAAGCAATCTTTTTAAAAAGATTGCTTCGTCGGCCTATCGGCCTCCTCGCAATGACACAAATCATTATATTATCGCCCTTATTTTATCAGCAATTCCCTTAGGCGTTAATCCATATTTTTCTAACAATATGTCCCTTTTGCCATGGGGAATGAACGCGCAAGGCAAGCCAATTCTTATCACTGGCTTATTCAAACTTTCCGCTACCGCGCTGCCAAAGCCTCCATCGACAATTCCTTCTTCTATGGTAAATATATGTTTTGATCTTGCGCTAAATAAATTAAATAATTCTTTATCCAATGGCTTAATAAATCTAGCATTAATTAAAGTGCCATGCAAATTTTTTTTAGCTAACAAATCCAGCGCTTCCTCTGCCGCAGCCACCATACTACCCAAGGCAATAACTAAAAAATCAGCCCCTTCCCGTAATACTTCTGCCTTACCCAATTCTAGACCACAGACCGTAGACTGTAGACCGTAGACTGATGCCCTACCTCTGGGATATCTTATTGCCACTGGCTTACCCAATTCAAACGCAAATTCCAACATCATTTCTAATTCTATCGCGCAAGACGGCGCCATAATATTTAAATTCGGCACGCTTCTTAAAAAACTAATATCAAATATACCTTGATGCGTTACCCCATCTTCTCCTACAATCCCCGCGCGGTCAACGGCAAATACCACCGCTGTCTCTTGTAAAGCCACATCCTCGATGATTTGATCATAAGCCCGCTGTAAGAATGTAGAATAAATCGCTACCACAGGTTTAAGCCCCTGGCGCGCCAGGCCGGAAGCAAAACAAACCGCGTGGCCCTCAGCAATTCCCACGTCAAAAAATCTTTCCGGAAACGCGCCGTGAAATTTATCTAACCCTGTTCCTTCAGGCATGGCCGCGGTAATTGCCACTATTTTTTTATCTTTCTCGCCTAACTCAACTAACTTTTTACCAAAAATTTCGGTATAAGTAGTTGGGACAGAACAATCTTTAGCTAAAGAAACTCCGTCATTAATATCAAAAGGCCCCAGGCCATGAAACCTCACCGGATCTGCCTCTGCCGGAAGATAACCTTTGCCTTTTTTAGTAACTACATGCAACAGGCGCGGCCC
>JAZDEX010000018.1:0-11998 GCA_043808405.1 Candidatus Omnitrophota bacterium | reverse complement strand
CTTGGCAGTTAGCTAAAGAGAAAAAGCCTGATTTAGATAAACGTTTATTAATGACAACTGCAGTTGACCTTGATGTGTTACTTAATACTTATGTCTTATCTTTAGCTAGAGGGGGTAAGGATGTGTTGACCAATCCCTTTTAATAGATTTATCTTATATAGAAATTAAGGTAAGGCTTTTTCTTTACTACACAGGTATTCTTGGGAAGATTAACGATAGCGCCGTCGGGGCGATTGGCTAATAAATCTTCAATCTCCTTAATATGTTGAAAATTAATGCGGCGGGTTGAGCCTTGCGCATTCTTAATTGCCTGCCTTATAATCAGGCGCCTTAATGCCGGATGCATTTTTAATAACTTAGCGATACTTAACCTTTTACGCATACCCTTAGACTTACTTTCAGCAATTTGCGCTAAATAATCATAATCGAATCCCGCGCTCTGCCCCATATTCGCCAAAACTTCTTTAATATTTTTATTATATTCTTTTTGCAATAAAGGCAGAAGTTTATTCCTAATCTTATTCCTAAAATAAATATCCTGTAAATTAGAAGGATCAATACGCACGGATATTTTTTTCCGGCGCAAAAACGCTTCAATTTCTTTACGGCTTATTTCAATTAACGGGCGGACAATTTCAAAACCACATAATTTTCTTTTAGGCAATATACCAGCCAAGCCATAAAGGCCGCTGCCGCGCAAAATACGCATTAAAACCGTCTCTGCCTGATCATCCATATTGTGCGCCAGAGCGATTTTTCTAGCTTTATTTTCTTTAGCTACTCTGAATAAAAATCCTAGGCGGGCATTACGGGCAATTTCTTCAATTGACCCTTTTTGAGCTATCCGTTTCACATTAATTTGGCCGATAATTGCCGGGAGGCCTAATTTTTGCGCTAGCTTTTTAACAAATTCCGCGTCCTTAGAAGAACCTCTCCTTAACATATGATCCAAATGCGCAACATACAATTTCAATCCTAAAACTTTTTTAAGATCATTTAATAAATAAAGCAGCGCCACAGAATCAGGCCCGCCGGATACGCCGGCTACAACCCTATCGCCTTCATTAAAAAGATTATATGAGCTAATCGTCTTATTTAATTTTTCCTGGATCATACGAATATTACTGGCTTATAATTAAACTTTCAGAAAGAGAGCTAAAGTCTTCCGACGGAGAACTAAAATCTTCAGAAGGAGAGCTAAAATCTTCGGACACAGAGCCGAAATCTTCGGAAGGAGAATTAAAATCTTCAGATAAACTGCTGAAGTCCTCGGAAGGCGCGCTAAAATAACCTCCGGCAAAAACAACAGGCGTTATACACGCAATAAATAAAATTAGAAATAATATTATCTTCATGATTAAAATTGAATCCTATTTTTCCAATACTCATCATACTCTTGAGCATCGATTTTATTGTCGTTATTTATATCCATTTGCTTAAAATAATCACTAAAACTGCCGCTTGCTTCTTCCCAGGTTAGCTGCCCATCATTATTTTTATCAACCCCCGTAAACGTTCCTTTTGCATCAGCATTCAATTCTTCAGCATCGAGAATACCGTCTTTATTTAAATCGAAATTATTAAAACTATCTTTCTGATACGCCTGGAACTCTTTCATAACTACATAATTATCGCTATCGGCATCCATCGCCTTAAATTCCGGCTGATCGCCCGCCACATCGCCGGATTCCGCGAATGTATTGCCGCTTAAAAGCAAAACAGTACCAATAAATACCACGATTACAGTTAGCTTTAGCATCATTACCTCCTATGTTTTAAAAAGGCTGGTGGCGGAGAGTGGATTTAAACCACCGACCAAGCGGGTATGAGCCGCGTGCTCTATCAGGCTGAGCTACTCCGCCGAAATTATATTTACGTTTAATTATACCACTATTCCTGCTTTAATACCACCCTAGTTTTTTGCCAAAAAGAATAAAGCCGACGGCAAACGCGTTCAAACAGCTAATCACCACAATACCCGCGGCAATATCTTTTACCAGGCGTATCTTAGTATTGTATTTCTCGGCTATAGCATCCATCATTAATTCAACCGCAGTATTAAATATCTCCGCCATAAAAACAAGGGTTATGGTAACGCCTAAAGCTACGATTTCAATACCCTTAAAACCGATATACAAACCAATCATAAGCGTCGCGAAACCAATAATAAAAACTAAGCGCATATTCCGATGATATAAAAATAAATAAATAATTCCGCGCGCGGCATTCCGGAAACTTTTCCTATAGCCTTCAAACCTAAAAATATCGCGGATTATTTTTTTGGGCATTTTATTTCTTCCTGTAAGCGCTTAAAAATGAGCTGCAATATATTTGTTTATTTAAAACCAGCTCGGTAGTAATCGCGGCGTCCATTAAATCTTTATCCTTGGGGTCAAGTATCGCGCTGTCCAAGCCAAAACTTAAAGCCATAACTAGAAATGTGCGGTTTATAAGTTTACGCGCATTTGCCCCTTGCGAAACATTGCTTAATCCAATAAGAGTCATTGGGCTAGGCTCGGATATAATTTTAAATTCACGAATAGACTCCAGAATATCTATTGCTTGAGCCTGCGCCACATTAATCGGCATTACGATAGGGTCTAAATACAGATCTTCCACCGGAAACCCTTGATCCTGGCAATTTGCCACAATTGCCGCTGCCAACTCTAAACGCTGATCCTTATTCTGCGGGATACCCTGCGAACTTATAGTCAAACCAATTAACTTTGCGTTATATTCCTTGGCCAAAGGAATTAATACATCCATTTTTTCCTGATCGGCGGTCGTCGAATTAATTATAATTTTATTTTTAGCCACACTTAAGCCTGCCTCAATTGCCTTATGTGAACTCGAATCTAACGATAAGCTTTTATCGGTTACTTCCTGTATGGTTTCAACCAGCCAACGCATATCTGAAACTAGGTCTTTTGACTCGGGGCCGCAATTAACATCTAAAGCATCCGCCCCAGCCTGAATCTGCTCCAAAGCGCATTTCTGAACCACGGCTTTATTTTTATCTTTTAACGCGTTTGAGATATTTTTATACATCCCATTAATCAATTCGCCAATAATAAGCATGCCTGCCCTTACTTAATCATCAAACTATCAATATATCCACTAACCTTCTCTATCGCCTTAGGATGGCGCATAACTAGCAAGTCCGCCCCTGCCTGAATTAATGCAGTTGCAGTCATTGCCTCCCATACTATACCTTGTTCTGAATTATCTTCGAACCTAGCCTCCTTTGTGCGCCAGGTTTCATTACCGACAAAACAAATAAACGGCAAGGCAACAGTTTTATCGCCTGATAAACCCGCCAGGCGCGCGCGCTCCATAATCGAGTAAGCATACTCAAGCCCATAACCCAATGCGCCAATAGTCGGATCAATAACTATGCGCTCAAGGCCCAAACCCATATCCGAAATCAAAATATTCAACTGCTTCGCGATATTAATATCAATAGGCGACTCGGCAACAACACTATGCCCGTCAGCTGCTACCGCGGCAGTAATCGTCTTATAATTATCCTGCAGGGCAGAACCAATTAGGCAACGCTCGCCCGAAGCTGCCTCAGAACAAGCAGGTAAAACTAAATTATCTTTAGCATTATCGCCGCTGCCTAAAATAATCAATGGCACATCTATCTTTTTTAAAATGTCTTTAATTAATTTTGCCTCTACCTCAGGAGTTTTATCGCCAAAATCCGGATGCGCGCCTAACAATCTTAAGCAAATAGCGCGCGCGTTATATTCTTTAACGCATTTTTGGGCCCAAGCTAAAGGATCATTTATCACATCGGTAAAAGGCTTAACTAAGCTTTCCGGCCAATCATCAGGCGCGATATCTAAAATCTCAAAAGCAATTTCCGGTTTATTCGGAATTACACCTTCCTGAAATAAAAAGGGCAGGGCCTTTTCTCCGCCGATCTTAATTGTATGCGCGCGGCTGCCGCCCTCATTCTTGGTTGCCCCAATAACAACCGTCGAAACTTCTCCCGGCCATTTTTCTAGAATCAAATCTAGTGCCATATTTTATCTCCTATATTTCCAAGCGCTTTTATGCTTATTGATTCATTGCTTAAACTCATCATCGAATTTCCATTAAGGCCAGCCTTAACAATATTATCGTCAACCGGAATGTTACCGGCACACTCTAAGCCTGAATCTTTAACGTTAATTATCTCATTATTACGGTTAATAATCAAAAGCCTTTTTTTAATCGTTATTTTAAGCTCATGCGACAAATCATTTATTCTTTTTGCCGCTTTAAGCCCGACTTTACTAGCATCAGAGACTACCACCAACGTATCTGCTTTGCGGGTTGTGCGCCGTGATAAATGTTCTAAACCAGCCTCATTATCAATTATAATATAGTTATAACCCTCAATTAATTTCGCCATCACATTACGCAAAACATTATTCGCGTAGCAATAACATCCCGGGCCCTCGGGCCGGCCAAGAGTCAAAACATCAAAACCATCGCCCTCGGCAACTGCCGCCTGAACCCTGTATTCAATATACCTATCCTTAGGCATGCCTGCGGGAATTTGATCTGGCTGCAGCGAAATATTATCCAAAATATCACCGATTGTTTCTTTGAGCTCTAAGCCCAAACTTTCCGATAGATTACTGTTTGGATCAGCATCTATCGCTAGAACTGAACCTAAACCTTTTTCTTTTATCAATCTGGTTAATAACGCGGCAATAGTTGTTTTACCAGTCCCGCCTTTACCCGCCATGGCAATCACATAGCCCATCAAAATTTCACCGAAGAAAAACGCGTTAAATCTGTATGTGGAAAAAATAATGCCGCCATATATTCATCCATATATCCAGGATCAACCGACAATTCAAAATAAGTTATTTTACCGGCTATTTTCTCGGCCTTTTTCATTGCCTCATACGACAATAACATCTGCCTAGCCCCTGCCAATGAACTATTTCCCACAAATATTAATTTTTGCCTCTCAATATCCGGTAATAATCCTATTTTTATCGCCTTTTCTAAATCTAAGTAGGTGCCGAACCCTCCAGCAATAAATATTTTTTTAATTTGCGAAAAATCTAGCTCCATATGCTTGACTAAAATCGCGGTGGCTGAATAAATCGCGGCTTTTGCGCGTTTTAGATTTTCAATATCCGCCTCATTAATAACTATATCTGAAGTAGAATCCGCCTCATCCTTAAATACAACCACAAATTCCTTACCGCAGTTACCCTTGCGGACCCTATCGGATTCTACCATAATCTTTCCGCTTTTATCAATTACGCCTGCGCTTAATAATTCAGAAATCAAATCAATATAGCCTGAACCGCAAATACCCCGCGGCTGGGCCCCGCCGATAGTTTCATAAGTTACCTCATAATTTACCCGGCCAATTTTTATCTTCTGTATCGCGCCGCGGCCTGAGCGCATACCACAGCTAACCCCGCTTCCCTCAAAAGCCGGGCCCGCAGAAGCAGCCGCGGCAATCATAAAATCTTTATTGCCTAAAACTATTTCGCCGTTAGTGCCTATATCAATCAGAATGCATAAATCTTCTTCTTTATAAAGCCCGCAAGATAAAACCCCTGCCGTAGTATCGCCGCCAACATAACTAGATACTCCCGGGGCACAAGACAAAAGCCCGCGCGGATTTATATTGATATCCGCTTCGCCCGCGCGCACAACCGGGACCAAATTTACCGTCGGCACATAGGGCTGGCGGCGAATATACGCCGGATCAACGCTTAATAAAAGATGCATCATCGTAGTATTGCCCGCGCATAAAATACAAGTTACATCATTTAAATCTATTTTATATTCTTCGATTAATTCCTTAATTATATGATTCATTGTATCAGTAACTGCCATGTGCAATTTATCCAGGCCGCCTTCTTCTTGCGCGTAAATAATACGCGTAATCACATCGCTGCCAAAAGCCGCCTGCTTATTATAGGTAATGCGCGTACCGATTACTTTTTTACTGCTTAAATCAACCAACTGCCCGGTAATAGTGGTTGTGCCGATATCAAAACATAAACCAAAATTCTTATTTGCTGTATTCCCAGGTTCAACTAAAACCAATTCTACTGAATCATTTCTTTTGCCTAAAGTAACGGTGACTTTCCAATCCGAATCACGCAACAATTCGCCTAACTGCCGGATATTCGAAAGCCCGGTTTGTATAAAGGGGATATTCCAAGAACTGCGTATCTTGCGATAAAGCCTTTCCAAATCGCTTAATTTATCGTCGATATTAGGCTCAAGGAGTTCCAGGTATATTTTTGTCGCTAAAGGCGAGTGCGCGAAAACTTCACCCGGCTTAGCTAAAAGGAGCTCGATTTCTTCAGATTCCGAGTATAACCCCTTCAATTCCTTAGAAATTGTTTTCTCAAAATCCATGCGCGATTCATTAGGGATCTCTACTTCAAGATCGCTATGCACGCTGGCCACGCAAGCTAAATATACATGCCGGCCTTTTTCTTCTTGAGTCAACATACCATGCTGCCCCTGAGTCAAAACATGGCCTTTTCTTAAAATAACTTTACATCTGCCGCAAACTCCATCCCCGCCGCAAGCCGAATTTATATATATCCCGGCGGATATCGCGGCAGAAAGGATAGTCTTATCTTTCTCAACCTCAATAACCTTATTGTCGGGATAGAATTTAACCTTAAACTTTTCCATTTATTTACTCTGTTTATTCTTTAAATATTCCTCTATTGCCGGGCGGACGCGCGCGCCAATTTTATCCCCGGCAGACGCAAAAGCTTTCTTTAATGATTCGCCTACAGCATCAATAAACCAACTGCCGGAAACCGACTCGCAAAATTTAATATATTCCGTTATTTCTTCATCGGAAAGCGCGCGGAAAGCAAAAAGAAATCCGATCATTACCTGGCTATTTAGAGGGACAACTAATTCCGAGCGCATCCTGCCTAACTCTCCCGGCTTTAAACGCTTATTTTCCGGCAGTATAGGCTCCAGGGCCAAAGAAACAGTCCCTACTGCGGCAATCACCATATCAATAAACATTTCAGAAGAATTAGTCACGCCGTCTAATTTACGCATTAAAACCAAACGCTGCTCAGGGATTTTATTATTTTTTAAATTAAAAGAAATATCTTGCAGCTCTTTTTGTGCCGCAGGGGTATCCGCCCCCTTAGATTCCAAGTCTAGTATCTTCATGCCAAGCGGCCCCTGAAACCAATCTATTACTGCCTTTAATTTATCCTGCTCAAGATGAGCGGAAAAATAATCTACTGCCGCCTGGCGCAATTCCAGGGCAAAAGAAGGATCTAGCGCAGCCTTATCTAAAATTGGCTGTGCCTGCGCGTTAACTTTATCTTTAGCGCCAATTAAACCACTATTATAAGAATTAACGAACTCCTGAATAATTTTATTCGCCCCGGATATTTCCATCGCCTCGGCAACTAAATCCCCGCCCGGGGCGGCCGCAACAGCTACCAGGCCTTTACCGTCAATCTGCGCTATCTGGTCTTTATAATAAGTCAGTTCCACTCCGGAGAAATTAATTTTAATATACTTATCCGTATTTTCGGTAATTTTCCCTTCTATTTTTTGGCCGCTTTTTAAAACAACAGTTTCCGCAAAGGCCATGGTAAAAATAAAAAATAAGAAACCTAAAAGTATAAATTTCTTTAACATTAGCCCTCCTTACGCCTTATAAATTCTTCAAAAATGAGGGGATCCCTGCCGCTTCTTTAGGCCCGACGATGATTTTCCATCCGGATTTTTCTTCTAAATCCCCGCTCATCATCGCGACATAGCCGGGAATAATCAAATTTTTATGCCCAACTGTATCGGCAACATTAAATTGATCTAAAGATTGCGAGATTTTATCCGGGGTAAATTTCTCCGCTGCCCAAGCGGTTAATACTGACATACCCTCGGTATCAATGCCGAGTATATAAGAAGGCACCTTGCTAGCCTCAACCTCGCCTAAAACCGTATAATAGCTAAGCGAAAAATTAGTGGTTACTAAAACCGGAGAATTTTTAGTCACAGCGCCTATCGGATAAAGCTTAGGCTCAATCTGCAATGGTTTCTGAGGATCAGTATAGATATTCTGCCTGAGAGTCAAAATAGAAATCACATCCGCTTCATTAGCGCCTTTGATCAAAACAATTCCGGCGTATTTTGAAATATAAGTCGCGGCAAGCATCGCTTCTTCATATGGATCGTTTGAATCCGCTATCGCTAAAACAGGATACCCGAACAAGCGGTTATTTTTCTTTAACGCCTGCCTTCTGATTTGAGTTAAGTCCGATATTTTTTGCGACACCGGCTTAATACCTGTATCTAAAATAATTTCGGCTGCCCCCAAGCTACTTGCCTCTTTAACTAAATTAGCAAGCGTTTCCAGCTGCGAAGCAGAAACTACCAATGGGCAATTAAAATCTTTGGCGAGTTTAGCGGTTTGGGCGATATTTTTCTCTGTTGCCCGGTAAATAAGCGGCTTAAATCCGGCAATAATCTTAAGCGCTTCTTCGAGCGCAGTCAAATCCTCGCTCATTAAAACAATGCCGAATTTTGTATTTAGCGAAACTAATTTCGCTGCTTCAACAAATCTATTCTTATCTTTAGATTGTTTAATCGCAACCAGGTTAACTTTTATTTCCTGCCCTACACGTTCAAATTTGAATTTATTAATTTTAGCCAGCCGGTTCTTAATTTCAGCATCGCTTAAGCTATCTTCAATAATAAAACCTATGCCGCAAGGGTTACGGAATTTTTCTTCGTGGCGAAACAGGACAGTTTCATTGCCAATATCCAGCTTTTCTTCTCCCAAACCTATAGAAACTAACTTTACCGGGGGCTGGGCTGAAACTTCAAGCGCAAGTTTCGCTTCAGGTTTTATATGCGGGCACTTCTCAATTGCCGCTGCTTTTTTAGCCAATTGCATAGCAAAAGCAAGGCAAGTTGCAAAACCGCAATCGCGGCAATTAGTTTTAGGTAATAATTTATAGATATCTAACCCTGAAAGCGCCATTTTATCCTCCGACTAGAATAGAATTACGATTTTATCTCAAATAAATTTTTACAGTTAAGGCCGGCGAGCTTTCTAGCGAAAGCCTCGGAATCCTTATGCCCTTTTAAATTATTTAATTTATCGATTAAATCTTTACTTAATAAAATAACCAACTTCTTTTTATTCTCGAGATTCAAAAATAAAACCTGAATCGACCTCCCCTTAATTTTTTCAATATTACCTTTGCCGTAAGTGCATCCCGTAGACAATTGTAAACCGTCAATAAGGCAGGACTTTGGTTTTTCTGTTGCCCCAACCACCAAGACTTTAATCCCGAAATGTTTTTTACACTTAAAGATACTTACTGCCAAGCCCCCCATCAACAATCCCAGCACCAGATACGGCCCAAGATGTCCGTGGAATTTTATTGCTTCCTTTAAGTTAAGCTTATTTTTTCTCACTACCCTAACCCCTATCTACTACCTACTTATTAATGAGGCTTGCAAAATACCCCGCGCCAAAACCATTATCGATATTCATCGTCGCTATTCCTGGAGAACAGCTGTTTAACATCGTCAAAAGCGCGGATAGCCCTTGGAAACTCGCCCCATAACCGCAGGATGTCGGGACTGCTACCACCGGACAACTTACCAAACCGCTGACTAAGCTTGCCAGCGCACCTTCCATACCCGCAACCACAATTACCACCTTAGCTTTTTTTATTAACTCCAAGTGCTGCATAATCCGGTGAACCCCGGCGACACCCACATCATAAAGCTTAATCACATTATTGCCCATAGCCTCTAAGGTTACATACGCCTCTTCGGCAATAGGGATATCAGAGGTGCCGGCGGAAATCACTACAACTAGGCCCTTTTTTATTTTAGGCTTAATTGTTTGAAAAGCTATTTTTGCTTCGGGGTTATATTTTAAACGCGGAAAAAATTTCTTAAGATAGGCGAATGCTTTCCGGTCTAATTTAGTAAGCAATAAATCCTGTTTATTTTTAAGCAGCGCGCCGGCAATCTTTTTTATATCTTCACGGGTTTTATTCGCGCAATATACAACCTCGGCAAACCCGCGCCGCTCTTGCCTATCCGTATCTATCTTAGCAAAACCTAAATCGCAAAAACCTTCTGTCCGGCGCATTTACCCTCGGAATATAATAAAGAGCATAAAAATAATAATTAAAACTGACACGATATAAAAATCGTTAAAATAAATAAAATCGCCAAATTTATCCTGCATCGAATAAGCGTGGGCCTGTTCCGGCTTACTTAATTCCACGCGGATTGATTTACGCATGCCTTCGACCTGCTCTTTTTTGAACCTTAAATATACCCCGCCGACTTTATAGGCGGGAATCTTGCCATCTTCAGCTAATTCGATTATCTCTTTTTCCGAAACACCTAAAATAGACGAAACTTCTCGGACCGTTAAAAGTTTTTCTTCAGGCATAACTTATTTTTCAACCTTACCCAGCGCTACCCAGGAATCAATTGCCTTTCTTTCAAACTTCCAGTTATCCCCTTCTTTATGAGCGGGGATCTTTCCGGAATTAGCCCATTCCATGATTGAATTCAAATCTACCTCTAGATAACGCGCAAGCTCCTCGGAATTTAAAAAATCATGCAGCATAAAACAATGGCCCTCGAGAATAGCGCCTTCGGCAATATTCAATTTTGCCGGATAAATATCGCCTTGAATAATTGCCGTAGGAAGCAGTGTTAAGCGCTCCCGCGCGGTAATCCTTCCTTTAATCCTGCCGCCTACAATAATATTATCCCCGACAATCTCAGCCGAAACCATGGCTGTGCTGCCAATAGTCAAATTACCTCTGGTTTCCAGGCTTCCCTCAAATTTACCATTAATACGCAAGTTAACGGGGTCCTTAAAATTTAGGCTTCCCTGCATCGCGGCATCTACATCCAAAATTTTCTCTTCAACCTTCTTTCTGTTAAAAGCCATCTGCCACCCCCTTTGTGTAGAAACACACACCGGCGCAATTCCGCTTAGCGCCGGGTGCTTATTTTTTCTCTGCATGTTCATGCCTAGCCCTTGAGCCGAAAATCATTCCTTCAAAATAACGCAAGAAAAAAAGCGTAACTAACGCCAGGCCGGTGCAAAAAATACTTCCCAAATAAAATCCGCATCCTATGGCTAATCCAATACCACAAGCAACCCATACGCTTGCGGCTGTAGTCAGGCCCTTGACGCCTTCACTTTCTTTCATAATCGCGCCAGCGCCTAAGAAACCTATGCCGGTAATTACCCCGGCAGCCATACGGGTAACATCTATACGTATTCCAGTGTTATATATATCAAAAAGATAGACCGATGTCAACATCATAAGACAAGATCCTAAACAAACTAAAATATGCGTGCGCAGCCCCGCGGCGCGGCGGTGTAACTCGCGCTCCATGCCAATCAAGCCGCCCAAAACAACTGATAGGCTCAAGCGCAGCATCGTTTCCATTTCAGTAAGCATAATTTCTCCTTTCCCTAACTTAAGTCCGCACTTAAAAATAAATCTGAAACGTAACCTTTTTTAAATAATTTATAGCCTAAGCCCGCAACCATTGCCGCGTTATCCGTGCAAAATTGCTTTGCCGGGAAAAAACAAGTAATTTTATTTTCTTTCGCTCGAGCTAAAAATTTCTCTCTTAAGCGCGCATTAGCAATGACTCCGCCGCCCACTGCCAACCGCTTTACTTTTTTATACTTACAAGCCAGAAATGATTTTTTAATCAAAACATCTATTGCTGTTTCCTGGAAACTTGCTGCAATATCTTCTTTTTTGTCTACGGTCTGCGGCCTACGGTCTGCGGCCTTATATAAAACCGCCGTCTTGATTCCACTAAAACTAAAATCCAGCGGATTATTAGTATTGCTGCAGCCAAATTTTATTTTTCGAGGGTTGCCTTTCTTGGCTATTTGCTCAATCAAAGGCCCTCCGGGATAACCTAGCTCTAAAATCTTAGCCACCTTATCAAAAGTCTCGCCACAGGCATCATCGCAGGTTGC